>NZ_JBIXJN010000004.1:0-334715 GCF_052871115.1 Rhizobium sp. LARHSG275 | reverse complement strand
ATCACCAGATGGCGCGAAGGCATGCCGCCGATAACCCTGAAGGTGTGCTCCATTCCGCGTGGCACGAAGACAGTTTCGCCGGCCTTCTTCGTGAACCTCTCGCCTTCCACCCAGAACTCGCACAAGCCGGAGAGAAGGACGAAGGTCTCGTCCTCTCTTTCATGGATGTGTCGCGGCGGCCCGCTTCCGACGGGAGACAGGCTGTCGACGATGGACATCGCTCCGCCAGTTGCTGCATTCGTCAGAATAGGTCGGTAAGAAACACCGAGCCATTCAATGGTATCTGGACATTCCAGTAGATCAATCATCGTTTCCTCCTCGGTTGGGATGAAACGAAAGCGCTTTCGTGTTGTAGTTTTTACCATCCGATCCATTATTAAGAAAATCGTTTGATCATATAGAAACTATCGGTGAAATGAATTTCGCGACCTTTGATCTCAATCTTGTACGTGTGCTCGACGCCTTGTTGCGGGAAGGGTCGACTGTGAAGGCCGGTGAGAAACTGGGAATGTCTCAGTCAGCGGTTTCCGGCGCACTTTCAAGACTGCGTCATGCGCTCGATGATCAGCTGTTCGTCCGTCATGGCCAAGGTTTGCGCCCGACGGATTATGCAAGAGGTTTAGCCATGCCTCTTCGTGAGACGCTCGACAGGATGGAGGCGCTGTTCAGTAGCACCTCTTTTGATCCCGGTAGCGCCAGCCTCACTTTCAAGCTTGCAGGAAGCGATTTCTTTGCGGAGATGCTGATGCCGCGGCTGGCGCGTGAGATTCACCAACGTGCTCCGGGTATTCGGGTGCAATTGGTCGACCTCGTCCCAAACAGCTACATCGACTCTCTTGAGCGGTATGAAGCCGACATGGCTCTCATTCCTGATGCAGAATTTCCAGACTGGATCGACCGACATGCGCAATTCCGGTCGTCCTTCATAACTATCGCCCGAAAAGGAAACGCAGCAATCGAAGCAGCCGGAATAAAATCTGGCGCAACCTTGCCGATCGATCTTTTTTGCGATCTCGGGCACATCCTCTTCTCGCCTGAAGGAAAAACAAAAGCCATGGGTGATGCGGCACTGGCCAAGATCGGACGAACTCGGAAGGTGGTCATGACGGTTCCTGTTTTCTTCGGCGTCTGCCGAGCTGTAAGCGAGAGTGATCATATTGCACTCGTCCCTCGACAATTGGCAGAGCGCTTGGCGGATCTTTTCGGGCTCTCCCTCTATAACGCTCCCATGCCGCTTCCGCCGGCCCTCATCGTCGGCGTGTGGCACAAGCGCGCGACAGGCAACCCCGCCCATCGTTGGATTCGGAACCTGATCGCCGAGATATTGCTGCCACTTAATGTCGGCGAGCAGTCCCTGCCAAATGAAGCGCGCTGACGGTGCTTTCCCGCGTCGATCGGCAAAGAACGTGCCCATGCTCCATTACATATCGAGGCTTACTTGAACGTCGGATTTCGCGCGGCTGCAACCTGCTGCAAGCGAGGAGGGAGGCGCTTGCCGATAATCGCGAACTCATCGCTGAGGCTGCAAGGGGTCATCTCTGCCCCGCGCATGGAGATACGTGACGGATCGGGGGCAATTATTGGCGACGCTCCGTTTCTCCAATGCCCTAATCTGCGAAGACCGCTGATAAGGGCATAGAGCTCGCCGAAGTGAGTGCAAACCGGACAAAATTGGTCTTCCCTTGATGTGACGGGAAACCAGCGTCCGTCAACGGCAGTTCGAGTGGAGGCAGCCGTATGCGTCGGTGTCGACAGTATGAGGCTCCGCGCCGGCACAGTTCCATAAATAACGGTTATCCAACTCGAACTGTGTAGCGACTATTTAGTAATGCGACAGTTGGGCCAGTTAGAGATGCGACAGTCGTCGCCTCTTCATCGACTCGAGCGGAAACCCCGTCGGCAGAGAATACTTGTCGAGGATACGGTCTGAAGACCGGGGCGTTGCGGGGGCGCGACTAAGCCTCCGGAAGCGAATAGCGCGTGAGAACCGCGTCCTCGCCATCGAGGCTCACTTCGACGACCTCGTTCACCATATCCTGTGCCCCTGCCAAGTCCTGCAAGATGAGCGCAAACAGATCTCGTTGCAGCGCAGGTAGCACCTGGGGAACTATTATCACCAGACCCGCATGCAACGCCTCTTTTGCGTAGAGCTTCCGGAAGTCGCGCGCATTGTTCGTTACGAACGTGAAATCCTCTGCTACCATGCGAGGCATCAGATCCCAGTCGGTCTCGCCGCTCAGCCCCAGCCAATTCACATGAAAGCAATCGTGACCGTGCACTTGCGCCACGGCGACGAGGGACGTGTGAAGGCATTCATCAATAAGAAACTTCACGAAGGTGAGCCGGAGGGTTTAGCAGCACTTTCGCTGCGAATTCGCAGACGCTTCTCAGACTTCACCTTCAGGCCCTGCTCGGAGAGCTTCCGCGGCCGTCCCCTGGCGGGATGGGCCACAACCCAGATCTCGGCAAGCTCCACCATGCGCTCGGTGAGCGAAGGGTAACCCTCGACAATTTCCGCGGTGCTTGCGCCCTGGGTCTTCATCGCGGCAATCGTTCGCACTGGAACACGGGTTCGCTTGAACACCGGCTCGCCGCCCACGACGCCCTTCACACTCTGGATCATTCGTTCAGCTTCTCGAAGCGCCTCGGCACGTGCGGCCAGTTGCTCCCTTGCCCGCGCGACATCGACGATAAGATAGTCGTCCGCCCTAACGGTATCGGCATTCGGGTTCTGGTCTATGGTATCAAAAAGACGTTTGCGGCGCTCGGCGGACAAGATCGATCCGACGCCATACCAGAGCTTCAACCGAAGCAGATCCTCATCAGTAAGCGCTCTACCCTTGCCGCCGATGAGATGAGTCGCGATGATCCGCTTGTCGATCGCATTGTGCACCGACTTCACAGCGATCCCGCTGACTGCTGCGGCCTCGGCGGGCGTGTAGGCGTACGATGCGTTGGCCATAATCATTCTCCTTGAGGAGAATATATAATGCAGGTGCCGTCCCCGGTAAAGCTCGACCGAGCGTTTCGATCTCGCTTCTAATCAGCTTATTGGTGGGCACTTCTTCTCAAGCGGCCGTTCGGTCACACGAAACAGTGTTTCCGCCCAGGCGAGGGACTTGCTTGCGCCGGATCGTCACTTGGATGCCTTGAAGATCAAGAGCCGGGAATTTCACAAGATTGGCTCTCGCTGAGTGTTGTAATTGCAGGGCTATCGGTTCTGCTGCCATCAAGGCGACCGTAAGCTCTACGACAGACCTTTAAGCGGCCTGCCGTAAGCAAACCCGTCTTAGTCGATGTGCTCTGCAACGACGTCGAGGAAGCGCGCGGCGGGTGATGAAAGGTCCGGCAATCGCCAGGCGGCGGCAATCGGCAGATCTGGCGGTTCGGGCGAAACGAGACGGAACACTACGCCCGGTCGCGCCACTGTCGCAATACCATCGGTGACGAAACCCATGCCGACGCCTGCCGCGACGAGGCCGGTGAGGGTGGTCATCGGTGTAACCTCCTGGACAATATGTGGGCTGATGCCATGGCTCCGGAACAGCGCGATGACACGATCATAGATGCTCGGGCCGATCGTGCGCGGCGCGATCAGGAACGGCTCGCCGTCGAGATCGCGAACCGCGATCGTCTCTCGCTCCGCCAGCCGATGAGCCGCCGGCAATGCGAGCATGAGCCGTTGACTGGGCAAGGTGCGGATGGCCAGTTCGGGTGCGGTGATGGGCGGATGCAATATTCCCAGATCGATGTCACCGGCCGACAGGGCGCGTTCCAGGGTCGGGGAATTCATTTCGGCGAGTTCGACCGTCATCTCGGGATAGCGGGTGCGGAAGACACGCACCGCCTCGGGCAACATGCCGTAGAATGCTATGACTGTGAAGCCGAGCCGCAATTGTCCAATTTCGCCGCGCGCAACGCGTAGTGCTCTTGTTTTGGCAAGGTTCGCGCTTGCCACGGCCGTGCGAGCCGGATCAAGGAACGCCACTCCTGCCGCTGTCAGCGCCACGCGGCGCCGATCACGCTCGAACAACGCCGTGCCGACTTCTTCTTCCAGCACACGAATGCGTTGGCTGAGCGCCGGCTGAGTGAGGTTCAGCCGCTCTGCGGCTCTGCGGAAATGCAGATCCTCGGCAACGGCGACGAAGCAGGCGAGTGAACGGATATCCATTGAAGATTGATGCAATTTTCCAATCACAGAGTCCAGTATTTCGATTGGATTCAAATCAGGATGACAGCCAATGTGTCTGTTGTGGCAAGAGTTGTCCCGGGTGTGGTTGCGCGGCCCACAAAGGAGGCGGAAATGCATTTGAAAGTCTTGATCGGTTCACTCACCATCACATTGGGCGGCACGCTTTCCATGACCGCCGCGGCCACGGAGACGGCGGATCTCCTAGGTCGTGTCTCCGCTGGAACCATTGCCGCTATTTCCGATGGCGACTTCGTCGGACAGACCTACGCGACGGGCCAGCTCGCACCTCCAGAATCAAATCATCGTGATCTCTTGACGGTTCTCTCAATCGCGGACGGTGTTGTCGCTACAGGGACCTTGCCGGTATCGAACTCCGTTACCTCTGCTCCGGAAATCCTCACACTCACCCGCGATGGGCGAACTGCGTTCATAACCGAGCGGCTCGGCGAGCGTCGGGAAGGTGGGGTGACGGTGCGCGATCTGCCGGCAGGAAACCGGCTCTTCGCCGTCGACCTTGCCGACAAGGCCAATCCACGTCTCGCTGCCACGACGGAGGTCGCAACCTTCCCGGAAGCCCTTGCTGTCAGTCCGAATGGCGAGCGGGTGGCGATAGTCTCCAACACGCCCGAGGCAAGCTTCGTGCAGATCGTTCGCTATGCTGACGGGGGTTTCGGCGAGGTGGCCCACTTCGATCTCGCGGAGCTGGGTGTCGCGGGTAATGCTGCCGCGCCGCGCGGCGGGGTCACCGCGACCAATGTTCAGTGGCATCCTTCGGGTCGTTTCATTGCCGTGAATATTGACACGCAGAACCACGTCGCTTTCTTCGAAGTAATGGACGCGGATGAGAAACTTGCGCTGCGCCCTTGGGGCAAGTCGGTGGAGGTCGGTGCCGACCCCTTTGTGGGGCGTTTCACACCGGACGGGGGTTTCTACATCACTTCGGACTGGGGCCGAAACTTTGCTGCGACCGATCTGGCTGGCCGCGTTCCCGATACTCCCTCCGCTGTCAGCGTCATTCGACTGGCGGATCCGTCGGGACCGGTGACAACAGCTCGCCATGAACGCGTCGGCGGCGCGGCGACGGATGTTGCGGCCGAAGGGCTTGCGGTGAGCCCCGATGGGACGCTCATTGCCACCGTCAACATGCGGAGCACAGCCTTCCCGCCCGAGTCTCGCCGCTATCAACGCGACGCTTCGGTAACATTGCTGACATTCGATCCGGCGAGTGGAGCCATCGCCAAGGTTGCCGACTACCCTTTCGAGGGTGTTCTGCCGGAAGGCGGCACTTTTGACCTCACGGGTGATCATTTTCTTGCCACTGTGTTCCAAGGCCACGACGGCGCTCAACAAGAGGCAACTGCCGGTCTGGAGGTCTTTCGCGTGGTGACGGGCGAGAGGCCGGCTTTGGAGCGTCTTGGTCGCATTCCGCTGCCGCACGGCGTGCATCACGTCGATCTGGCACCGTGAGATCGACACATTGTCGACGCGGACAGAAATTGCATCGGTGGATTTCCGTTGTCCATTGCCGATGTATCCAGACAACTGGCAGGCCTGCGGAAACAACAATTCTAAGCCTTGGAAAAGATCTGCCATACATGGTCAACGATAGGGAGCCGCGGCCTGCGTCTCGCGATCATGCAGAGCGACAGGGTCGGCAGCGTCGCATCCGTGATCTCCGCATAGCGCACACCTTGGAAAACAATGCGCTGAACAGATTGCGGGAGGAGAGCCGCACCCAACCCCGCTGATACCAGAGAAAGCATGGTAAGCGCGCGGTTTGCTTCTTGGACAACCCGAACCTCGATGCCGGCTTGGGTGAAGCTATCCATGATGCGGGCGTGGAGCACCGGTCCTTGGGTCGCAGGAAAGAGGATCAATCCAAGTGCGGCGATTTGCGCCAGGCTTACACCTCCGGTTCCCCCATCTTCCGGCAGGACGGCAACGTTCGCCTCGCCTGGAAACTCCACTATGTCCAGTCGATCGCCGGTACCAAGCGGGGGGTGTGCGAAGCCGATGTCGATGGCTCCTTCCGCCAGGGCATCCAGTTGCTCATTTGTCGACACTTCGAGGAGCCTGGGCTGAACATCTGGATGCATTTGCCTCAGACGCGACAGGCATCGGGGCAGATGCTCGTAAAGGGCCGCGGAGACAAAACCGATCCTGATTTCGCCCGCAGTGCCGTGTTCCGCTGATTTGGCAAGGGCAGAGGCAGCGTCGGCATGCCGGACGGAGGACCGGGCCTCATCGAGAAAAGCCACCCCTCCCCGCGTCAGTGCGAGGCGCCGGTTCGCTCTGTCGAACAGGCGAACGCCGAGTTCTTTTTCCAACCGGGCAATCGACTGGCTGAGTGGGGGTTGCGCCATACCGAGCCTGTCGGCCGCGCGGCCCATATGCAGTTCTTCAGCAACGGCGAGGAAATGGCGAAGGTGACGGAGTTCCATACCGTGACAATATCAAAAATCGTCAGATCCATCATGGATTCGTGTGTCTTATCCGCGCATTTTTGTTCAAATACTAAAGCTCATGGACAGATGATGATCAACCTATCTATCTTCACGCTGGCGAGCGCCATTCTCCTTGCGACAGAAGCAGTATTTGCTGCGGAACCAACAATTATCAGAACAGATCGCTTTGTTGACCTTCCTGCCGGTGAGCGTCTCTTTGTCCGGGAAGTGCGGCGTGCGGATCGCTCGACGGAAATCCATTCGGTGGTTCTGCTGATCCACGGCGCACGTGTTCCAGGTGTCGCATCCTTTGATCTACCGGTTCCTGGCGGATCTCTTGCCGCCGACCTCGCGGTGGCCGGACATCTCGTTTATATCCTTGACCTGCGCGGCTACGGAGCCTCGAGCCGGCCCAACACGATGGAGCAAGACCCGTCCGGCTCTGCACCCTTGATGCGGACTGATGACGCCGTGGCGGACATTGCAGCGGCGGTAGACGCAGTCCTCAAGTGGAGCGGCAACAGCCAGGTTAGCATTTTAGGTTGGGCAACGGGAGGCCATTGGGCCGGGGCCTTTGCGGCGAAGTCTCCGCAGATGGTCGAGCGGCTTGTCCTTTACAATACCCTCTATGGCGGCACGAGCGAACATGAAACCCTCGGTCATGGCTCTCCTCTCGAAGATCCTCTCAGACCGGGGCGCTTCAACGTTTCGGCATTCGGCGCCTACAGGCTCAATACGCGCGCGAGCCTCTTTCCGGCATGGGACAACAGCATTCCCATACCCGAAAAGCCAGCCTGGCGGGATGAGCGTGTGGCACAAGCCTATGCGGACGCGGCGTTGGCTTCGGATCCAACATCGGACAGTCGCCAGCCGCCGAGTTTCCGGTCCCCGAGCGGAGCGATGGCCGACAGCTTCGAACTGGCCATCGGCAAGCGGCAGTGGTCGGCTTCCGCGCTCGGCATGCCGGTGCTCGTCATCCGCGCCAGCCGGGATTTCTGGAGCCGACCGCAGGACGCACAAGCACTCGTCGACGAGGCACCCCAGGCGGGGCTCGCGACGATCTCCGACGCCACGCACTTTGTGCATCTCGACCGCGACCATGCCGGCCGAGCGACATTCCTGGCCGCTGTGACGCGCTTCCTCGATCCATCAACAATCCCGCCGAAAGGAGACTGAGCGAGCACGAGATGGAAGTTTGTATCCTTGGCCGCGATCACGTTCGCAGCTCTCGGCGTCTCCGCTTAAGGGCATATGCGGCATCTGAGCCTTCTATTTTGTCGATACCCGTATCGTGTATGATGTGAATCATGAAAGACGCTGATGGTGTTCCCCTCACTGCGCAAAGGATCAATGTTCCGCCAGGCGGCGGAGCATTCGGGTTGCCGCGCCTGGCGATCGGGATATTTCTCGTTCCCCAACAAACGCACAGAGTTGCCATAGCCTCGGATCGAAAGCGGCATATACCCCTGAAGGAAAATGAGGGATGGATACTGCCGTCGGGATCTGTAGGCATCTGCGAATACGATGAGGCTCACTCCTATCTTTTTACGGAATTTACGGATGCATTGCTGAGCGATATCGAGCTCGATCTGTCTCACGGCTTCGAACCGGTGATCGGTCAGCTTGACCCATTGCTGGTGCAACTGGCACATCATGCGGCTTTTCGGCTCGATGGCACATCCCCGCTCTATCGCGAAACTATGCATTTGGCATTGGCCGCCCATCTCGGCCTTGTGCTCCGGCAAGGCAAGTCCCTGCCTATATCGGTCGACGACAAGAGGCTGGGCCGTGCCGCCGCCTATATTCATGACAATCTCACCGAGGACGTTTCGTTAGAGGTGCTGGCGGCGCAGGCGGCGATGAGCCGGTATCACTTCCTTCGGGCGTTCAAGGCGGCTTTCGGCTCGTCACCGCACCAGTATGTAATTCAGCAACGCATGGAGCGGGCCAAACTGCTGCTGCGTACCACGGGCATTCCAGTCGTCGAAGTTGCCTTCAGGGTGGGCTATGACGACGTGTCTCGTTTCGGCCGACATTTTTTGAGGTATGCGAGAGTTAACCCATCCGTCTATCGACGCCAGTAGCGGCGGTCTCGCCAAGACGGCCGGGAATCGCAACAATTACCTATAATCCGCCAAGATTCACTCCGTCGCTCCATTACCGTTCCTGCGATGCTTCTTCGACACCAGCGAACGAAGGAGGCTATCGTGAAAAGAACATTTGTGCTGTCAGCGCTGTGCATAGCGCTACTTACCTCGACGGCGCTCGGGGAGGTCCAAACCAGACAGGTGAGATTCGAAAATGAGGGGGAACCCCTTGTCGGTACGCTCTATGCTCCGACCGGCCGTTCCGCCAATGAGCGATTCCCTGGCGTTGTCGTGACCGGCGCTTGGACATCAATCAAGGAGCAGATGTCTGGCCTTTATGCCAGGGAAATGGCTGAGCGGGGATTTGTCGCTCTTGCATTTGATTTTCGTGGCTGGGGCCAATCCGGCGGCCGCGTTCGCTTTAAGGAGGAGCCGACGGCAAAGATCTCCGATATTCTTGCCGCTGCTGTCTTTATGGCGACCTTGCCCGAGGTCGACCCTGCAAGGATTTCCGGGCTCGGAATTTGCGCGTCTGCGGGATATATGGCCGCAGCAGCATCCGTCAGCGCCAATATTGCGAGCGTTGGGCTGGTGGCGCCGTGGCTGCATGACGCCGACATCGTGCGGCAGGTCTATGGTGGCGAAGAAGGCGTGCATCGCCTGATCGAGACCTCGCAGCGAGCGGAAGCATCCGAGGCAGCCGGAAAGCCACAGGTGATCCTCGCAGCTAGCGCGACGGACCGAACCGCGCTGATGTTCCAAGTGCCGTACTATACCGAGATGGATCGCGGGCTCATCCCCGAATACGACAACAAGTTCAATCTCGCATCGTGGGAGCCCTGGCTGACCTATGATTCGGTGGTGATCGCAGATCGGCTCCACAAACCGACACTGATGGTCCATTCGGAAGCCGCAGCCGTACCGCAAGGTGCACACGCCTTTTTCAATCGTCTCCCAGGGCACTCGTTCGAGCTGTGGCTGGATAACGTCAGCCAGTTCGATTTTTACGACCGACCGGAACCGGTCGCTGCGGCCGCCGATGCTGTTGCGGCGCATTTTGAGCGCTTCGGCAAAGAGTTGTGAGGGCCAGAGGGAAGAGCTATGAAAACGACAACACTGATGATGGCAATTGCCTTGAGCTTATCAGCGACGGTCTCGGCAAGGGCCGGGAATGTCGATATCGCCGTCGAAGATCGGGTGGAGATCATCACCGTGATCACGGACATTGCGGCCGGAGCGGACCGGCACCAATGGAGCCGTGTTCGCAACGCCTTCGCGGACGAGGTTACGCTCGACTATACGAGCCTATGGGGTGGAAAACCGTCAACTCTATCCGGCGACGAGGTCGTCGCCTCATGGTCCAGTTTTCTTCCGGGTTTCGATCAAACGCTGCATCTTGTGACCAATCACACGATTATTGAGAGCAAAGGTGATCGAGCCGTCGCCGAAGCCGACTTTCAGGCGACACATCGCATCGACGAGGCAATGTGGGTGCTGATGGGCCACTATCGCTATGAACTCAGCAGGGCAGGGGATGCCTGGAAGGTCACAGCGCTGACCATGACCCACACGCACGAGACCGGCGATCGCCGTTTGGTCGAGCTGGCCAGCCGGAGACAGCAGCGGTAGCCATCAGGCATGGCGCTTCGGTGCGGGTCGTGGCTGCTTTTGCATGAGCTGAAGCGGCGGTTTTATCCGGGGGAACCTGGTAATCATATCCGGTCGGCCTCGGGTCGGGGGCCAGTGTAACGGAGAATCCAGAGGCCCTGGTTCTTATCGCTGATATAAATGCAGCCGCGCCGGTCCACGACCACGTCTTCGGTCTGTAAGACCAGTTTGTCTTCCGGCATTGGGCCATAGCGACGCGCCGGTTCCGGCGGGATGAAATAGCCAACCTCGCGGGGAAGCCGCACGTTTGAGACGTCGTAGATCCTCAGGCCGGCGTTGAAATGCGCGATGTAGAACAGATCTCCCTGCTTCTCTACGTCGGGATGATGCTGGTGATGGTTGATGTTATGCGGTCCCCGCCAACCGCCGCGGCTGGTGAAGTCTGAATAGGGCACCTCTCGTGGAGGCACCGGCTCAGGTAGAAGCGACAGCAGGAAGGGAGCACTTGGATCGGAAATATCAACGATCGACGCATGATGCATCGGACCGCGCCCATAGGTGACGTTCTCCGAATTGGCGAAGGCTATGCCGCGTTCGGGGATCGGCAGGACGCTGTGCACACCAAAGCGAGAGTGGAAGGGCGGGCTGAAACTCAGGCCGCCGATTTGCCTTGGCCGCGAGATGTCGCTGATGTCGAGCACGACAATACCCGCCGCGCCATAAGGCAGGTAGGCAAGATTGCCGACGACGTAGGGCGGACCATGCAACGAGATATCTTCGCCCGTACTGGCACAAAACGCACCGCACATGCATTGCGGACGCAGTTGCATCCGGTAACGGTCCGACGTTTCCCGGTCGGCTCCGGTCGACTCAACGCGTGCTAGGCTCTCGCCGCCGGCCTGATGCTGGCCCGGCACCCACCAACGTCCGGCTTCGCGTGGGTTCGAGCGGTCCGAAATGTCGAGAATGACATAGATATTGCCGGTATAGCCCGGCATGTTCGCGGCGAGGTGAACGTAACGTCCGCCGGGATAAAGATTGCGATGAGTGCCATTACCGCCGGTGCGATAGTGACCAAGTTGTTTCGGATGGATTGGGTCTGCGATATCCCAGATGAGGACGCCCTCGCCAAATGGCGCGTCGGGATCGCCACCGAAATTTGCAAAAGGCTTTTCCAGCGCGGTCACCATGGTATCGCCCGAAAGATCGATCTGCAGTGTCCATGTGTTCGAGCCAGGATAGGGTACGAATTTCACGACCTGCGGTTTAGCCGGATCGGTAACATCCACAATGCTCCAGCCGGAGTGCCAGAAATGACCGGTGTAGAGATACCAGCGCTCTCCGACCTGTCTGATCGCCATCTTGAAGGCTGGGCGATGATCGAGGTCAGTGTACCCCAATGCTTCGACATTATGGGCAAAAGCGCCCGCAGGTGCCGGTGACGTCGCGGGGACAGGCTGAGCGAGCGCTTCACATACGATCCCGGATTGCGATGTTCCGGCGATCGCCGCTCCGAGAAGCGGCAGTTTCAGTATTTGGCGGCGAGAAATATCGGTATCCTTCAAGACTGTATCTCCCGAACTTGTGACCGCCCGAACTTTGCAAATTTCAGTATTTTCTGTCCAATATTGATCGGAGAGCGAATAATTCGATCTTGGAAATAATGAGATGGATCACAAGCTGATGCAATCCTTCGTGGCTGTCGCAGAAGAGCTGCATTTCGGGCGTGCTGCGGCACGCCTGCATATATCGCAGCCACCTCTCACCAAGCAGATCCAGCAACTCGAAAAGGCAATGGGCGTGCGGCTGCTGGAGCGTACCAAACGCAAAGTAGAGCTGACGGCGGCGGGGCGGGTATTTCTCGATGAGGCGAGGGCTGTGCTTTATCAAACCGGGCAAGCGGTCGAACTTGCCCGCAAAGCCGAGCGGGGTGAGACCGGACATCTCTCCGTAGGGTTCATCGATGCGGCCATTTACAGCGTGGTGCCAGCAATCGTGCAGCGCTTCACCGCACGTTATCCTGACATTGAGCTCAGTCTGACGGATCTGCGCATTCCCAATCAGATAAAAATGGTGACCGAGCGGCGACTGGACATCGGTTTTGTCCATCCTCCCGTCAACCAAAAGGGATTGCAGGTCGAAAGCATATTGGTCGAACCGCTGATCGTCGCCTTGCCGGAGACGCATCGGTTGAGCAGGGAAACCGAGATAGCGCTGGCTGATCTTGCTCATGAGGCTTTGATCCAGTTCCCGCGCAGCATCAATCCATCCCTCTATGACGAGATTGTCGGACTGTGCCGTTCGTCCGGCTTCAGTCCGCGGATAATGCGAGAAGCAACACCGAAGCAGACGATCATCGGATTGGTCTCCGTCGGACTCGGTGTCTCGTTGCTGCCCGCCTGCCTCGAGAATCTGCGACGACCGGGTGTGGTCTATCGCCCAATTCAGGGTCGAAACTTGACTATCGACACCTCCATCATCTATCGGCGCGAGCAGCCTTCGCCAGTGCTCGGGGCATTCCTCAACATCGTGCGCGAGACGGCTGGCATGGAAACCACTCCCCATGCACAGCGATGACCCTCCGTCAGATTGGTTAGCGCCGCGCTACAGCATGCACTCCGGCAGCCAGGCGAGTGCGCTCAAGACACGGTGTTCCCTCTGTGCCTCCGGCAGATTTTGGCCGGTCTCACAAATTCTTGAACGCGGCGCGGTTATCAAGGCCCGATGCTTGCCCCATATGCGCAGCCACGGAGGCGGACAGCACACGATGCTCAAGACGAAGCCGGTGCGGCTCCGTTAATGAACCAGCGAGATGCAGCAATGTCATTCAAACCGCTACTTGGTGACGGACGGATTCGGAGCCAGGAGGAGAGGTCTGAGCCGCTGCAAACGGCGTCATGGGCCGGATCGTCGATCGTTTTCGACAATCGGCGGTGGGCGTGCCGGGAGGCGGAACTTTGCTGGACAGCTCCTCATCATTTGGTCGTCCTGACCGAGGAAGGCGGAACGTCTCAAACGTGTATCCGGCATGAGGCAAAATCCGTGTACGACGGAAAGGATCGCCCCGGGGCGCTCACCTTCGTGCCCGCGGGTGCCGAGCGATTCGGCTTCTACCGGAACGTGGATCTGACGTACTCGGCCTTATGGATCGATCCCGACGCCAGGATTTCAGGATGTGAAAACTTGGGGGATTTGCGGATCCTGGTGAACAAGAAAGACTCGGTCATTGCCACTCTCGTGGGCTCGCTTCGCGACGAGATGGCGCTCGGCCATAAGCCGGACACCGCCTATGTCGAGCATCTGGTCGCCCTTGTTGGCCTCCGCGTGGCAATCCTGAACAGGGAGCACAACCCGGTTCAGGGCCACGGCTGCCTCAGCCGTCGGGCGCTTGGTCGCGTTCGGGACTATATCGATGCACACATGAATTCCGACATTTCGCTGAGCGCACTGGCAGCCGTCGCAGACATGGCCGTCGACAGTTTCGCACGCCGCTTCAAAGCGACGACCGGCCTTGCGCCCTATGCATATGTGATCGAGGAACGTGTGTGGCGAGCAGAGACGCTGCTACGCGAAACAGGTTTGTCGATCAGCACCATTGCCTTTCGGCTCGGCTTTTCAAGTCAGAGTCACTTCACAACGACATTTCGGCGCCTCAGGGGCATGACCCCTCGGGTGTATCGGATGCATTTTCCTCCGGGATCCTGACATTGCTGCCGATTTCCTGAAAGAAAGCCGCAGCACGCCTCTCCACATCCAGTATCGCTGCGAAGACAGAGACGATGACCCCGCTCGGCTGTTCTCAGATGAACGCGACTAACTAACAGGAGACCGACATGAAACTTACGCGACGCGCCGTTACTGCTTCGGGTGGCGCCCTTTTCGTCTCTACTGCCGCAGCTTGGGGCGCCACATCCGATCCGGGAGCTCGTCGCGTGCTTGAGGCGGCCGTCGACGCCTTCTTTGCCGGCTGGGCTTCCGGCGATTGGACGGCATTCCTCGATTGTTGCGATGAGACGATGACCTTCCAATTCCCCGTCGGCGAACAACGAGGTCGGCACGGACCGCCCGAGGGCAAGCGGGCAGTGACGGCCTGGACCGCGGCGCATCAAGCGCAGGATCACGGAATCGACAATCGATCTCAAGCTCTTCGCCGCCGACTGGGTCGTCGTCTGCGATCGCGGCAGCGGGACAATCGGTGGCGCGCCCTACACTGGCCTGCATGCGATCTTCATGCGAGCCGGCCCGACGGGGAGGCTGGTCGAGTTTCGCGAATATTTCGGCGAGATCGCCGCGTGAATTCCGGCCACCACGCTATCAACATGAAAGTGCGAGGAAGAGGCGTCGTCGCGGCCTCCATGCCTTTGAACGCCAGAATGATAGAGCAACGGATATCAGAAGCGCGGGCGCAAGCCGGGTAAAAGGAAGTATTTCAAGAGCGATCCGGACGTAATTGCTAAGCGACAGCAAGCTCTGGCTCGTATGGAGGCTGCAGAATGAATGGTGGCGAGCATATCTCAAAGCTCACATGAGGATTTCGCCGTCAAGATCAATCATAGCTTCATAGCGTGCCCCTTCGATTTCGTATCGAACCCATGGTCTGAGCCACCTTGCTTGACGCGGCACGTTTCCGTCACCGGTTCAAACTCACATACATACGGTCGCCGTTTTGTCCGGCAGCACCATTATCCCGCTTGCGTAGCGGCAAGGCTCAGGAGAACGGGACCAATCTAAAGCGTGGTATTTGAAGCCCGACTTTGAGGCGGTTCGCTCACCTGGATCCGCCAGGAGTGATCAGTCCTGGAAGATTTGTGTGTTCGGCAATTTTTTGGTCGTCAGGCGGTCTTCATGACAGCCCCCTCGATGACAACACCCGCAGTGACAAACTTCCACAGCGCGATAAGGAGTTTGCGCGCCAGGGCACCTCCATGCCGCCGTACTTGGCCTTCCATTCATAGATGCTGGCGTGCTGACGCCATGCTTGCGGCAAAGCTCCGAGACCGGCGTGCCTGCCTCGTGCTCCTTCAATATGCCGATGATCTGTTCGTCTGTGAAACGATTGCGCTTCATCCTCTGGTCCTCTCAATCGGCCAGAGCTTACTTCAAAATAGATTATTTCAACGGGGCAACGTCAAGGTGGTTGAGGACGTGGAAGAAGTCGCCAGACGCTACCGCGTCCAACCGAGGGCCGCCACTTCTCTAACGCGTGCGCCGGTCCGCTTTTAGGGCTTGTCGTCATCAGTTCACGCCAACACTCACGACATCGCGGCCAGCGTTCTTGTCCCAGATCGGCGTCCCCTTGAGTGCGTCAATGCGACGCTCAATGACATCCCTATCCGTGGTTTGGTAGGAAGCGCGAAGCGGCTATCTCGTCTACCGCTTCGCAGAGAGGAGTGCCCAAGCACGACGTATCTTCTGAAGCCGCGAGGAAATCTGCTGCGGTGGTGGGGCCGATATTCCATTGCGAAAATCGGCCAAGGCCTGAGCCTCCAGCCTCGTTCTCTCGCTTGACCATTGCTGGTCAACTATTGGCTTGCCGGTCTGGTGATCTATGACCGCCCACGACCCGTTCTCGAGTGCTTGTATCTGGTAGCGCTGCATTCTGAAGCCATAGTTTGGATGCACCTACATCAGCCTGAAATCTCTTTGAAATCAACAGGAAGGGACAGCTGCTTCACAGATACTTTGGTTAGATGGTGAACCTCCGGTTACCGGGGCGAGCGGCAACCTCCATTCAGCTCGCATGCGGACAATGACCTGATTCCGGGATGTCGATCTGCCTGCGTGTGCGTGCCATGCAAAAATTATGCACTCATATTTCGTTGCGAGTCGGTTTTCATTGTTGTCTTGGTGACGATAGTTATCGCTGCGATGCCCGCTTCATCGGCCGCACGCAGAAACGCATCCCGAAATTGCTCCGGAGCGATCTGACCG
Organism: Rhizobium sp. LARHSG275; assembly: GCF_052871115.1. NCBI lineage: Bacteria > Pseudomonadati > Pseudomonadota > Alphaproteobacteria > Hyphomicrobiales > Rhizobiaceae > Rhizobium > Rhizobium sp. LARHSG275. The sequence goes on along the minus strand of NZ_JBIXJN010000004.1, from coordinate 318,453 downwards.
CTGATCGCATCGACGCAAGCCTTCACCGCAGTGACATATTCTTCGCCGTCATCGGAAGGCCAGTCCTTGAGCAGCATATATGCAGCGTCGCCGAGGGTTCGGATGATCCTGTGAACTGGCTGGCGGCGCAGAGCCAGCCCGACGGGTGTGAAAGCAGAGGTTGCGTCCCAATCCATTGTCCTCGATCCCTCCGGGCAGCGATCGTAATCGTCGAAGTTCTAATATACGCGTGTATTCCAAAACCGTAATTGACGATTGGTTACCCGGCGTGACCGGATGTGAAGGTAGGCGCAGGAAAGGAGCGGGCGCTCGCCAGTGGCGGCTACGCTGCTTCCGCAAAGTTGATCCGACGGTGGCTCGTTGCCGCCATCGAGCGCGACCGCACCATCTTCAGCATTTGCCAATCCGGGCCGGTTGGCGTTTACCGGCTGCCATGCCTAGCTAAGTTCAGGATTTCACCCGGCATCGGCCGATGTAATGTTCCTCATCGTTGTTGAAAGGGCACGGGAAGGTTTTAATGCTGTTGCTGCGTCCAAGTTTTCGCAGCAAAATGGCGAACGCTCGTGCTTGTGATGAGTGGCGAAGAGAAGAACAGGCTCGTCCGATCACTTGGTGAGCTTGCCAAGGCTCTCGTCGTGGCATGGCCGACAGATGACGGAAAGGAATACATCGCTGCTGTCAAAGCCTGCCTAGATGCCATCCGTGGCGATATCCCTGCCAAGACAGCGCGTGCCGCGCTTATTCGCGCTGCAGAGGAAGCCGGAATACCGGTTCTTGCGCCCGTGCACTGAATTTTTGGAGCGGTAGATGAATGAACGGAGTGTCCCCGACACCCGATATAGCCGGGATCGTTGAGGTGGCAACGCCGGAACAGTGGCAGGCCTATCACGACATTCGCCGAACTGTCCTCTTTGAGGCGCTGGGGCTGACAGGGTATAATGCAAACCTGTCGGTGCTGCTGGTCTCGACGTCATGGGCGACAGCGAGGCTTGCGTCCGGACGGTCGCAATCGCATAGCCTGCCGCGGACTGCCGCACGTTAATTTGATGTCAGATGAGTGAAATGGGCGACGAAATCCCTCTGATAGGTGGCGGCCGGACGACAGTCACGCGGCGCAATCAGGTCGTTTATCGCGAAGGTGGTCCGTGGTCTGCCACTGTCATTTCACTCCTGCGTCATCTGCAAACTTGCGGCTTCACTGGTGCGCCGCTGATTGTCGGGACGGGGTTCGATGACCGCGGCCGCGAGACGCTGTCATTTATCGAAGGTGACTTTGTCCACCCGGCACCGTGGACAGATGAGGCATTTACTGAGATTGGTTCGATGTTGCGGCGATTACACGATGCTGCCGCTTCTTTCACAATTCCTGCGAACGCCATCTGGCGCGATTGGTTCGGGCGCGGCCTGGGCGATGGACCCTTCGTAATAGGCCACTGCGACACCGGGCCTTGGAATATTGTTTGTCGCTCCAACCAGCCTTTTGCGTTGATAGACTGGGAAGTCGCCGGTCCAGTCAGGGTAGACATTGAGTTGGCTCAGGCTTGCTGGTTGAATGCTCAGCTCTATGATGACGATCTTGCCGAGCGGGTCGGCTTGGGTTCCGCGGAGACGAGAGCGCATCAAGTTCGCCTGCTGCTAGACGGCTACGGGTTGCCTCGAAAGGGGCGCGTCGGCTTCTTCGATAAGCTGGTAATGTTCGCGATCCACGATGCGGCCGAACAAGCCAGGGAGGCGGTCGTCATGCCAGAGTCAACCGCTGTCGAACCGCTATGGGCGATCACCTGGCGAACCCGAAGCGCATCGTGGATGCTTCGTCATCGAGGAGTTTTGGAAGCAGCGTTGACATAACACATCTGCGGACACCCTTGCGACGGCCAGTCATAACGGGATTGGCAAACTCTTGCCATGCATTACCCGGTAGGGTGATGAGTGCTCCAAACGTTCCGTCGACCCGTTGCGGGCATACCCGCTTTTGGTAGGATCGGCACATGACCAGCATTGATTTGACAGCTCTGACAGTCGCGAGAGACCGATTGATTTCGGTGGCCTTCGATTACTTTAGCGTCGATCCAAATGTGCAAGGCATTTTCGTTTCCGGCTCGCTCGCAGCGGGAAGTTCGGACGCATATTCCGATATAGACCTTCGAGTTGTTGTCCGCCATGAACGCCATAGCTGGTTCGTTGAGCATCGGCGGGACTTACCGCAGCAATGGCCGGGCTTTTTGTTTAACGAGTGGATGCCCGGCACTGGGCACTGCGTTTCACATTTCCAACCCTTCAACAAGCTCGATGTCTTCTATCTCGATACTGAGAAGCTCACGCCTTCACCTTGGTATCGGCTCCCCATGATTATCCTTTACGATCCTGAAAAAATCGTCACTGGCCTCGTTGATCGCTCCAAAGAGCTGAACTTCGCCGTAACGACAGACGAGATCGATATCTCTATCAGCAAGGGGCTCGCGGCGGCGCACGAGACATACAGGCGAGCCAAGCGCGGCGAACTCTTTTACTCTCAAACCCTGCTGGACGAACTGCGCCAACACATAATGCAGTCTGATGATTGGCTCAATGACCGAACCCCGGAGACAACCGTCCTCGCTAGGTTCGACCGACGCTCCAGTCCAGATGTGCAGCAAGCCCTTACGGATTCTTACTGCCAATACGATGCGGACATGATCCTCAGCGCACTCAACCCCCTATTGATCATCTATCGCGCCCAAGTCGTGGGTCTGCATCAGCAATTCAAACTGAACCGTCCCATCGAGAATGATCTGGCCGCAATTGATGTCTGCGGGGGATGACTGCGTCTCACGCGAGATCGGCATGATATCTGCCTCCGTTATCGCAAATTCATCGGAGCATCGATGCCAACGCCCCATTGCTCGTGGGTTGGTCGCCGTGATTATGTCCTGCATCTGACGCCGTGCAGCGGGCATACGGCTAAGACGGCCGCGTGCGGCGACGAAAGGCATTGCCCGCAATCGGTAACGCCGTCCTCCCGAAATTGTCCTATATGACCGACACAAGGCCCCTGGTGAGTTGGCACAATGCTTCTCGCCGTCGAAGGCGATGGACCAGTCCTGAAGGGTAGGGGCTTCAGACGAGCACCCGCAGCTAGGCCAGTTCGATCAACATGTTCAGGAAGGCGCGAATGGACGGGTTGGTTCGGCGGCTCTCCGGCCAGACGGCCGTAATGTTATGGCGGTCCACTGCAAACTCGGACAGAACCGGGATCAACTCGCCGCGCTTGATCCACGGCGTAGCCGTAAAACTCGTGCCCATTCCGACGCCTGCGCCAGCGGCAATTGCAGCAATAACAGCTTCGCTTGCATCGACGACAACACCGGAAGAAGGCACGATCTCGATCTCCCGTTCGCCAATCCGGAAAGGCCACCGAAACAGTTGGCCCGTGCTTTGGTAGCGCATATTGACCGTCTCGTGCCCCTCAAGGTCATCGGGATGCTCCGGGGTGCCGCGCGTAGCGAGATACTCGGGCGACGCGTAGCAACAGAGCCGATGCGGCGAAAGCCGGCGTGACAGAAGGCGCGAGTCACCGAGCTCACCGATACGGACAGCCAGATCGATACCCTCTTCGGTGAGGTCGACCATTTGGTCGCTCAGCCGCAAATCGATCATCACCTTGGGGTGCAGCTTCCGGAATGCGGCAAGCGCAGGCGCAATGACATGCAGGCCGATCGGCAGCGACGCTGCAATTCGCAGTGTGCCGGAGGGCTCTGCCCGCGCCGCCTTGGCCACCTGCTCGATCTCTTCCGCATCGCGCAACAGGCGCAAGGCGCGCTCATGCAGGTCGCGCCCCTCGGCGGTCAAGGTCAGCGAGCGCGTCGTCCGCATGAACAGCGAGACGCCGAGATGCTGCTCAAGCCGCTGAACGCTCTTGCTGATCGCCGAGGGAGAGATAGAGAGCGATCGAGCGGCCGCTGTGTAGCTTCCCAGAGACCCTGCTTTCGCGAACGCAACAAGGCCGGCCAGCCTCTCCAAACCCATTTGTTCCTTCATGGCACTATTAAAGCGAACAACACCGCAATTATCAACAGTATGGGGCGGGGCTATCTTCTGATCGAACAGTGAACCTTTAAAGCGAGGCTATGATGACCGAGACGATGAAAGCAATTCAGCTGCACGAGTTTGGTGGCCCCGAAGTCTTGCGCTACCAGAATGCGCCTCGACCCACACCGGCAAGGGGTGAGGTCCTGGTTCGCGTTCATGCGGCAAGCCTCAATCCACCGGATCTCTACCTGCGTGATGGGTATCGCGCGCTGCCGCCTGAATGGCAACCCGATCCTGTGTTTCCTTTGATCCTTGGTACCGATGTGTCGGGGGTGCTCGCGGCAGTTGACGACGACGTCTCGGGATTCAAAGTCGGCGATGAGGTCTTTGCGATGGTGCGTTTCCCGGAAGACGTCATGAAAGGCAGCGGCGCCTATGCTGAGTATGTCCGCGTGTCCGCATCGGAAGTGGCAATCAAGCCGGCGGGCATCGAACACATTCAGGCAGGCGGTGCGCCGATGTCCCTGCTCACCGCCTGGCAGTTTCTGGTCGAACTCGGTCACGATGCCCCGAACCCGTTCCAGTCGTTCCCTCATGCGCCCATCCCGCTCGACGGCAAGACCGTTGTGATCAACGGTGCCGGTGGCGGCGTCGGGCACCTGGCGGTTCAGGTCGCGAAGTGGAAAGGGGCGCGCGTGATCGCTGTCGCCTCCGGCAAGCACGAGGCGCTTCTGCGCGAGCTGGGCGCTGATCAGTTCATCGACTACACCACGACGTCCGTTGAGGCGGCCGTACAGGATGTGGATCTCGTGATCGACGCTGTCGGCGGCCCTAACATGGAGCGCTTTTTGAGGGTCCTGAAGCGGGGCGGAGCGCTATATCTCGTCAACCCTCTGGGCTTTTCCGGTCATGAGGAAGCGGCAAGGCGCGAGATAACGGTGTCGTCGACACAGGTTCGCTCGAACGGCGCGCAACTGGCCGAGGCCGGTCGATTGCTCGACGACGGCACCATTCGCGTCGTGATCGACAGCGTCTATCCGTTAGCGGAAGCGTCAGATGCGCATCAGCGCGCGTCGCAAGGAAGAATTCAAGGAAAAATTGTGCTCTCGGTTGTTTAACGAACACAAGTCCGGCCGTCAAAGCACATCGGTCGGCTGTCGGAGGGCGGCCGGCAGCAGAAGGAGGCGTCATGCTCATTATAGCCGGACACATACACGTCGATCCCGCTGACGTGGTGCAATTTCTCGCCGACCTAAAGCAGCTTGCGATTGCCACGCGAAAGCGTCCCGGCAACATTGCTTATGACGCCGCGGTGGACGATCTACAGGCCGGAACGTTGATCATATCGGAACGATGGGCAGACCAGACAGCGCTCAGCGCTCATCTCGATGCCGCCGATACCGTCTCGTTTGTTGGCCGGTGGCAGGGCCGCATGCATGGGGATGTCCGCAAGTTCGACGCTTCGAACGAACGTGGGCTGATGGACAGTTAAGCCTCGCTTCTATAGTCACCCTGGCGCGCGACCGGATCACTTCTCATTCAAAAATTGTTGCAGTGCAAAAATGGCAGAGCCTCTTTCATCGGGTTCTCACCGCCCCTTATTGTGCACGTGCGAACAGATCGCTTCTGCAACCCGCCGGACGAGAGATATTCCGACGTCCGGCCAGAAAGAGGATCCGAATATGGGTGATCTCCTGAAAGGCATCTCCAGTTTTCGCGGCGCCGTGTTCCCGACCCACTCGGCGCTCTACCGCAAACTCGCGCGCGAAGGCCAGCAGCCCCATGCGCTGATGATATCTTGCGCCGACAGCCGCGTGATGCCGGAAACGATAACGCAGTCCGGCCCCGGCGATCTCTTCGTGTGCCGCAATGCAGGCAATATCGTTCCCCCCTTCTCGACCCTCAACGGCGGCGTCTCGTCCGCAATCGAATACGCCATCCTGGCGCTCGGCGTCAGTGACATTGTCGTCTGCGGTCACTCCGATTGCGGGGCGATGAAAGGGCTGTGCCACCCACAAATGCTGGAACCAATGCCAAACGTCTCAGCCTGGTTGCGGCACAGCCACGCGGCCTATTCGATTGTTTGCCAAGCCTATCCCGACGACCTTTCCGACGCTGAGCGTGTACGTGCGGTAGCGATGGAAAATGTTGTCGTGCAGATTGACCACCTGAAGACCCATCCATCAGTGGCGGCAAAGCTCGCGACCAACGAAATCACACTCCACGGCTGGTTCTTCGACATCGAGACGGGTGAGGTCCAGGTGTATGACGGGGTTCTGGCAAGGTTTACGGAGGTACAGGAGGGGGAGCAGCTGCCGGTGGCCTTCACAGGACGAGGCCATCCGCATGTCATGCCGCGGATTGCCGCAGCGCTTGCAGGGGAGTAGTGCCATGACAAACACCGGCTCTGTTTCACGCGACCTCGCTTCGTCTCTCGTGGTTTTCCTTGTTGCTATTCCACTTTGCCTCGGCATTGCGATCGCATCGGGGGTGCCCGCGGCCATGGGGCTGATCTCCGGTATCGTAGGTGGCGTCGTTGTCGGCCTGCTCGCGGGGTCGCCTCTACAGGTCTCCGGACCTGCCGCCGGTCTTGCCGTGATCGTCTTCGGCTTCGTCGAACAGCATGGCATTGCCATGCTCGGTCCTGTGCTCCTCGTTGTCGGACTTCTGCAGATCGTGGCGGGTTTCCTGAGAATTGGCTCGTGGTTCAGAGCGATTTCTCCGGCGGTGGTTCATGGCATGCTCGCCGGCATCGGCATTTTGATCATCCTGGGACAGATCCATGTTCTCATGGATGCCAAACCCGCCGCAGGCGGCATAGAGAATGTCACCGCCATCGACGAGAGCGTCAGCCGGTTAACGGGCACCAGTGTCACCAACGAGGCCATTGCACTGTTGGTCGGCCTTATCGCTCTCCTTGCGATGGTGTGCTGGGAGAAATTCCGCCCGAAATCACTGTCGCTGGTCCCGGGAGCTCTTGTCGGTGTCGCTGCTGCCACGGTCCTGACGATCGCCCTTGAACTCCCGATAGCTCGCGTGGACGTGCCCGCCTCTCTAGTTGACAGCATCTCGTTTCCGACGGCCGAGAATTTCGCCCAGCTTGTGCAGCCCGGCATTATTTTAGCGACGTTGATGATTGCCGTCATTGCAAGCGCCGAAACGCTTCTTTCCGCGGCCGCCGTCGACCGAATGCACGATGGAGAACGTACCCGCTTCAACAAGGAACTATTCGCCCAAGGCGTCGGTAACGGTCTTTGTGGATTGCTCGGGGCATTGCCGATCACGGGTGTCATTGTTCGTTCATCGGCCAATATCCAGGCCGGAGCTCGCACGCGCACCTCGGCAATATTACATGGCGTTTGGATCCTGGGGTTGGTTGCGCTTTTGCCGGTGATACTGGCAATGGTGCCCTTGACGGCGCTAGCCGCTGTACTGCTCGTCACGGGCTGGCGGCTGATCAGCCTTCACCATGTCCGCCACTTGTTCGAACACCATGGTTTTGTACCGGTCGGAATCTGGGCAGTGACGGTGGCAATGGTTGTCCTTCAGGATTTGCTGGTTGGCGTGGCGCTCGGCCTTGCGCTGTCGATACTGGAAATTCTCCCCTATCTGCGCCGAAAGCTTGTAATCAGGCATGCTGAGATCGACGACGAAATTCATGTCCGTTTGCGCGGAGCGGTCACCTGCAAAGACGTGCCGGCGCTACTCAGCACGTTCGAAGGGCTACCCGACGGCCGCAAAGTCAATATCATCGGCAAACATCTGTTCTACATGGATCATACCAGCGCTGAGACGATTAGCGAATGGCTCCGGCGCGAGACGAAATCTGGACGAATCGTCGAGATCCACGCGCCTACGGCCGCCCGTCATCCCCGCCTTAAGCCGCTGTTTGACCGATTCTCAGCCGAAGCCGCCTGACCTGCAAGGGAGAGCAGCTCCATTGCTCTCCCGTCGCTCGTCTCTAAACGCAGACGTCGTCAGCCGGACGAATTGGAGGGTAATTAGACGGTTGCTTGCAGCTGGAATGGCCACGAGCGTCTTTGCTCAGTCCTCGAATTCCCCTACCTCGTCCTCGACTCGATATGTGTTGCCGAGTCTCGGAGCCGATCCGCGGAGGCCGCAACACTCGAATTGGCCTCCGGAGCCGAAACAAGTGGAACCTTTGCCGAGCTTGAATGTTAGCGGCATCTGCACGGCAAGAGTGCTCCACTGCCGCTGATTTGCCTCGCAGGCATCCTGATGTTGGCGGAGTGGATCGGAACGGCGATGTCACAGCACGCAAGCCAACGCAGCGCCCGTCATCCATGGGAGTGCTGTCACCCAGGTCTTGGCGGACAGGCGCCCAGCGAGCGGACGCTTTGAAAGCTTACAAGCAGTAGGAAGCGCAGAATCGACAATGGACCAAGGTTCACCCAGATGGCTGCTTTCGTCCTATGTGGCTGCTGTCATCATTGTCGGCCTCATCATCACCGCGGGCTCGATCTCGATCTGGAGGTTGAGCGGGGGCGACGGCGCGGCACCAACTTCAAGCGAACTCGGAGAACCGCGATGATCAAGAAGGATGGCAAGACCGCTGCCGAAGTACGCGGTCGAATCCAATCAGGAGACAGTGGAGACATCAGATCGGGATTTGACCCTGCAGCCGCACCCCTGGAAACAGATGCTGAGGCCGCAGGTCAGCCGATGAGCCACGAAGAGATCGAGACGGCGCTGCATACTCAGAACTGGGGAGCGGCCGATCGCCAAAGCAACTACGATGTCGCCATGCGTGAACCCGGGAGTGCAGGGACCATACCCCAGACGACGCGCTCTAACCCTTTGCGCATCTTCATCACCACGCTGGCTCTTGTTGCGCTGGCAGTGGCGATCGCCAGCTGGATCTACAGCTGACAACCTAGATGTAGGATGTGCCAACGCACGTAGTCTCAAAGATGGCGAAGGCGACCCCACAGGCACCAAGCTTAACGACACGGTGGGCAAAGCTGGCTGCGCCAAGAGAAGCTTCCAGTAACCTAACAAGCGTTCAACTGTTTCGGCATTTCTACGCGACCAGAACGGCTCCCATAAGGATTGCGCAAACGAGTCCAAGGATGTTCAAGCCGAGAGTGACGAACTCGCTGATCCGCTGACGGTGGGGGTGACATTGCTCGGCATTTCCGAAGACGGCAATAGCCCCGCCGACCATCCAGCAGGTCAGTGTCAATGTCCCAAGAACAAGTGCCAAGTTCATCGCTTCGTTCGTCCGGTCTTTGCGTATAGGGCACCAAACCGGCACATCAGCGGTTTGTTCCTGCCGTCGAAACTCCGTCCGGCAGAGTACGTCGCTCAGCGCAACCAGGTCATACCACGGCAACGAGCAGGTGCGAGGTTGAGCATTGATAATTCCTTTCGCGCAGGAAGATCCGCAGCCTGTATGAAACTGGAGGTGCAGGAACGTCGAGCACCGTTAGGACGCCAGCGTTTGGGGCGTCATGGAACTAAGTGGCGTGGCCGTTGTTCGGCGATTTCCACCGACCCGCAGTAAAAAGGGAAATCCTTTGAGCGAATTGCGCCAGGAGTTTGAGCTTCGAAGAGATTTTCTGCCGACGGGCCAGGAGAACGAGTGGATTGCACCTCGTCGAACGATATCATCGCTCGGCGGCTCGTCGACACCGCAAAATTCGGAGTCGTCGCGACCGCTGGTCATCGACCTCGATGGCACCTTGGTCCGATCCGACCTCCTGATTGAGACCGCGTTCTCTGAACTCAGGCGCCGCCCTTTTTCCATCGTTGACCTTTTCCTGGCAACGTTCCGGGGAAAGGCATGCCTCAAGCACCGTCTTTCCGCACCGGCGGATTTCGATCCGGCTATCCTGCCCTTTGATCTCGAGGTTCTGAACTTGATCCAGTCGGCGCGGGAAGAGGGACGTCAGGTCTATCTCGCGTCCGCGACGCACGAGCGCCTCGTCTCCCGCGTTTCCGACCATTTAGGTGTCTTCAACGGTTGGTTTGCAACGGACGAGATGACTAACTGCGTCGCCGAGGTGAAGGCGGAAAAGCTCGTTGCGGCCTTTGGCCATGGTGGCTTCGACTATGTTGGCAACGACGCCGCAGACCTGCCTGTATGGCGTCACGCTGGAAAATCATACGCGATTCGGACGTCGGCCAGGGTTGCTCGGCAACTATCGCGCCAATGCGACAGTGTCGAGCATCTTGCGCACGACAAGCCGACCTGGCGGACTTGGGCGCGGTTGCTGCGGGTGCATCAATACGTCAAGAATGCGCTGGTCTTTATCCCGCTGCTGACAAATCAGCTCTTCGATGTTCATAGTCTCGCCAATGCCGCTCTAGCTTTTGCCGCCTTCTCGCTTTGCGCTTCGAGCGTCTATGTGCTGAATGACCTGGTCGACCTTCAGGACGATCGCGCACATCGCAGCAAATGCCGCAGGCCGCTGGGTTGCGGCGATATCCGGCTCTCACACGCGCTCGTGGTAATCCCCATTCTCCTTCTGTTGTCGTTTATGGTTGCCCTCACGATTTCACCCGCCTTCATTTTGGTGCTCGCCGGATACTTTGCATTGACCACCGCCTATTCGTTCTTTCTGAAGCGAAAAATGATCCTCGACGTTGTGACCCTTGCAGCCCTTTATACAGCACGCGTGGTAGGAGGGTCGGCGGCGATTTCAGCTTGGCCCTCTCCTTGGCTGCTCGCCTTCATGATGAGCTGGTTCCTCTCGCTTGCACTCGTCAAGCGATATACGGAGCTCATTTCTCGCCGAGCCGCGAATCTACCCGACTCCAAGAGCCGCGATTACAAGAATGGAGACGTGGGCATGATCGGCGCATTGGCGGCGGGGGCCGGGATGAACGCGCTCACATTGTATGCTCTCTACGCTGCAAGCGACGGCGTGCAGGATCTCTACACCCGGCCAGGGATTTTATGGTTGGCGGGACCAATCCTGGCTTGCTGGATTGCGCGTATCCTGTTGCTGGCCCATCGGGGACTGATGCACGACGATCCGATCGTATTTGCGATCAAAGACAAAGTGAGTCTCGCAACCCTGGTCGTTGCCGGCGCCTTTGTGATCGCCGCGTTATGAGGTGAGCGAGATGCGTTCCCATTACGCGCGTGAAGGGATGTCGACCCAAATCGCAGTTCGCTACGTCGCGTTCGCGATCCTCTCGACTTTGACAAATTTTGCGGTGCAGGCGGCTGTCGTGAAGATATACCCGTCGCAGAGCCTGGTGCCGTCGATGCTGGCAGGCACGGCCGCTGGGTTCGGGCTCAAGTACTTCCTCGACAAAAGGTGGATCTTCTTTGACCGATACGAGTCGCATGGTGACGAATTGCTCAAGATCGTCCTCTACGGCCTGTTCAGCATCGTGACAACGATCATATTCTGGGGGTTCGAAACTGCCTTCTGGACAGTCTGGAGAACGGATCTTGCGAAGTACGCAGGCGGGGCAATCGGCCTGGCGATTGGCTACGTCTCGAAATTCGCGCTCGACCGAAAATTCGTTTTCAAGTTGCAGGGGGCGTGACAGGCTGATGGAGGGATGGGGACGTTATCCGCGCCACGATATTGAAGTGCTTGATTGCAGGCTGCCGGAAGCTTTGCCTGGAACGGTGTCATCGTGCGCGGGTCTGATTGCTCGCGGCAGCGGCCGCTCGTATGGCGATGCCGCGATCGGTGAGCATCTCACTTTGAACTGCGGTGCATTGAGCCGGATGAAAAGGTTCGACGAGGTGAATGCCTCCCTGACGGTCGAAGGTGGCGTCATGCTGTCGGACATTCTCAGGTCGTTCATCCCCCGAGGCTATTTTCCCCCCGTGGTCCCAGGAACGAAGTTCGTCACTGTCGGGGGAATGATCGCCTCCGACGTGCACGGGAAGAACCATCATCGCGACGGTGGGTTCGGCGAACACGTTAGCGAAATCAAGCTGGTTATTGCCAGTGGTGAGATCCTCACCTGCAGCAGAAGCCAGAATTCTGAGCTTTTTTTCGCGACGCTCGGCGGTATGGGTCTGACGGGCATCATCGCTGAAGCTACTTTTAAGCTGAGGCACATCAGTACCGGGTGGATTGTTCAAAAGACCGTCGCTACAGAAAATCTCGGCGATACGCTAAAAGCCTTGAAGCAAACTGACGACGCGACCTATTCCGTTGCCTGGATTGATTGCCTCTCGCGGGGCCCTTCGCTCGGCCGCTCGCTGATTTTTGCCGGCGAGCACGCCAGTCCGAGTGACATTGCTCAAATGCCAAAAGCAGCGCTATTGCCTCCCTTCAAGGCGGCTCGTTTTTCAGTACCGGTCGACCTGCCTGGTTGGACGCTCAACCGAGCCAGCGTTTCTGCATTCAACCATCTTTACTATCGGGCGGGTGCCCGCAAAGCAGCCCGAACCTCGTTGGTCCACTGGGACAGCTACTTCTTCCCCCTTGACGGTCTTCTCGAATGGAACCGGCTCTACGGCAAGCGCGGCTTCCTGCAGCATCAATGCGTGGTGCCTGACGAAAACGCGCTCCCGGTTTTGAGCAGCATACTGGATCGTTTCGCTCGTTCTGGAAAAGCCTCATTCCTGGCCGTTCTGAAAAGGCTGAAGGGCGGCGCAGGCCTTCTGTCATTTCCGGCGCCAGGGTATACCCTCGCGCTCGACCTGCCGGTCGCGCCCGACGTGTTCCAGTTGTTAGACGAAATTGATAAGCTGGTTGTCGCGGCGGGAGGGCGGCTCTATCTCGCCAAAGATGCAAGGCAATCCCGTCATACGTTCGAAGCCGGTTACCCCCGACTACAGGCGTTCAAAGAGGTGCGGCGAACAACGGGAGCCGACGGTCACTTTAGTTCCCAGCTGGGAAAAAGGCTTGGCCTATGAAAGCCATCGGCAAGACACTGCTCCTGATTGGCGCGACGTCGGATATTGGCCGTGCGACTGCCCTGGTCTATGCCGCGGCTGGGTGGGGCATTCATTTGGTCGGACGCAGGCGTGAGCTTGCCCAACGCGAAGCCGATGACATCGTCACGCGCACCGGCGCAGCCGTCGCAGTCCATGAGCTGGATATTCTTGATACCGGCCGCTTCGAAGAATTTCTGAGCACCGTGTCGCCATTGCCTGACACGGCCATTTGCGTCGTCGGCGAACTCGGCGAGCAGGCCCGCGCCGAAAGGGAACTCGAACACGCCGCCATGATAATGCGGACAAACTTCGAAGGACCGGCTTTGATGCTCGGCCTCCTGGCTAGCCGCTTTGCCGCGCGCGGGTCTGGCACCATCGTCGGCATAAGTTCGGTCGCCGGCGATCGCGGGAGAGGATCAAATTATGTCTATGGCGCCGCGAAAGCTGGCCTGACGGCGTTTTTGTCCGGCCTCAGAAACAGACTATCTAACGCCGGTGTTCGCGTCCTCACCGTTAAACCCGGCTTTGTCCGAACGCGAATGACTGACGGAATGAAGCTTCCGCCACTGCTGACCGCCGAGCCTGCAGAGGTCGCTGACAGGATTTTCGCCGTTGCCGAGGGCGGCAAGGGAGGGGACGTCGTCTATGTCAGGCGGATTTGGTATCCGCTCATGACGATAGTCCGAGGCATCCCGGAACCGATCTTCAAGAGGTTGCGGCTGTGATCGATACCTGGGGAATAAGAGCTAGAGATTGCCTTGTCCGTTTCGTCGGCATGTTCCATCTTGTTGATCGGCATTTTCCTCGCACCGATGCGTATCAAGACCTGTTCTGGGAAAGGGCGGAGTTTAGATGAGGCGCCGCCTTTTTTCTGCACAAGTTGCGCTCCTGGTGGTCGCGGCAATTTGTGCCGCCATGCTTGCCCTGCCTGGACGGACCATCAACACCGCCTTCATCAACGACGTCTTGATATTCATCGATGGAGCGCATCGTATCGCTGTCGGACAGGTGCCGAACCGTGATTTTCATACGGCGCTCGGACCGTTGGTCTTCTATATCCCTGCCCTGGGCTACTTCCTGTCCGGAAATTTCGGCGCCGCGATACCGATGGGAATGGCGCTCCTGATCGTCGCGTTCATGCCTGCAATGATACGTATCCTTCTTTCGCGCCTCAGCTCGCCGTTAGCCATCGCTTTGGGCATATTCCTGATCCTGATTCTGGCTGTCCCGATCAATCTCGGAAGTCCGGTACGGCTTCTTTCTTTCGCGATGTTCTACAATCGCATCGGGTGGGTCGCTCTCGGCCTCATCCTGGTGATGTACCTGGAGCCGAGATCGAAAGCCGCCCGCAACGACCTTGCAGACAGTCTGGCGACGGCCTTTCTTCTGCTTGTCCAATTCTATACGAAGGCGACCTATGGTCTCTGCGGCGTAATGTTTCTGATCTTCCTGTTGTTGGACCGGCAGCAGCGTTTCTGGATCCTGCTCAGCCTGCTTCTGACCGCGCTCGCAATGATCATCATTGAGTTCTTCTGGCGCGGCACGCTTCAGCACTTAGAGGATCTGCGGGCGGCCGCACGGGTCAGTGGTGATCATGACGTCTTCAGCGTACTGAAAAATATCCGTGAGAATTCCTCGGATCTGGTCGTCTTCACTGCCTTTTCATTGATTGCCTTGTGGCAGACCCGCAGTCTTCGAGACCTCCTCTACTGTGTGTTTTGCGCGGTCGCAGGATTGGCAATTATCAACCAGAACGCCCACAGCTGGGGTATTATTACCCTTTATTGCGGAGCGGCCGTCCTGGCGGAAAAAGCACGGCGCTTCCGATCTGTCGACCAAAGCGCGAAGATGGAGCGGTCCGCTCGTCTTGCAGCTGCGCTGCCACTGCTTCTAATCTTCTTTCTGTTGCCGCCCATCGTCCATCACGGAGCGGCGATCGCTCTCCACACCGCACTTGCCGCGGAGAATGTGGGCAAACCTCTCGGTCCTCCGCAATTTGAGGACGTCCGGGAAATCGACCCGCCCGGTGGGGAGCCAGATTTTATTCGGCGCTACCTCGACAGTATCGAAAGCGGTGGGGCTTTACTTCAAGCCCTGCCAATTCCGCCCGAGCGGGTTTTCGTACTCGATTTCGTCAACCCCTTTTCCGCGGGACTCGGGATACGCCCTCCGACAGGTGACACCGCCTGGTTCCACTGGAACCGCAATATCAATGAGAAGGCCTATATTCCACCAGAAGCACTGTTCGCCGACGTGAAGATTGTGATGGTGCCGAAGACCGGCATCAATAGTCTGCCGTTACAGGAGCTGTATGGGCCGTTCATTTCTAAGAATTTCGACATGGTGCAGAAAACGCCGGAGTGGACGATTTATCAGCGACGCCAGGCCGCGTTGGAAAGCGAGGCGCGGTGACGCAGGCGGTGAGGTCGATGCCGGAGAGGGAACGCGCATCGCCAGGGGCGGGCTGCCAATACGTCTGGTGGACCGCCATCGTCCCATTTGCTCTGGTGCTTTCAGGTCTTCTCGCTCTGCCTAACCAGACGATCACCTCCAAATACGTCAACGATCTGTTTGTTTTTCTCGATGGTGCGCATCGCATCTGGTCGGGACAAGTTCCGAACGTGGATTTCCATACGTCGCTTGGAGCGCTCACCTTCTATATTCCCGCTGTCAGCTATGGCCTTTCGGGAAGTATGGGTGGTGCGATGCCAGTGGGAATGGCCATAGTCATCCTTCTGTTCGCGGCCGTTGCCGCGGCGATCCTCGGCAGCCGCATGCACAAGGCGCTCGGTTTGCCGTTCGCAGCTTTTCTGCTTTTGCTCGTCGCGGCTCCTGCCAATCCTGGAGAACGGATCGGCAATCTCACATTTGCGATGTTCTACAATCGGCTGGGCTGGGCTTCGCTCGGTCTTCTTTTGGTCATGTACCTGCCCCGCTTATCCAGCGCTGAGAGCAAGGCCATTGATGCCGCCTGTGCAAGCTTCCTCGTATTGTTCATGCTCTACACGAAGATCACCTATAGCGTTGTAGATGCCCTCGCGTCCGATGTGGCGGATCTCGACGCTTCTGCCGTCGGCGCTTTCCGCAACCATCGAGGCGAGGCCGCTCTCGATAAAACAGACGTGTTCTATCGGTTCGCGCGGTCGCACTAGGGGACGTTTCACAGGGAGTTCGACGGGCTCGACGAGCGGCGCGGGAAGCTCGAAGGCATCCTCCGGAAATCGCCGCAACAACCTGTTGTTCACCTGCCTCTGCCGCAATTCTGTCATGGCATCGCCCCCGCCGAATGGGAGATGATATCCCTATCGTTCGGGAGCTTCACGCTCTGTGCGATTTTGACATTATGGGCTTCAGAGCACCTGCGCCAAGGGCGCTAGGTCAACTGAGCCGCCGACCGGAAGGGAACCGTCGCGACCAACGTGCCGTCTTCCGTCATGATCTCGAACACGTCTCCGTCGAGGGGATTGCCCATGCGGATCCGCTCCGCGACGATTTCACGGGCGGCGGCGGTTGCTTCCTCGCGTGCAAGTTCAGGTGAGGCCAGGTCGATGCCTTCCAGATCTTCCTCGAAGACATCGTTCCTGCGGACGTGGAAAAAATACTTCGGCATGGTTTGCTCCATTAAAGACGGCCGCCCAACCTCCCGAGCGACAAGTTGTTCCCCGGCTCGACTCCACTCAAAAGGACTCCGATCGGCGCCAACGGCCGGTCGAGTAGCTGCTCTGTCAGCTTCTACCGCGGCGTCGGCCTCAAAGGCGATGCGGCGGCAGATAGGTTTTTGAACTTGAACACTCGAGATGGATAACTTGTCGCCGAAATGATCGTCACCATGAGGTCAAATCCCGCCGCGGGAGTACGATCGCGGCTGCTGAGACTGCCACATTAAAAACCATTCGGCAGCCAGCAGTCGTCCTGCACTTGCCGCCCGGCACCAGCAAATGGAACAAGATCGAACATCGCCTCTTCTCACTCATCTCGCGCAACTGGAGGGGGCGACCGCTCACCGACTATCGCACCATTGTCGAACTGATCGCCGCGACCACCTCGACCGCTGGCCTCACCGTTCGCTGCGAACTCGATGAAAATCTCTATCCCGCCGGAATCAAAATCTCCGACGCCGAAATGGCCGCGATCAATATCCTCCGCCACACCTTCCACGGCGAATGGAACTATACAATTAGCCCGAGACCGGAAAAAACAGAGTCGTAATTTATCGACGCTTCCTCAGCGCCTGATGGTTCAATCGAAATTATTGTTGGGGTTTCGGAACTATAACCGACGTCTTCCACCTATGCTCGGCTAGCATAACAAGATACCGCCGAAAAAGCATCGCTGTTTGCAACTCCTTCCTTGAACGAACATATGCATCCTGGCGATAATAAAAAGCAATTTCACAGTCTTGCGATGTTGTCGGGCAGGTAAGGTGGTCGCGTACGCCAAGCTTTCAAGCGCTCGTTGGTTCAGTAAAGTAAAACACCATTTAAATTGTAGTCTTGACAAACCTACAATCAGCGCGCTTTCTAGCCAGATTGTAAAAATTACAGGCGCAACTTTGAGAGCGCTTGGCGGCTTCTTCGCTTCCACACTCGATGCAATTCTTCATAGTAAATCTAGCCAAAAGGGAGTGTGCGATGAAATCAAGTGCATTCAAGGAGCCCTTCAGCCCGCACGGAATGGGCCTCAGGGGCGCAGACGTTGCCCGCAGGTCGTCGCTCTTCGAGGGCCGTTTCGGGCGAATTTTCCGTGAGCTGGCTCCGGCACATCACACCAAAGAACAGTTGCTTGCGCTTGGAGCGGCAATGACGGCCGATCCGGAGGTTACGGACGAAACGCCTCCAAGACCGAAGGCGGCCGCCGAGACGCCGGAGCACATCCAGGATGACGAGGAGAATGCTGGCGTCGACGCAGGCTACACCTATTTGGGCCAGTTCATCGACCACGACATCACCTTCGATCCCGCATCGATGCTCATGCAGCAGAACGACCCCGACAAATAGTCGCGGGCGGCCCCGAAAACGGTCGAAATTTGCACAACTTCCCAGGCGCTTCCCACTTCCCGGCGCGTGGCCCAGTAGAAGCACTCTGATTCGAGACTGGACAACTCAAGCATCCGCGAACTCCCAAATCGCCTAACTCGCATCCAACTAAAACGTTCGTTGGAGCGGGGTCCAACTTAAGACAGCCAATCCGACCGATGATGACCCTACATGATCGTCCAGCGGCTGTCATCGCGCGTTGCAAGAATCCCCAAGCGATTGCGAAGCCGTCCTCGTCGACCTATTGCAAGGCTCAGCCCCAAACGAGTTTGCGGAACGCGCTGGTACCGATTGCCGCTAGTGCCGACTGAAGAGCGGAATTCCGCTCTTCATGTGTTTTATTGCGGAATTGCGCTCGTTGATGTACTCGGCACGGGCCATGGCCAAAGTCAGCGTGCAATTTGTCGACGGCGACGCTCAATGCCTTTTTGTCTTGAATGCTTAGTAGAAGCGCATTATGAACTGGCAGCAATCTTGGCTGCATCGTTGGCCAGCATTGAGGTCCCCCCGTTGACCTAGCTGTCCACTGTCGATCGATTACGTTTCAGTCGACTAAGCGCCTATCGACGCATGCATCTGCCCGCAGACCGCAAGGCTCTCACGCATTGCCTTCACCCGCATTTCGGCATCTTCAAATGAATAGGCCCAGATCTTGGCAGACCAAGTCGATTGGCCCATCTCGTATTCAAGTGCGAAGAGATACATTACCTGCCCGTGGTCGTCCGTTCGGACGAATTGAGGGTCAGGCCGTTCGCGCCTGTCGCGGAGTTTATCGAAACTGATTACGCTCATATCGAACTCATCTAGCATTGGGGCATGATGGCTTGCCGTCTATCGCCGAGGCCGGGTGCAAAGCCGCACGATAAACGGCCGCCATGCGGCGGCCGTGAAGGCGCGTTACCGTATCAGGCCGCTCGCTTTCCCTTGGCATTTGCTGTGGACTCGGCGATCTGCGTGAGTTTCTTGTCGGTCGCCTCTTCTTCCGCAAGTGTTGCCTGCAGCAGCGGGACGGCGTCCTTGAGGCCGAGTTGCTTTGCCCATGCGATCAGCGTGCCATAGCGAGCAATCTCGTAGTGCTCCACGGCCTGAGCCGAAGAGATCAGTCCGGCATCCAGGGCAACCGTGCCCTTGAACTCCTCCATGATCTCATCAGCTTCGGCAATGATTCCCTGAATGGCTTCGCAGGTCTTGCCACGTGCCGGCTTGCCGATCATTTCAAAAACCTGTTCGAGACGTTCGACCTGGGCTTGGGTCTCGTCCCGATGCTGCAGAAAACCGGCTTTGCCTTCCTCCGACTGGGCGGCGCGGGCCATTTTCGGCAGCGCCTTCAGGATCTGTTTTTCGGCGTAATAAATATCCTTGAGCGTGTCGAGGAACAGATCGTTCAGGGTCTTCTCGGTTGCCATTGAGTCCTCCTATGGCGTGTTGACAAAATGAGCTCTCGCTGGGTCGAACGTTTCAGCGCGGAGATGACGCCCCGATATCGGAGGCGCCATCTCGGTCCGGCCAAGGACGAGACCGACTTAAAGGGTTCCAGTCGGCGATAGTTCAAACATTTGTCGCCGTTTGTTGTTCCTCAATTCTCTGCTTTTTCACGAGATTTGGCCCCGTACACACGGAACTCTTCGAATAACTGAATGTTATTAATATGGTGCGGCATCGCGCAGGAACGATTTTTGCCGGATCATCGTTTCCGAGTCCGGATCGTGTCGCCTTCAACGATGCCTGTGGACGATCCGCCACCGGTTCCCGGCATCTTCATGCGTTCTGTCGCTTTGGAAGAGGTCTGCCGATGAGCGAAACGAGATGTTTGTCCGATATCGCACAGCAACGATCCGGGAGTTCGGGACTTTCCTTTTCATCTCAGGAGAGAAAAAATGACGTCTCTATCTTCACCGCGTCCTGCCTCACATTGCGAAGAAACATCCCAGATCGAGCTGGAGATTGTCGAACTGACAGCGGCGTTGCACGCCTTTGCCCGAAGGTTCCTGCGCAGTGAGGACGACATCGATGATCTCGTGCAGGAAACGCTGCTGAAGGCATTGAATTCAATTCATCTCTACCATCCCGGCACCTCTCTTAAATCCTGGCTCTTCACCATCCTTCGAAATACGTTCTGCAGCAACTATCGTCGCCGGCAGCGCGAGCCGGTCGGGATGGATGTGACGATGGAGCAAGTCGCAATCGCGCCAAGCCAGGAGTGGGCGCTTCGCGAGCGCGAACTGCGACAGGCATTGACGCGCCTCTCCGACGACAGACGCCGTGCCCTGACGCTGGTCGCCGCCGGAACGAGTTATGAAGAGGCCGCCAGGATCTGCGGCTGCCGGGTTGGCACCTTGAAAAGCCGCGTCAGCCGCGCCCGCGAAACCCTGCAATCGCTGCTGGGGAACCAACTCATCGACTGATGCCGCTCCTGTTCCGCCAGCCGCCAATCAGCAATCATCACACAGCCGTCCTTTTATGCGGCTGAACATCGGGAGCCACATGGCGCACCACCGAGGCTCCCGCACCACACGTTCGAGACGCCGCCCCTCGCCGGAACATACCCTCTCTTTTTAGGTTCGGTGGCTGCAGCTTTTCCGAACTCTAGGAGACAAAACATGGATAGGAATGAACCTGGCAAAGGTCTCGCGGTGATCACCGGCGCCTCGACGGGTATTGGCTATGAACTTGCCAAATGCGCGGCGCAGGAAGGCTATGATGTGATTATCGCCGCCGACGAGAGACGCATCCAGCAAGCAGCGGCGAGCCTCAAGGAATTTGGCACTTCGGTCGAGGCGATCGAAACCGATCTTTCCACCGAAGAAGGCGTCGACCGGCTGATGGAAGCCATCGAAGCTTCCGGGCGGTCGGTCGATCTGCTGATGGCCAATGCCGGGCGCGGCCTCGGCAACGGTTTCCTCGACCAGGATTTTGCGCAGGTCCGGAAAGTCGTCGATACGAACATCGTCGGCACCATTTATCTCGTCCAACAGATCGGCAACCTGATGCGCAGCCGCGGCGAGGGTCGCATTCTGCTGACCGGCTCCATCGCCGGTTTCATGCCTGGTTCCTATCAGGCCGTCTACAATGGCACAAAGGCTTTCATCAACAGCTTCTCTTTCGCGTTGCGCGAGGAGTTGAAAGAGACCGGCGTGACCGTCAGCTGCCTGATGCCCGGCGCGACCGACACCGAATTTTTCAGGCGCGCCGACCTCATGGATACCTCCGTCGGACAGGCCAAAAAGGATGATCCCGCCGAGGTTGCCAAGATCGGCTTTGACGCCATGATGGACGGCGAAGGCGATGTCGTGAGCGGCTGGAAGAATAAGCTGCAGGCAGCCGTTGCCAACGTGACGCCGGCGAGCATTCTTGCGCATCAGCATGCCAAGATGGCTGAACCAGGTTCGGGCAAGGAGTAGATTATCCCGACGGGTCTAACGAGATCGGCAATCACGTCTAGACCCGTCGGGCTGCCGCTCATTTCTCACGCGGCTGCTTCAACCGCCTTCCCGCCGTCACCATCTTGCCGTTGCGTTGTGACGTGATGCCTTCCAACAGCGTCCGGGCGGCATTGCGCACTTCCTCCTGAAAGGCTTTATCTCTTTCGAAGGCGTCGTGGCTGGTGGCGTAGGGCTCCCAATAGCCGATGTAGCGTTCGACCTCGGCCAATGCTCCTGCCGGTATGAGGTCCATCGACGTCAGCCAGTTCGAAACGCTGTGGCGGACATTCTCGACACCTTCGGTATCGCCGTGGACGACGACCGAAAACAGGCGGCCGGAAAGATGGCGAGGATAGTCCCATCCCTGCATCTCAAGCTCTTTGGCCTCCTTGGCATGTTTTCCATGCGTGCTTGTCGGATCCGGATTGCCGCCGTCGGCGCAGACAAGCCGGTCGATCATCAGTTTCAGCGGCGAGGACGTCTGGTACCAATTCACCGGACTGACGATCATGATGCCATGGGCCTCGACCCACATTGGGTAGATATCGTTCATCCAATCGTGGATCTGTCCGAGCGAGTAATTCGGATAGCAGGAGCACGGCCAATGACAGAGTGCGGCCGATGTCGAGAAGCACGCCTTGCACGGATGGATCTGTCGGCCGTATTCGGAAGCGATGCGACTGAGGTCGAGGACATTGACGATGGCGCCGGCGGCGGCGAACACCTCCTTGGCGATTTCGACCATCCGAAAACTTTTCGAAAGCTCGCCCGGACAGGTATGTTCGCTTCGCGACGAACCGTTGATGAGAAGGACGCGCGATGGCGCGCGCTCGTCCTCGAAGCGCGCTTGCGCAGCGCGAATTTCGCCGCTGGCCACAATCCAATCCACGGCGAGATCATAGTCTGGATCGGCAAAGCCTGGTCCAGCCTTTCTGGTTATGGGGCTCTTTCGCGAATGGGCGTAAGCATCCCAGGCAGCCGCGGCGAGTTTGCCGAGTTCGGCTTCCAGGGGCTGATACGCTGCATCCATGAACTGGCTCAGGAAACGCGTCTTGAATTCGCTCTCGTCGAGGCGAGGGCTTGGGCTGCCTTTTCGCGGTTCGAGGTCAGGTGCGTCTGCGGCTGGTTCGTCAGGCATGGGGCCTCCACGCATCTATGCGCTCGACACAACGCGGTGAGCCGACTTCTGTTCCGCTGTGTCCAAGTTGCATCATGTATCAAGGATCAGTGATTCAGACCGGAACAATCGGCCGTTGTCCTGGTTCGGAAATGAAGCCGATCAAATATCCCATGCAGCAAGGGGCTTTGCGGTCATGAATTCTCGCAACCAAGCCGTCTTTTCCAATGCAAGACCCGCCGGCTTCGCCCGCATAAATCGCGCCAGCTGGATCGACACACTGCGCGTGGTTGCGGCTGTCATGGTTCCGACGGCTGCCAAAGGCATCATCATTCGTCGCCCGATTATGGAACGCCTGGCACAGCGGCAGGGTCTGGATACCGGCGCCGTCAAGCAGATGCAGCGGCTGGTGAAAAAATATGGTCGGGCACCCCTCCTTTTGCCTATACCATTCCGGCCGCAGTTGCTTATCCTTGACCCTGTCGACGTCTCGACGGTGCTCCAGTGTTCGCCCCAGCCATTTGCCACGGCAACCCGGGAGAAGCGTGCCGCTCTTGCGCATTTCGAACCGGAAAACGTGCTCATTTCAGACGCCTCGCAGCGAGCCGAGCTTCGGCCGATCCATGAACATGCTTTGGCAAGCGCGGACCGGCTGCATCCATCTACGGCCCGCTTCAAGGCCATCGTTGATACCGAACTCCTGGAGGTTTTGAACGGCATCGGTTCCGACGGCCGGAACGAACTCGATTGGTCAGCTTTCTCGCCAGCCTGGTTCCGGATTGTCCGCCGGATCGTACTCGGCGATCTCGCACGCAACGACGTCACTTTGACCAAGACCTTGAACGACCTTCGAAGCCGGGCGAATTGGGCTTTTGCAGCTTCCATCGATCGGCGCAAGCGCCGGCAGTTTCACCAGCAGCTCGGCCAATATCTGCGCCAGCCGGGAGAGGGCAGTCTGATCGGTCGGCTGCCGAAAGGCAGCGATTTCGGTTTGGAAAGCCAAGTGGCCCAATGGCTGTTTGCCTTCGACGCTGCCGGAATTGCCATTTTCCGGACGCTTGCGCTGCTTGCCTGCCATCCGAGCTACTGGGCCAAAGCCGTTGACGAAGCCAAAGATCCCGAACTTGATCGTCCTTTCACGCGCAATTGCCTGCTCGAGGCGCTGCGCCTCTGGCCGACGACCCCCGTCATTCTCAGAGAGCTGACGGAGGATATCAAAACCGGCGATAGGACCGTGGCGCGCGGCACTGGCGTCGTTATCTTCGCGCCTTTTTTTCACCGGGATCCGGAGTTGGCTTATGCCAACCGGATGGAACCGAGTATCTGGGGACCGAACGACGCGTTGCCGGCGGTCGGATTCGTGCATTTCAGCGCCGGCGCTGCCATATGTCCAGCCCACAACCTCGTACCGACGACTGCAAGCCTTGCCATTGGCACGCTGTTGTCGGGGACTGATGTCCCGCTGCTTCAGCCATCTCTGACAGTCGACGATCTGCCCGGCACCCTCAACCATTTCGATATTCGGCTACGGCTAAGCAGGCAGCGGGTTGGGGCCAGTGCGCCGCATGCTGCGGCAGGCTTTCCGCCTCATTGAAATCCATTCCTCGTCGCAGTGGCGATCCGCAGCAACGATAGTCTTTAGATCATTACTACCAGGGGCGGCTCTACCGCATAATGGCGTTGGCCTCGTCGGCAAAGATAGACCTCGCGTTCCGGATGGGCGTCAATTCGAAAGCCGGCGCTGCGCAGCATTGCCTCGGCCGCCGCCTGGT
The DNA here is from genome assembly GCF_052871115.1 of Rhizobium sp. LARHSG275. Classification (NCBI taxonomy): domain Bacteria; kingdom Pseudomonadati; phylum Pseudomonadota; class Alphaproteobacteria; order Hyphomicrobiales; family Rhizobiaceae; genus Rhizobium; species Rhizobium sp. LARHSG275. The sequence goes on along the minus strand of NZ_JBIXJN010000004.1, from coordinate 294,226 downwards.
TGGGGATGAACCAGTTTGTCGGATCGGATGCATAGCGTTCTTCGACAAAGAAAAGCTTCGGATATTCAGGCTGGTCGAAGATGTTCCATTCTGAAAAGTCGTAATCTTCCCTAAGGTCGGGAATGCGCTCGTCGCCGCGCTGGAGGCATTGGAACAGCATCATGTCGCCGACGGCGTGCTCATAAAGAAGATCCAGCGCCAGCAGCGGATGTCGCAGGTGATAGAGCACACCCATGAAGATTACCAGATCGAATTTCTCGCCTAGTCGGGCGACGTCATAGACCGACATCTGCCGGAATTCGATTTCCGCTTGCAATTGTTCCGCCGCGAAGCGGGCCTGCGCCAGGTAGCGCGGGTCGGGATCGATGCCGACGACACGGGCGGCGTTGCGGCGTTTCATCTCGAGGGAATAGAAGCCGGCGTTGCAGCCGACATCGAGCACGGTGAAGCCGCTGAGATCGGCCGGCAGCACATGCTGGAACCCTTTCCATTTGAAGGTGGGATAATCTCCGAGGAAATGATCGGCCGCTGTCATGTGGCTGCCGATGTTCAAATTCTGAAACCACGGCCCGAGTTCCTGAATCCGCTTTTGCAGCTCCTGATCTCTCGTCGGCTGTGCTGCATCCATCTCGGCTCTCCTTTGTCATTTATCGCTCGCATGTCAGACGCCGATCGCGGTGCGTCCGGCTTTTGCACGACGCCGCCAAGTCGACCGCCGCGTGACCTGCGCGCCATCGAAGCCGCCGTCAGGACGGGCCGCGGCGATGAACCACTCGGCGGTCAGACGAAGACCTTCGGCAAGCGGAATCGTCGGATGCCAGTCGAGAAGTTCTTTTGCCCGTGAGATATCGGGCCGTCTGCGCTGAGGGTCGTCTTCCGGCAGCGGCTTGTGGACGACAACGGATGTCGACGGCACCATGGCCAACACCATATCGACCAGCTGGTTGATCGTGAATTCGCCGGGATTGCCGAGATTGACCGGGACGCCCGGATTGGGATCGACATCCATCAGCGCCATCAGGCCCGCGACGAGGTCGCTGACGAAGCAGAAGGAGCGCGTCTGGTCGCCGCTTCCATAGATCGTCAGCGGCGCGCCTGATATGGCCTGCACCAGCAGATTGGAGATGATCCGCCCGTCGCTCGGCTGCATACGCGGCCCATAGGTGTTGAAGATGCGGGCAACACGTGCGTCCACCTTGCCGGCCCGCAGCGTATCGAAGCAAAGCGCTTCCGCCGCCCGCTTGCCTTCGTCGTAGCAAGCGCGCGGGCCTATGCAGCTGACATTGCCGCGATAGTCCTCCGTCTGCGGATGCTCGACGGGATCGCCATAGACCTCGCTCGTCGACGCCTGCAGGAGCGAGGCATGATGCTGTTCGGCCAGCGAAAGCAAATTGCCGGTGCCCGCGACACAGGTCATCATCGTATGCACCGGGTCTGCCTGGTATTGTGGGGGCGATGCCGCACAGGCGAGGTTGTAGATCTGGTCCAAAGGCTCGTCGAGGCTATGGAGATGGCAGATGTCCTTTTCGACCAAACGAAACTTCGGATGGTTGATCAACGGCCGGACATTGTCCTCCGATCCGGTGATATAGCTGTCGACACAGATCACTCGGTCGCCGCGTGCCAGCAGCGCATCGCATAAATGCGAACCGACGAAACCGGCTCCTCCGGCGACCAGCACAGTCTTCACTCTTCCGTTTCGCGTCCTTTGCAGCATCATGCGTCTCCTAGGCTGAAATGGATTGAGGTTCGGGGGCGCTGTCGTTCACCCCTTCTTCTGGCAGTTCTCGCAGGGCGGCGGCGAGTTCACGAGCCCGCACCTCGCCGGTATGGCGCTGCATCACCGTCGCCGCGGCGGCCGAAGCCAGCGCACGACGCCCTGCGGCAGAGGTGGTTGTCAGGGCGTCGACGACATCCCCCGATCCTTTGGCGATGATGATTGCCTGACGGTCGGCAAAGAGCTCGTCCAGGCCGCGCCAGTCGTCGCTGATGATCGGCGTGCCGCAGGCAGCGGCCTCGAACAACCGCACGCTCGGCGACCAGCCCGCTGCGATCATGTCGCTTCGAGTGACGTTCAGCGTAAAACGCTGCCGGCTGTAGAAGCTCGGATGATCAGGGGGAGGCAGGTGCTCGATCCGCTCGACGTTTGGTGGCCAGTCGATATCCCCGGGATATTGAGGACCGGCAACCACGAAGCTTAGATGCGGCAGCTGCCGGGCAGGCTCGATCAGCAGCCGCTCCAGCGTTGGCTGCCGGTCGGGGCTATAGGTGCCGAGATAGCCGAAATCCCAGCGGAAGGCTTCGCCGGTCGATTTGTATCGGCTCGCATCGACGGAGCAGTAGAGAGCGATCGCTTTGCGCGCGCCGTATCTGCGTTCGAGCCTAGCCAACACGTCACCGCCGGAAAACGAGAAGTAGCCGTCGAAGGTCGCAAGCTGTCGGCGCGCCAGATACTCCTCGTCGCCACGGTCGAGTTTCGCCAGCGTGACCGGCGTATCGATGTCATAAAAGCAAAGGCGCCGCGGCTTCAGGGCGGCGATCCTGTCGATGACTGTCACGCCAGAGGGCACATAAGACCCGATGACGACCGCGTCCGCCGCCTTGATACGATCGGCATGTTTTTCGATCATCTCATCGATGTCGCTGTAGTGGACGAGCTGGCAGAAGTCAGGGTCGGGAAGATCTCGATGCGCTGCATACCAGGGCACATCGTGTTCCAGGAACAGCACCCGGTGCCCCTCAGCGCGCAAGCCGCCGATGAGGGCGCGATAGGTCGTTGCGTGACCATTGCCCCAGGACGACGACAAGGAGAGGCCGAGGATGACGATATCAAGAGGACTGGTCATTCGGCAGCCTCCGCTCGCGTGGCGCGGGCGCGGAAGATGGCATCGGCGGTCTCGGCGCGATTGCTATAGGTATGTTCGGCAAGCACGCGTCTCAGCGCCCGCTGTCCGATCGCCTTGGCCTGCGGCCATGTCAGGCCGGTCAGAAGATCGGTGACATCCTTGCCGTCCCGCGCCACCAGGATTTCGTCACCGGGCTTGAGAAACAGGTCTATGCCCTGCCAGTAGTCGGTGATCAGGCAGGCGCCGGCGCCGGCGGCTTCGAAAACGCGGGTTGCCGGCGAAAAGCCGTTTTCGGCCATGCTGGCGCGGGAAATATTGAGCACGGCTTTCGGCGTCGCATTGAAAGCATTGTGGTCACGGGTCGGGACATGCCCAATGTGAACGGTATTCGAAGACATGGATTTGTCGCTCCAGCCGGACCCGCCGAGCAGGAAATTTTGCTGTGGCAAGCGGGCAGCCGGCTCGAGGAAAAATTGCTCGACCCGCGCTTCGCGGTCAGGCAGACGGTTTCCGAGAAAAGCAAGATCCGCGGTGAACCGCGCCTCCTCCTGCACCGGATAATGGGTTTGAGGATCGAGCGCGTTATAGATCGGCACACAGTCGGCTGCCCCGAGGCTGCGATAGGCGTCCACCACGGGGTTGCCGCCGCCATAGGTGAGGACGAGGTCGATCCGGCCCAGGGATTTGCGAAGCGGGTGCTCGGGACTCTGCCGCAGCTCTGAGAGCGTTGCCGGCGCATCCACATCCCAAAAGATTTTCAGAGCCCCTTGTCTGGCATGGCGAAGGACTTCCTGCAGCAGGAGATCGTCCTCGAAACCGACGCCGCTGGCCTTGACGACGATATCGGCCTCGACCGCAGCCGCCGTCACCTCCTTCAGCGCCTCGACGGTGCCTTGGTAGACGACGACCTTGCACCATTCGGGCGGATCGATATCACGGTTTTTCTGCCGCTCGTAGACGTCGGGCTCGTAGAAGCTGATGTCGTAGCCCTTCTGCGCCAGAGCGCGCAGCAGGCCGCGATAGTAAGTGGCGGCACCGTTCCAGTAGGCGGAAACCAGGCTTGATCCGTAAAAGGCGATTTTCATTCGGCAGCCTCCTTGGCTGGCAGCTGGCCGACGACGCCCGCCGTGCCGCATTGTTCCAGAATGGAGAAGAGTTCATCGACGCGATGCCGGCAGGTGTGCCGCGCCCGGATCGTCTCGAGACCGGATGTGACCAGCGCAGCCGCGAGAGCATCGTCCGCCAGCACCTCACGCAACCGGTGCATCATCTCCCGGCCATTCTCGGCGACGAGATAATCTCTGCCCGGCCTGAAAAGCGCCTCGGCATCTTGCCAGGGTGCTGAGATCAGCGGGATGCCGCAGGCCAGCGCTTCGAAGACACGGATCGTCGGAATGCCGGGGAGGTTTTCGACATAGGGGCGCCGCGGAATATGCACGGTCGCTTTGTGGCCGGCGAAAGCGAGCGGCGCCTCTGCATTGGCGATCCAGCCGCCATAGTCGATGCCTGCATCCTCAAGAGCGTCAAACGCCTGTTTGGGATAGCGCACCCCGCGAACGGTCGTCTTCAACCCGAGCTCACGCGCGGGGCGGACGAGGAATTCCATCAGCTCGGCGGAGCGCTCGTCATCGCCCCAATTGCCGATCCAGATGAGATCGCCTGTCTTTTCGATCTCCGGCCTCGGATAAAACAGCGCGTCGTCAGCCGCCTCATGCCAGGTGAAGACCGATCTGCCCCAACCGGCCTGCAGATAGCGCTGCCGCAGCGTCTCGCCGAAGGCGAGCACGCCGTCATAATCCTCAAGCGTCAGTCCGGCGATGTCGCTCTTTGCCGACACGGCGCGGTGATGTGTGTCGTGGAACAACAGGGTGAAATCGGCGCCGCTGCGCCGGGCTTGGCCGATCCGTTCCACCAGAGCCGGCTCCGTCCATTCATGGACGACTACGACGTCCGCCTCGGCGATCGCCGCCTCGTGATCGAAATGCGGTCCGTACATTTGCGAACGAAGCTGCGGGAACGTCTCGTGAAATTTCTCGACCGCCCTCGGCCCTTGATCGCTGAGCAGGTTGCTCCGGCTCCAGGATTCCTCGGGTTCGAGCGCTAGCGCCTGGTGATCGCGGCGTGTCAGCTCCCGCATGATGCCGCGCAGGAAGTGAGCGTTGCCGTGGTTCCAATCCGAAACAAGCGAATGGGTGTAAAACAGGAATTTCATGATTGCTCCGCCGTTGCCGGGGTGAAAATGTCGTTCATCAGTCGCGCGTATGTTTCGAGCATCGATGCCGCCTGGCGTTCCAAACTGAAGGCTCGCGAGCGCTCCAGCGATCGCACCACGAGTTCGGCGAGCAATTGCTCGTCTTCGCAGAGGCGCATGCACGCTGCTGCAAGGGACTGAGGATCATGCGGATCGAAGAACAGCGCGCACCCATCCCACAGCTCGCGATAGGTTGGGATATCAGACAGCACCAGAGCCGCGCCGCATCGCGCCGCCTCGAGAGCGGTCAGGCCGAAGGGCTCGTAAACGGACGGCGATACGACAATTTGCGCGCTCTGCATCAAGGCGATGGTCTTCGGATAGGGGAGCGGCCCACGATCGTCGGCGTCATTGAGCTGCAATCGCTGCCCATTGGCACCTGAGCAAGAGCCTGCCATGACGACGGGCAAGGGCATTGCTGCTGCCGCCCTGTCGAGGACGACCCCGTTCTTGCCGTCATCCCACCAGCGCCCGGCCGCGAAGACGAAAGTCTTCTTTGGACGCTGGTCGGATCCGACGCGGCTCGCATTGTAGATCACCCTCAGCCGCGAGAGCGGACCATAGGCGGCTTGCAGTGCATCCGCATGGCTCATGCTTGGCGCAAGGACGGCATCGGCGCGGTCGAAACCTTCTTTGTTTGCATCGCGCTGCCATCCCCAATCCGGCGGCACCAGCGTCCGGCGCACCGCGGCAAACCAGGTGACGACGCAGGAATGGGACACGACGACTACGGGCAGCGGCGTGTCGATCCCGGCGGCCTGGGACGGCAGGTTGAGATGCAGCAGATCGACGTGATAATCCCTGGCGATGCGGGAGATTTCGGTAGGCGCGGCTGATATTTCGGTCCTGCTCGACGCCATCCAGTCGAGAGGGGCATCGAGCCATACCAGCTGTCCCAGCGCTTTCGCCTCTGCGGTCTGCGTTACCGACGGTGCGGGGCCGAGACCGGCAAAGACGATTTCCATCCCCTGGCGCCGAAGCCCGGCGGCGAGATCCATCGCATAGCGCCAGACGCCGCCAACCGCATCCAGGGTCATCAAAATCCGGACTCGTCGACGGATCATGCGGAGGCCCTCCGATCGCGGCGCAGGAGCGGTCGGCCGCCGAAACGATTTTCGACAAGCCACTCCGCGAGGTGCTGCAGTCCGCTTTCCCAGCCGACACGCGCACTCCAGCCGAGAGTCTGTTGCAGCTTGCGGGTGTCGGCGACGAAGAAATACTGATCGCCTGATCGCCAGTCGTCGAAGGAGGTTTCGACCGGGTGCCCAATCAGCCTGCCGATCGCGCGCAGGACTGCAAGCACGCTGACGGCATTCGCCGGACCGCCGCCCAGATTGAAGACGCGGCCTTTGATCCCGTCAATGCCATCGAGAACGCCGCGATAGGCGGCAATCGCATCCGCGACGTGAAGAATATCGCGAACCTGCTTGCCGTCGCCGTAAATTGAGACCGGTTCGCCGGCGAGCGCCCGGATCAGGAAATGCGCCACCCAACCCTGGTCCTCGGTGCCGAATTGGCGCGGGCCGTAGATGCAGCTCATGCGCAGCACGGCCGTCGGGATGGAGAAGGATTTCGCATAGTCCAGCACATATTGGTCGGCCACGCCTTTCGAGCAGCCATAGGGGGTGCAGAAATCAAGCGGCCTGTCTTCGCCGATCCCGTATGATCGGACGGTCTCATCGACCGGCATGTAGCGGTCCTCGGCCTCCCGCATGGCAAGGTCGTCGAGCCCGCCATACACTTTGTTGGTGCTGGCAAAGATCACCGGAGCCTGGCGACCGGCCTTTCGCACCGATTCCAGCACATTGATCGTGCCGCGCGCATTGGCCTCGAAGTCATTGATCGGGTGAATGAGGCTGGTGGTGACCGCGGTCTGGGCGGCGAAATGAAAGACTGCTTTGGCGTCGGCGAAGGCTGCCTCGATGCTTCTGGCGTCGCGCACGTCGGCAAGCACCGGATGTAGCCTTGACCCATGCCTCTCGGTCAGCCAGCCGAGGTTTTGGTCGACGCCGGGCCGCCCGAGATTGTCGAGCACGACGACATCTTCGCCGTCCTGGAGGTAGCTGTCGGCGAGGTTCGAGCCGATGAAGCCGCAGCCTCCGGTGATGACGATCGGGGCGGCTCCCTTGTCGAGGTTGGGCGTGGCGAGCCGCGCGACCTGCTCGAGCCGATCGACGCCGCCTTCCATCAGCAAACGCGCGAGCAGCTTCGGCTGATTCTCGTGGGTGACGGCACCAAGATGATAGTGCCGCGGATCGAACCACAGGCCCTCCTGCACCGGCACGTCCGGCGGCACATCGCGCCAGGAATACCAATACATCCGGTCGGCCGGCACGCTCAGAGCCCTCACGAAACGCCGTGCCTGCTCCATCTCGTCGTTGCGCCAGGTCGAATAACCGGTTTCGGTAATCCAGATCTCGGCCTTGTCATTAAAGCGGTCGATAATGTTTCGCATCTCGCCGAGATGCATGTCCCAGCCGCCCCAGGTGCCTTCCTCGCTGTCCCACGTGCCGGGAAAACCGTGGAAGCCGACGGCATCGACGACGCCGAGCACACCGCGCTCGCCCATCAGGTTAAGCCAATAGGGGTCGAAGGGGCATGGCCCGCCGAGCACCGGCTGCCAGCCGCGATGTTTGGCCCAATAGGCGGCGGCGCCGACCATCTCGCAAAACAGCAGGAAGTCCTTGTCCTCGCGCCAATCCCAGTCGAGCAGGTTGTTGGGCTCGTTCCACAATTCGATATGACTGAAATGGTGACCGTATCGGGTGAGCACGTGGTCGACGAAGTCGGCATAGGATTTGAGATCGGCCGGTGCGCCGGAGGACCTTCCGGTCCGCGACAAGGACGGCGGCGTGTAGTGAAGGCAGGGCAGGAGATCGATCTCGCGGCCAAGCTTCGGGATCAGCCAGTCAAACCATGCTTCGCCACCCGGAGCGAGGTATTCGGCCCATGACAGATGGGTGCGCAAGTAGCTGGCGCCGCTGATGCGGACGTCTGCGATCGTCTGCGACGTCCGCTCGTATTCGCCCGGGCGGAACCATTCGACGAAGCCATAGGATCTTGAGGACGTGCCGGTCGCGGCGGACAATGCGGCTATGGTCATGATACCAGCCCCCTTTCCTCCAGCTGCCGCTTCATTTCCGCGCCGCGATCGATCGCTCCGGTCTGTTTCACCCAATCGACGAAAGGTCCGAGCGCGTTTTCCAGCATGAAGCGCGGCTCAAAGCCGAGCAGTTCACGCGCCTTTGCAATGTCGGCAAAGCAGTTGCGGATATCACCGGACCTTGCCTTGTTCATGATTTCGGGCAGGATCTCCGGCACGCCCATCGCATCGGCGAGAAGCGTTGCGACTTCCGCGATCGTATAGGCCTGACCGCTGCCGATATTGATCACATGTCCCGGCGCATTGGGTTTTTCGAGCGCCAGGCGGAAAGCGCGCGCGACGTCGCGCACATGCACGAAATCTCGCCGCTGCTCGCCATCCTCAAAGATCATCGGCGGCTGACCATTGGCGAGCCTTGAAGCGAAGTTCGCCAACACTCCGGTATAGGGATTGGACAAGGCCTGGCCGGCGCCGAACACGTTGAAGAGACGGAGCGCCACCGCCTCGAGGCCATAGGCTTCGCCAAAGATCAGGACCTGTTTTTCCTGCGCATACTTGGTCAGCGCATAAATCGAGGAGAGATCCACCGGCTTTTCTTCATCCGTCGCAACCGGCCTCAGGACTTTGCCGTCAGCGCCGCGCGGATTCCATTGACCGGCCTTGATCTCGTCGCTGCGCCGCCTGACCAGGTCGAGCTGCGCACCGTCGGCGGTTTCATAGCGGCCCTCGCCATAGACGCTCATAGACGAGGCGACGACAACGCGTTTGGGTCGGCGGCCGATCATCGCCTCCAGAAGAACCGCGGTGCCAAGATCATTGCCCCCGACATATCGAGCGATCTCGTACATTGACTGTCCGACACCGACCTCCGCAGCGAGGTGGATGACGCCATCGGCACCCAACAGAGCCCGTTCGACCGCAGTCTTGTCTCTGACGTCGCCGCGGATGATTTCGGCAGCCTCCGGCAGCGACGTTTCAGCATCGCCGTGAACCTGATCGATCAATGCATCGAGAACCCGTACCTCATACCTATTGTCGAGAAGCTCCTCGACAACATGTCTTCCGATGAAGCCGCAGCCGCCAGTTACAAGGATCATCGTCATCTGATTTCCGTCCGCTCAAGTTGAAGATGACCTGCCGAACCAACCGAGGCGAAGATTGTTCCTGCATCAATGTCATCTTCTTTGACATGTTCTTTGACATCGTCCGGAACAACTGGCGGCGTCGCTGGTTCGGCGGCCAATCTATAAGCGAAATAACGTCTCGAAGATTGAGAAGCGGCGACCTGGTGAGAGGTCGATGGTCGGAATCGGAGCCACACTGCGGCAACGACGTCTGCCAACACCAAGCCGGCCAATTAGATGAAGGAGCAACTCATGAACATGTTGCCAAGGGCGACCGAGGGAGCGATCCGGGCGGCAATCATCACCGGCCCCGGACAAATATCGGTCGAAGAGAGGCCTCTTCCCCAGCCAGGGCCGGGCCAGGTCAGGATCAGGATCGAAGGGTCGGGCGTGTGCGCTTCCAATCTTGCGCCCTGGGCAGGGCCAGAATGGATGACCTTTCCGACGGAGCCGGGTGGTCTCGGTCACGAGGGATGGGGCAGGATCGATGCGCTTGGGGAAGGGGTGTCTGGCCTCAGCCTGGGAGACCGCGTCGCTGCACTCTCATATCATGCCTACGCAACCCACGATATCGCGGATGCCGACATGGTCGTGCCGCTGCTGCCGGCGCTCGACGGCCAACCCTTTCCGGGCGAACCGCTCGGCTGCGCGATGAACATATTCCGGCGCAGCCGCATCGAGCCGGGCCAGACCGTCGCCATTATCGGGATCGGATTTCTCGGCGCCTTGCTGACGCAGCTTGCCAGCGGCGCCGGTGCGCGCGTCATCGCCATCTCGCGCCGTCCGTTTTCCCTCGAGACCGCCAAGCGCATGGGCGCCGCCGAAGTACTGGCGATGGACGACCACTGGCGGATCATCGAAGCTGTGAGAGTGTTGACCAACGGTGCTTTCTGCGACCGCGTCATAGAGGCGGTCGGCAAACAGTGGCCGCTCGATCTCGCCGGCGAACTGACCGCGGAGCGCGGCCGGCTGGTTGTGGCCGGATACCATCAGGACGGTCCGAGGCAGGTCAATATGCAGCTCTGGAACTGGCGTGGCCTCGACGTCATCAATGCTCATGAACGCGATCCAAGGATTTATATCAGCGGCATGCGCCAGGCGATCGAAGCGGTCGTTTCCGGCAGGCTCGATCCATCATCGCTCTATACCCATGTTTATCCGCTCGAGAGCCTGGGCGAGGCGCTCGACGCCACTCGGGACAGGCCGGATGGTTTCCTCAAGGCGATGGTGACGTGCTGATGAACAGGTTGGTAGAGCGCTCTCTGCAGATGCGGGTCAAGCCTGTCAGACTCGGCTTCCTCGGTGTCGGCTGGATCGGCAGAAATAGAATGGAAGCAATCCTCCGCACGCAGATGGCCAAAGCTGTTGCCATCGCCGATCCCTCCGAAGACATGCGGAAAGAAGCCCTGCGCCTTGCGCCGGATGCGGAAATCGTCGGCGATCTCGATGCGCTCCTGTCGCTCGACCTCGACGGCGTCGTCATCGCCACTCCGAGCGCCCTGCACGCCGGGCAGTCGATCCGGGCGCTACAGGCTGGGGTTGCAGTATTCTGTCAGAAGCCACTCGGCCGATCTGGCGCCGAAGCGGCAGCGGTCGTGGCCGCCGCCAGATCAGCCGACAGTCTGTTGAGCGTCGATTTCTCCTATCGTTACACGCAAGGCATGCAGCGCATCCGCGATTTGATCAGATCAGGCGAGCTTGGCAAGGTCTTCGCCGCCGATCTGGTCTTCCACAATGCCTACGGTCCCGACAAATCCTGGTTTTATGACAAGTCACTGTCGGGCGGAGGATGCGTGATCGACCTCGGCGTCCACCTCATCGACATGGCGCTCTGGTGCCTCGACTTTCCCGAGGTGGTCGACACCACGAGTACCCTGATGAAAGGCGGCGAGCCAATCAGCGCAACGGGGGATGTCGAAGATTACGCTGTTGCCACCCTGACGTTGGCGACTGGCGCGGTCATCCGCCTCGCCTGCTCCTGGCGGCTGCAGGCAGGATGCGATGCGGTCATCGGCGCCGACTTCTTCGGAACATCAGGGGGTGCATCCTTCAGGAATGTCGGCGGGTCGTTCTATGACTTTGCGGCCTATCGCTTCCGCGGCACATCGACCGAAGAAATTGTCCGGCCTCCCGACGATTGGGGCGGCCGGGCGGCAGCGGACTGGGCCGCCCGGCTCGCCGGTGGTCAGGCTTACGATCCGTGCTGCGAACGACTTGTCGAGGTCGCGGAAATCATCGACGACATCTATCGGCACGGATGAAGGGGCGAGGTCGGCCCGGCCGGATGAAATTGTTTGCAGTCATCGGTGAATCGGCTGGAACCACCGAGCCTCTTTCCGGTTTTGACGGTCGCAAATCATCTGCGGGATGAACATGGCCCCTCGACCAGCAGGAAAGACATCAAAGCCGCGGGGAGCCTCGAGTGATATGCTCGCCCGCAGCAAAATTCCTGCCTGGATCGCCAAGGCGCTTTTTTCCAGCGGCATCAAGCGCGTCAGTAAATTGTCCTCCATGACCGACGACGAACTCCTGGCGCTTCCCGGCATAGGTAAGCGGGCCGTGGAACTCATCCGGTCGTCTCTGAACAGCTGTGAAAGCGGCGGGAGCGGGAAGCCAAGCCATCGGGAACCGCCGGTTCACCGGTGAAATGAGCAGCACTGCTAACGCGCGGAACTCTCTGCTTTCAAGGAGGTTTGGATTTCCAACATGGAAGATTCAATGTCGGCGCCGAGACCCGAGCAGAAGCAAAGCACGATATCGAGACGTCTCGACCGCAATATCGAGGCTCTGCTGAAGCGGCGAGAGGAGGAGGCGCGACAAGCGAGCCGGCAGGAGCGGGTGGCCGATGCCATTACCCGTTTCGCGGGATCGATGAAGTTCGTCTACCTGCACCTGCTGGTCGTTACGCTCTGGGTCATCTTCAATATCGGCCTGCTTCCGCTCATGCCGCTCTTCGACCCGTCATTTGTCATTCTGGCGATGGCCGCTTCCGTCGAAGCCATTTTCATCTCGACATTCGTGCTGATCAGCCAAAATCGGATGGCGGAAGCTGACGACAAACGCGCCGATCTCAATTTGCAGATCTGTCTTCTGGCAGAGCATGAGGCGACGGAGTTGCTGACCCTGGTCTCAGCCATTGCCGAGAAGCTCGGCATCGAAATCGAGACGACAGAAGAGCTGGAGGAACTAAAGGAGCAGGTGAGGCCGGAAGAGGTGCTGGACGAAATCGAAGAGAAAATGCACCGGCGGGGGAGCACAAAACCGCCGCCAGCGTAAAAGGGCGCCAAGGCCTGCCTGACCATCGGTGCACTACCGCGTGATGGGCAGAATTCCGGGGGGGCCAACCGCATCTCTGCGACCGCGGAACAACGGGTCCTTTCGGGAGTTTGGCAGCAACATTGGCTGCAGTCGATTCGACCTTCCAGTGTCAAGACTGGATTTCCGACCGGCGGCTGCCCCGCCGGGCATCAGCAGCAGTTGCGAAGTAACTTTCGGGATAGTTCAAACCATGACGTCAAAACCCAGAAGAACACCGAAAATTGGATTTGACAGCGGGCCAGTGGGCGGATGGGGCTCGGCAAAATCGGTGGGAGAAATTCTTATCCGCGAACATATCCCCCTCTCGGGCCCAGCGCTCTTGGCGCATCAGAACAAGCCGGATGGATATATGTGCGTGAGCTGCGCCTGGGCCAAACCCGCCAAGACCCATCCGCTTGAATTTTGCGAGAACGGCGCCAAGGCGGCGACATGGGAGACGACAAACCAACGAGCAGATCGGACTTTTTTCGCAGCGCATACCCTGACCGAACTTGAAAGCTGGCGCGACCACGACCTGGAGGAACAGGGGCGCCTCACCCACCCGATGCGATGGGACCCGACAGCGGATAAATATGTTCCGGTTTCGTGGGCTGCCGCTTTCGAAGAGATCGGACGCGAATTGCGGGCGATTTCGCCGGAGAAGGTGGACTTCTATACCTCGGGCAGAGCTTCGCTCGAGACATGCTACATGTATCAGCTCTTCGCTCGCATCTTCGGCAGCAACAATCTGCCCGACTCCTCCAACATGTGTCACGAGAGTTCATCCGTCGCGCTGCCGGAAAGCATCGGCGCTTCCGTCGGCACGGCGGTTCTTTCCGATTTTCAAAATTGCGACTGCATATTCTATATTGGCCAGAATGTCGGAACGTCGTCGCCACGTCTGCTGCATGACCTTCAGGATGCGGTCAACCGTGGTGTGAAGATCGTAACTTTTAATCCGCTCAGAGAACCGGGGCTACTGCGCTTCATCAATCCGCAGGCGCCGAGCCAGATGCTGACTGGTAAGGAAACGCCGATTTCCAGCGAATATTATCAAGTCAGGAACGGTGGAGACGTCGCGGCCATCTTTGGTGTCTGCAAGGCTTTGATAGAGGCCGACGACGCCCTGCATAGCTCCGGTTTCAGCAGAGTCGCTGGATCCGATGCAGTGCCGGGCGATCCGGCCAATGCGGCAGCCGTTGCCTTTGCGGCCTCGATGCGGGCGGTCGATAGAAAGCACGTCCTGGATCATGATTTCATCACCGAACACACCTCCGGCTTCGAGGAGTTCGCCGCCGCCGCGCGGGGCTATCAGTGGCCGGAGTTGGAACGGGTATCGGGGTTGACCCGCGAGCAGATGACGCACGCGGCCCGTACCTATGCCGCTTCCGATGCGGTTCTTATGGTCTATGGGATGGGGCTGACACAGCATGTCATGGGCGTTCAAAATGTTCAGATGGTGGTTAATCTTGCCCTGTTGCGGGGCAATATTGGCAAACCCGGCGCCAATATCTGCGCCGTCAGAGGCCACTCCAATGTCCAGGGGCAGCGCACGGTCGGCATAACCGAAAAGCCGGATCTTGTGCCGCTGGACAAGCTGGCGGAACTTTATCATTTCGATCCGCCGCGCTGGAAGGGTCACACGACCGTCGATGTCTGCAAAGCCATTCTGGGCGGCGAAAGCCGGGCCTTCGTCGGCCTCGGCGGCAATTTCCTACGCGCAGCCCCTGAGACGGAGGCGATGGAAGCTGCATGGCAAAAGCTACGCCTGACCGTGCAGATTGCCACTAAGCTTAACCGAAGCCATGTCATCCATGGCGAGATCGCCTACCTTCTTCCGTGTCTTGGCCGGTTGGAGATCGATAAGCAGGCAAGCGGCCCGCAGGCGGTGTCGATGGAAAGTTCGGTGGCACATTTCCATGGCTCGCGGGGCAGGGCGACGCCTGCCAGCCCAGACCTGCTGTCCGAGCCGGCCATCATCGCCGGCATGGCGAAAGCGACGTTGCCGGAAAGCCCCGTGCCTTGGGATAGCTGGGTTGCGGACTATTCCGAGATTCGCGATGCCATCGAGCGGACATATCCGGAGACCTTCAAGGGATTCAACCGGCGGCTCTTCCAGCCCGGCGGTTTTCCGCGGCCGCTGCCGGCCAGGGAACGCCGCTGGGTGACTCCGAACGGCAAGGCGAATTTCATCACTCCGCAACGCCTGTTTCCGCAGTTCGAAAGCGTTGGCGACGAACAAGTTCTTCACCTTACGACCTTACGGTCAAACGATCAGTTCAACACGACGATTTATGGTTATAGCGACCGCTTCCGGGGCGTCGACGGTACGCGCCGCGTAGTTTTTGTGAACGCCGCCGATATTGCCCGGTTGGGTTTTGTCGCCGGAGACTTTGTCGATCTGTCGACGGCCATTGAGCCCGAGACTAGACGCATGATCTCCGGCTTCAGAATTGTCCCCTACGACATTCCGGTCGGATGTTGCGCAGCCTATTACCCTGAAGCCAATCCGCTCTTTCCACTCAGCCATCACGACGAGAAAGCCAAAACCCCATCTTACAAGCTGCTGCCCGTCCGCCTCAGTCGATGTGAAGCAGCGCCACTTGAATGAATGAGCTTGAAAACAGGATGATGTAGGGCCGGTCGGCCCAAAACCGAATTCTGTTTCAAGATATATCGCTGGAGCATGATGTCATCTCAAATCCGATCATGCGTTCGGGATCATGCTCTAGAGGATCATGCGATGCCGGAGAAGATTTTGAAGGGGAGCCTTGGCTGGTATTCGAGCATCTTAGTTTTAATCCTTGCCATCATCTTGGCCGCCGCTATCGGTTGGCTGCGGGAGCCGAGGCAGTACCGTATCGACCCGCCGGTAGCGGCGGCGCTGGACGGTATCCGGTTGATGGCAAACGGGATCAGCGGCGCGCCCCCGGAAATCTATTTTGCGCTCAACAAGCCTTATGAGGCGACTGGCTACGACCTCAGCCAGGGTAAGCGGCTCTACAGCTGGTTCGGTTGTGCGTCCTGTCACGGTGACGGCAGAGGCGGTGCTGGTCCGTCGCTCCTCGACGGATGGTGGCTCTATGGCCCTTCAATGGTGTCGATCGTCGCCTCTGTTCGCGACGGACGGCCGCACGGGATGCCGGCCTTCAAAGACAGGATGACGATCGATCAGATCTGGCAGCTCGCCGGCTATGTCAAAACGATCGGAGCCTATTCCGCCAACCCTGTCGCCCCCGGCCGCGACGACGATCGATATACGCGCCCGGCCGAAAACCGAGCGCCCGCCGCCAAGTTTTTCGAACAAGGTCCAATCCCGTTGCATCCTCAGCAGGGGCCATCACCGTGAAGCTCCGCTGTTTGCCGCTCGCGCTATTGATCATGCTTTCCGGGTGCAGCACTGCCCAGTCGGTACTCCACGCTCATGGTGAAGCGGCCATTGCGCTGAAGAACCTGATCATCTTCATTGCTTGGGTAGCTGCCATCATTTGGCTCGCCGTGGTGGGCTTTTTGACATTCGCGCTGGTGCCCCGCAGGAACCAGTCCGCGGGCCGGGATAATCGCTCGGAGCGGATGATGACGATCGCCGTTGCGACGGCCACTGCCGCCACTGCCCTCATCGTCGGCATCCTGACTGTAGCAAGTTTCTATACGACCCGCGCCTTGAACAGTGGTGGAGACGCCGATGTGACGGTCGTTGTTCGGGCCCATCAGTGGTGGTGGCAGTTCATTTATGCCGATCACGATCAAACGCAGATATTCCAGACGGCGAACGAGCTTCACATCCCCGTGGGTAAAACCATCCGCCTTCGACTTCAGGCGGTCGATGTCATTCATTCCTTCTGGGTGCCGAGCCTCGCAGGCAAGTTGGATCTTATCCCGGGACGGGAAAATATCCTGACCTTGCGGGCCGAAAAGCCCGGCGTCTATCGTGGTCAATGCGCCGAATTCTGCGGTCTTCAGCATGGCCATATGGCCTTCGTCGTCATCGCAGAAGACGATGCAGACTATCAGCATTGGTTGGCGGGGCAACGTCTCGATGCCGCAACGCCGACCGAAGCCGAGGCGATCGCCGGGCAAGCGGTTTTTCTGGCAAAACAGTGCGCCGCCTGTCACACGATCCGCGGAACGTCCGCATCGGGATCGACCGGACCCGACCTCACCCATGTCGCGGGGCGGCGCACTATCGCAGCCGGCCTGCTTGAGACCACCCGCGGCTCGTTCGCCGCCTGGATTGCCGATCCCCAGATCCTGAAACCCGGAAACAACATGCCGATGGTACCGTTGACGGCCGATGAGCTGCGGCAGCTTTCCACCTATATGGAAAGTCTCCGATGAAAAAGGATCAAGCCTCAGCGGTTCCGGCCGATACCGGGCTTGCCGATGCCGAGGTCGAGCGCCAGCTTACGACAATCTGGGGCTCGCGCCCGGGTTTCTGGGGTGCCGTCGCATCCGTCGATCACAAGGTCATCGCCCGACGCTACATCGTGACGGCCTTCATCTTCCTCATCCTCGGCGGATTGCTTGCGCTCGCCATGCGCCTGCAATTGGCGCAGCCGGAAGCCCGCTTCATCAGCCCCGACCGTTACAACCAGATTTTCACCATGCACGGGTCGAACATGATGTTCCTCTTCGCCGTCCCGGTGATGGAAGCCATCGGCGTTTACTTCGTGCCTCTCATGGTCGGCACCCGCAACATCGCGTTCCCGAGGCTGAACGCCTTTTCCTATTGGGTATTCCTCTTCGGGGGAGTCCTGCTCTGGCTGTCCTTCGCGCTCGACACCGCCCCCGATGTCGGCTGGTTTGCCTACGTGCCGCTATCGGGACCCGAATATAGTGCGGGCAAACGCGCCGATATCTGGGCGCAGATGATCACCTTCACCGAACTCTCGGCGCTCGCGGTCGCCGTTGAAATCGTGGTCACCGTCTTTAAGCAACGGGCACCGGGCATGTCGTTGGACCGGATCCCGGTGCTTGTCTGGGCGATGCTTGTCATGTCGTTCCTCGTCATCATGGCCATGCCGGCGATCATGTTCGCCAGTTCGACGCTGATCCTGGACCGCCTGGTCGGAACGCAGTTCTACAACCCGGCGGAAGGGGGCGATGCGCTGCTGTGGCAGCATCTGTTCTGGTTCTTCGGCCACCCCGAGGTCTACATCATCTTTCTGCCAGCCGTCGGAATGGTGTCGACCATCCTGCCGGCGTTCGTCGGGCGTCCGCTCTTTGGTTATCTCCCGCTGGTGATGGCGATGATCGCCACCGGCGTGCTGTCGTTCGGGCTCTGGGTGCATCATATGTTTACGGTCGGGCTGCCGCGGCTCGGAGAGAGCTTTTTCACTGCGTCCAGCATGGCGATTTCCATCCCGGCCGGTATCCAGATCTTCTGCTGGCTGGCGACGATGTGGGCGGGGCGACCGGTCTTTCGAACGCCGCTGCTGTTCGTGATCGGCTTCATCGCCACATTCGTAATCGGCGGTCTGACCGGAGTCATGGTGGCGTCGGTTCCTTTTGACACCCAAGTGCACGACACCTATTTCGTCGTCGCACATTTTCATTACGTGCTGATCGGCGGCGCTGTCTTTCCCTTGATAGCCGCCATTTACTACTGGTTTCCCAAGATGACCGGCAGGATGATGAGCGAACGGCTGGGCCGTTGGGCGTTCTGGTTGACCTTCATCGGTTTTCACCTGACGTTTTTTCCGATGCATCTTCTCGGCCTGCTGGGCATGCCGCGTCGCGTCTACACTTATCAGCCCGAGCTGCCCTGGGCCGGTCTGAACCTGTTCATCAGTCTGAGTGCGGTCCTGTTGGCACTGGGCTTCCTCGTTTTCTTCGTCGACGTCGTCCGCAGCTGGCGAAACGGCCTGCCCGCCGGCCCCAATCCCTGGAAGGCAACGACCCTGGAATGGGCGACATCTTCGCCGCCGCCCTCCTATAATTTTCGCCGCATTCCCGTCGTGGATGCGCGCGAAGCGCTTTCGCCGAACGATGGCGAGCTGGCGGTTGCAAGCGGGCTGAGAACGGATCGTCGGGAGCTTCTGGTGACGAGTGTGGTCGAAGCGCTGCCGGAAGCGCGCGAGTCGTCGCCACGTGACAGCGTCTGGCCGCTCTGGGCGGCGATCGCCACAGCGGTCATGTTGATCTGGTCGATGTTCTCGCCTTGGGCGGTCGTCTGGGGCTCCATTCCGATTGCTGTCACATTGATCGGATGGTTCTGGCCAAAGGGCAGCCCGGAGGATGAATCATGAAGGATCGGATTGTGCTCGACGTCTCGAAACTGTCCCTGCACGGGATGGGCACTGCGTCTCCGACGTGGTGGGCGACGGGAGCCTTCATGCTCATCGAAGGGTCGGGCTTCGGCCTGGCGATTGCCGTCTACTTCTACCTGATGAGCCTCGCACCGCAGTGGCCGATCGATGCGCCACCGCCAGACTTGCTGGCCGGTACGTGTCTGACAGGCCTGCTTCTTATCAGCGTCATCCCTAATATGATGGTATCGCGTTGGGCAAAGCATAAGAAACTGAGAAGGGTACAGCTCGGCCTCGTGGTGATGTCGCTCTTGGGCATTGCTCCGCTTGCTTTGCGCGTTTTCGAATTTCCGGCTCTTCATATCAGTTGGGATGACAACGCCTATGGCTCGATCGTCTGGACCCTGCTCGGACTGCATACGACGCATATCCTTACCGATCTGATCGACACGCTGGTGCTGACATGTCTGATGTTTTCCCGGCACGGCGACAACGCCCGTCGTTACGGCGACGTCCAGGACAACGCGCTTTATTGGAACTTTGTCGTCATTGCCTGGCTTCCGCTCTACCTCTGCATCTATTGGGTGCCTCGCCAATGAGTGTCGCTATCGCAAGAATTTCAGGATTGACACTGTCCCCGGCCGCCTGGGCCGTAAGCACCCAGCTCGGGCAGATGCTTCCCTCCGCAGATTGCGACACGGGAACCGGATGGATCATATTCGCAACTTTTCTGTCAGCTGCTCTGGCTATGGCAGGCGCGCTGATCTCATGGCGGAGCCATCTCTCCGCTGTCTCACGCAGCGCCAGCTTCATCAGCAATGTGGGTGTCTTGTTTGGGGCCGTCTTCGCCTTTGCTCTCATTCTACAGGGGGCGGCGACGCTGCTGCTGAATCCATGCGCGCACTGATCACCTTCATCCTGATGATCCCGGTTCTGCGGTGCTCGATATGGCGTTGCTGCAGATCGATACAATAGACAAGAGAGGCGCCAATGCAGATCTCTTATGCTCGCCTTAGCTACGTCATGGCCGGTGTCGTCCTGATACTGGTCTCGATCGGCGTCGCAGCCAATATCGTCAAAGACCGGGAGAGGCGGCAGAACGTTGCCATCGCCATGACATCAGGCGACCCCACGCGGGCGGCGGAGATATTTCGCCGCTATGGATGTGTGGGATGCCACATTATCCCAGGCGTTCCCGGCGCCGACGGGAAGGTCGGCGGGCCGCTGACCGATCTACGGCAACGCGTCTACATCGGCGGCGTCGTCAACAACACGCCGGAGAACCTCGTGCAATGGATCGTTTTTCCGCAACGGTTTTCGGCGAATTCGGCCATGCCGGCAACCGGGATTTCCGAGGCCGAGGCAAGGGATCTCGCCGCCTATCTCTACGAGCAGTAACTCACGGATGCGGCGTCGGCCGAGGCGGCAGCGATTTGACATAGCGTGCAATCGCATCACGATCGCCTTGCGGGAGCTGTGCAGTGTTGATGACGACATCCGCCATTGACGAGCCAACCCGGCCATGGTCCGGCGTCTCACCGGTGCTAAGCATGAGGGCGATCTGCGCCTCAGACCAGTGGCCTATCCGGCGCGGAGTGATGTTCGGCACAAAGCCGGTGCCCTCGGGGTCCGAGCCTCCGGCAAAGCGTGTCGACGGCTTGATGGCGCCAAGCACGTTCCGGGTCGAATGACAGTCGGCGCAGTGGCCGAGCGTTTCGACCAGATAAGCGCCGCGATCAGCGGCGTTGCCCCCGACCGTCGCCCCCGACTTACCCTCGCGGAAGAACAGCAGCTTCCAAAACGCAAGGAGACGGCGAAATTTGAGCGGCAGAGCCAGATCGTGTGGTGGCGGCCGTCCGGCTACCGGCGGCAACGTCTGCAGGTAGGCGTAAAGGTCTCTCACATCGTCGAGCGACATGCCGGTATAGCTTGGATAGGGGAATGCCGGATAGTAGTGCTCGCCACGGGGAGAAACGCCGGCGATCAATGCATTGGCGAGATCGGCGACCGACCACGCTCCGATTCCGTCCGTTGGATCCGGCGAGATGTTCGGCGGCCTGAATATTCCGAACGGTGAGGCGAGAGCCAGACCGCCACCTAATTTCAATCGGTCGGGCTGGCCCGGGGTCGCGTGGCAAGACGTGCAGTCGGCGGCCAAAAAAACCAATTTTCCTTTCGTTGCGTCGCCAGCCGTTAACGCGGCGGTCTTTGAATCGAAGTGCGGATCAGCATCGGTGATGTAGCGAAAGAGAAAAACCAAGGCGAAAGCGCAAGCCAGAACCCCGGCTATCAGCCCAATTGGTAGGGGCGACAACAAGCTGCGCAAGCGATGCGCTACGCCGCGAAGACAGTCATCGATAGTAGACAAACTGCTCACAATGTTCTTTCCGCCAGCTCACAGTTCACGGCGTGCCCGGCAAATCGGTCGTAGTTTCGGATATCTCCTGTTGCTGTTCGCCAGCGATCATCATCTCGCGAAGCGGCGAGCGGGATATGTTTGCCTCGATCGCCTCATGACCAGGCGTCTCGGGAAGAGCATCGCGAAAGTTCTTGGCGTAGTCTTTCGGCATCCTAGGCGGCATCATCGGCTCGTATTGGTCGACGAAGGCTTGGACGACGACAGGCCCGGCAACTGAGAAAGCTTCAGTCAAAGTCGGTTCGATCTGATCGAACTCCCGGATCGTGAAGCCGCGGCCTCCCATTGCTTCTGCGGCGAGGGCGAAATCGATCGGTGCCAACTCGCAGGCGAATTGCGGATTTCCAAGAAACATCATCTGTTCCCAGGCAATCTGATTGAGCATGCCGTTGCAAATCACCAGCAATTTCAGCGGGAGAGCGAGACGGACGGCCGTCGAGAACTCTCCGAGCTGCATGCCGAACCCGCCATCGCCGACGACCGCGTAAATCGGTCGTTTCGGATCGGCAACGCCAGCGGCGATCGCGTAAGGCAGGCCCGAGGCCATCGAGGCGAGCGCGCCCGAGACGGCGAACCGGTTCCCCGTGCCGAGATCAATATGGCGGGCCGCGAGTTCGGTGTTCTGTCCGGAATCGGCTACGAGGACACCGTCAGGTGCAATGCGATTGCCGAAGGCGCGGACCACCGCCTGCGCCTTCAAGGGCGCACTTCGCTCCGTCTCCATCATTTCCATCTTTCGGCGCCAGCCGGACATTGCTGTTTGCGCCTGTTCCAGAAACGAGCGATCCGTCTTCCTCCTCAGCCTGACATTGAGGAGCCGCAGCGTTTCCCTCGCGTCGCCCACTAGGCCAGCATCGATGGGGAAGCGCAGACCCATCCGCTGGGGGTCACTGTCGACCTGCACGCCACGGGCGGCTTCGGGTCGCGGGTAATATTCGATATAGGGAAAGGAGGAGCCGACGATCAGCACGGAGTCGCATTGCTCCATGACCTCTTGCGACGGTCCAGTACCAAGAATTCCGATTCCGCCAGTCGTCAATGGATCGTCGTCGGCGAGAGCCGTTTTGCCGAGCAGGGCTTTGGCGACCGGCGCGGCGAGCAGGTCGGCAGTCTCGCGCAATTCTTCCTGGGCGCCGACGGCGCCCCGGCCAGCGAGGATCGCAACCTTGCGGGCGCTATTCAATATCTCGGCGGCATGATCGAGCTCGCTATCGTCGGGCACTTGGCGGCCGCGGAAAAAGCGGTTCGGCACGTGTTTTGGCCGGTTGCGTTTCGAGCGCGATTTCGAGTCCATCTCCTGGATGTCGTTGGCGATGGAGAGATGCGCAACACTGCGGCGCGAAAGCGCAGAACGACAGGCAAGGCTGGCGACATTTTCCATATGCGAGGCATCACTGACATGCGCATTGTAGATAGCGACATTGTCGAAAACGCGGGTCAGGTCGACGTCCTGCTGGGTGAAGGTCTCGATCAGGTCGTGAAACTGCGTTCCGGTGATCGCAAGCACCGGCATCTGGTCGAGCTTGGCATCGTAGAGACCCGTCAGCAGGTGCGTGCCTCCCGGTCCAGACGTCGCAAGGCAAACGCCGAGATTTCCGGTGAACTTGGCGTAGGCGCTCGCCATGAAGGCGGCCGATTCCTCGTGCCGGACCTGGATGAAGCGGATCTGATCTTGGCGCTTGCGCAACGCCTCCATGACCCCGTTGATCCCGTCTCCAGGAAGGCCGAAGATGACCTTCACGTCCCACTCGATCAGCGTGTCTATCAATATATCGGCGGCATTGGGCATCGAACTCGTCCTCTGCTTGTCAAAGACCGCAAACCTGTGTCGCAATGAAAGGTTCCGAGCTTGCGTCCTTGGGCCAGCATCCAAATATGCCAGGCAGATCCGCCACGGATGCAGTCACATTCTGTGCGCCAGCCCGTAGACGAGGATCATGGTGTAAAGCAGGAAGGCGATGGCGGCCACGGTCGCGATCAAGATGACCGCAATCCGCCCACCTGAAAGGCTATTTCGCTGTTGTTCAGCGCTGGTATGGGTTGCCTGAATGGGATCGTTTTCGGGCCTGTCCATCAGGGCTTCACTTCCGTCGAAATCTTTGCAGGCTCGTCATTTCTGCCGCTTGCGGTAAACGAGATTATTGAGCCGAAAACGATCAAAAGCCCGACTAACGTGTTGGCGCCGATGTAGATGATCAAAGCCCGACCGTCCGATTCCTGGTTCATCTGCCTCTCCCTTGGTTCGCCAAACCAAAGAACAACGGCAATGTTCCCGCCAGATGGCCTTATCGCGTCTTTTTGCTTTCCCTGCAGCCATCGACCACAATCGACGTCGGCCCCTGACGTATGCAGCGCATAACTTCCGTCAGCAATGTCGCCGGCTCGCACGGTTTTTCCAACCACACGCCTTCGGAAAATGATAAGGCATCCGGGTGCATCTTCCGCTGAGCACCGGTGTAAACGATGAATGGGATATTGCGGTCGCGCAAAGATCTGGCAATCGCTCCAGCGACCCCGTCCGTCAATTCGATGTCCATCACCACGAGATCGGGATCGTTCGCTGTCAGCCACTCTTCGGCTGCTCGACAAGACGACACCGTCTCTATCCGATCGAAGCCGGCGCCATGAAGGATGTCTTCCACGTCCATCGCGATGAAAATCTCATCCTCCATCAGAAGGATGGACGTCGTCCCTGCAACGTTCATGGCCAAACTCCTAAAATACAGGGTGATACAATAAACCTTTCCGGCCAAAATGCAGGGATCGTGCGCTATCGCACCGTCATCTCACCTGAGCATCTGTTGCGGCATGTCGGTTATCAAATATCAGTACCATCGCGATCCTTCATCGTTTCGATCTTCTGAGAGGCTTAATCAGTCGCTCATATTCCTCCTCAGATTTTCCATAGGTGTCGGAAGCTCCGCTCCAGCGCGAGACGATCTCTGCCTCTTGCCCCGCGTCATGTTGAGGCACGCTATTGCCTGGAACTTTCCCTCGTGAGATCGGTTCGGCACCGTGCCGCGAGAGACCGCGGGGCCGAAATCGAACGGAGGTTTCAATGACAACCGCAACTACGACGACCGATCATTCGGCAATTCGCAAATGGGTGGAAGCGCGCAAGGGACAACCCTCCCGTGTCAAAGGCGCCAAGCAAGGTGGCATACTGCGGATTGACTTCGGAGAGCCGGAAGAGAACCTGGAAAAGATCTCCTGGGACGAATTCTTCGCCATTTTCGATGAAAACGAGCTGGCCTTTCTTTATCAGGACAAGACCGAGGATGGGACAAGCCGGTTCAACAAATTCGTCAGTCGAAAATGATTGGCTGACATCGTCGAATAGGCCGTGCTGCCATCTCTATGTTCGCCAGGAGCTAAGGCGCGCCGGTGACGCGCCAGATCGTATCGCCGACGTCGTCGGCGATTAACAGCGCCCCGGCCTTGTCGACGGCAAGTCCGACCGGCCGGCCGTGTGTTTCGTCCTCGCCTCGCAGGAAGCCGGTGACGACATCCTCCGGTTTGCCGCTCGGACGCCCGTCCTTGAAGGGCACATAGACTACCTTGTAGCCGTTGAATTGATAACGGTTCCAGCTTCCATGTTCGCCGATGAACGCTCCGCCTTGATATTGCGCCGGCAGATTTTGGGCGGTGTAAAACACCATGCCGAGAGGCGCGACATGGGAGCTCAGCGCGTAGTCGGGAATGATCGCCTTGGCGACAAGGTCAGGCCGTTGCGGCTCGACCCGCGGGTCGACATTCTGGCCGAAATAGCTGTAGGGCCATCCGTAAAAGCCGCCATCCTTGACCGACGTCATGTAGTCCGGAACCAGATTGGGGCCGAGTTCATCACGTTCGTTGACCACGGTCCAAAGAGCATGGGTCTGTGGTTCCCAGCTCAATCCGTTGGGATTGCGCAAGCCGTCTGCAAAAATGCGGTGGCGTCCCGTCTGTCTGTCGACCTCCCAGATCGACGCACGATCCTTCTCCGCCTCCAAGCCATTCTCTGTGATATTGCTGTTCGAACCGACGCCGACATAGAGCAACCTGCCGTCCTCACTGGCAACGAGGCTCTTCGTCCAGTGGTGGTCGATCGGTCCACCAGGAAGTTCCGTCAGTACCGTGCCCGGCGCGCTGATCTTGGTTTCACCCGATTGATAGGGATAACGGATGATCGCGTCGGTCGCCGCAACATAGAGATCGTTGTCGACAAGCGCCACGCCGAATGGCGAGTTGAGATGATCGAGAAAAGTCTCCTTGACCTCGGCCACGCCATCACCGTCGGCATCGCGAAGCAAAGTGATGCGGTTGCTCCCTTCGGTGCTCGCCTTGCCGCCTGACGTTGCCATTGCCTCAATCCATCCCATGATAAGGTCCTTCGGACGCTTGATGGCCGCCTCCGGCGGCGCGACCGATTCGATTGCGAGAATGTCGCCATTCGGCAGCAGGTAGACGGCACGAGGATGCTTCAGTCCTGTGGCGAAAGCCTTGATCTGAAGGCCCTTCGGAACCACTGGCGTCTCGTTTTCATTCCACCCGACGACCGAGGCGATGTGCATCGGCGGAAGGAGATATTGCGATTGTGCGGGCAGTTTCGGATTGGCACCGATTTCGCTGCTAGGATCGGCTTCATCCTCGCTGCAGGCTGCCAGGCCAAGGCTGCAACCGCAAAGCAGCGAGAAGGCCAGGGCACGGAGTTTGTTTGAGAGAAGAGATCGGCTCATCACGCAATGACCTTAAAATACCGCCGCTGAACCATTCGCCCAAGAACCGCATTGATGACAATGACGACCACCGTCACCGCCGACAGCGTCAGACCGGTCGGAACCACGGATGTCCATGCGTCGCGGCTGTGAACGAAGGCGTTGAAGAGCGCGAGTATGAAGGCTGCCAGATTGCCGAGCGTATAGAACACTCCGATGCCCCATCTCAACGACAGCTGTCCTATCACGATATCGGCAATGCCTCCGATTGCGGCAATTCCGCCAAGCAGCAGCCCGGCGGTCAGCAGCCACGACGAAAAATTGGTCCACATCATCTCTGCCGTCCGCCAATAGGCGATATCCGTGGCCAACGCTTCGACAAAACACGCCGCTGAAAAATGAAGTGGGATAGCGCGAAACGGGTGAGAATAGATGAGTACGCGCGAAGAAGGGGTTGGATAGGTCATGTCTTGGATCCACATGAGGCGCTCAGGTGCAGCTAACCCTCACCATTGCGAATTGTTCCCGTAAAGGGTCTCGTGGATCGAGCAACCGCGCGGTGGCGCGGGTCCTTGAGAGGTGTAAAGCACGCTTTGCGCTTTGAAGTCCGGCATAATCTGATGTTTAATCATTGCGACTGAGGAGAGTTATGCCGAGGGTCCAAATCGCGTTTGGCTCTGTCTTGGTGTGCTACCTGGAGGGCGGATTGACCGAGGTCCTGATCTCGATGCCATCTTGGCGCTCCCGAATCCAACGCAGGGACCGACTGCTTCGGCTCACGCTCTCCATCTGCAAATAGCCCTCGTCGCCCGGCCACACTTCCACCGGAAAGGGCGCTGCCGACGAGGGGGTAGCCGACAGCCCGTCATTCGAGCGGTTTCGGCCATCGAAACCGTCAGGCCCTCTTGTTCACAGCGAACAGGGTCGCGCAGGCTTCGAACCGTCTGTACGATATGGCACAGTGTATTGCTCAACGATTCTAGATGGTTAGGTTCTCCCAGCAACGGGCGAAGGACGGCCGCATGTGGACGAAACATGGATGACGAGCAATTGAATTTTAGAAATGAGCTGTTGCGAGCCATGGGCCCACAAGAGCGCGATCTGATCGTGCCTCATCTGGAGCCAATCACTCTCGATGTCCCCTTGATCCTTGAGATGGAGAATACGCCGGTCGGCGACATCTATATCCCCGAGTCTGGGCTTGCATCGATCGTGGCAAGATTTCCAGGCGGGCGCGATATCGAAGTGGGCATCGTCGGCCGGGAGGGAATGACAGGTGCCGCCGTGATGCTCGGCGGTGATCAATCCGCCAACCGGACATTCATGCAGATCTCAGGCCATGGCTTCAAATTGCCGGCACCCATCCTTTCCGCGGCCATGGAAGAAAGCCGCGCCTTGCGCAGCCTGCTTCTCGCCTATGTCCAGACGCTGCTTGCGCAAACGACGTCGACGGTGCTGGCCAATGGTCACGCCAAACTCGAAGAGCGGCTCGCGCGGTGGTTGTTGATGGTCCATGACCGGACGGACGGCATGACGATATCCCTGACCCACGAGTTTCTCGCCGTGATGCTGGGGGTCCGCCGCGCCGGAGTGACGGTTGCGTTGCATCTGCTGGAAGGCAAAGGTCTGATCAGGTCCACCCGAAGGCAGATCGTCATTCTTAACAGGCGCGGATTGATCGAAGAGGCGCATGGCTCCTACGGCGCGGCGGAGGAGGAATATCGACGGCTGATCGGCAGTCCACTTGGGCGCTGAGTGATCTTTTGATCAAGACTGGCGTGATCGGCGTTCAGCGGCGGCGCTTGCGGACCGATGCCAGGCGACCCACCGAAAGCAATTTGTTCTGGTCTGCCACTCCATGTCGGTAAAGGCTGATCAGCAAAGCCGCGATCTCCTGCGTCTCAGGCGCTCGCAGAGGCTTTCCCGTCTCGCGACATATGGTGTTCAAAATCGCCTGCAGATGACTGAGGTCAGCTGAATCAAGGGCCATCAAGTGAGCAGACTGAGAATCGAGCATAGTGCCTTTCCTCGAATAAAGGCTTCGAATTCTGCAGCCATCATCATGAGGTCCGCACACGTCAAGCGCAACGCTGCGTACGCAAGCGCACGGATCTAGTGATAGTAACCCGAACCGGGTCCGAACAATGCGGCGACGATCGCGTTGATATCGCCAGGGTGATCGCTGAGGACAAAGCCGGCTGAGAGCGCTTCGGAACGATGCCCTTGCGCGAAGACGAAGGGTATTCGCCGCATCTCCAGCCATTCGTTCATTGTCAGCATCGCCTGGTCGGGGATGGTGACGTCGATGATCGCGGCGTCGTATGGCAAGGTTTCATCTGAGCTATGCATCGCGACCACATCGACGCTGCTGATGACGACCACGGCTTGGCGGGCGGCCCATGCCTCTTTGACGCCATCTGAGACAAAGTCCGGGCCTCCGATGATGACGATCGTCTTTCCAGCGACCGGACTGAGCGATTTCATAGCGGACGCCTGCAAAAGTCGGTTGGACCGTGATCATGCCGCCAAATGGCATTTCAGGCCGCTCTGGCAGGGCTGTGGGTATCATATTCAAGCTTGCCATACCATGTTCATTTAATCCGCCGAACCCGATCGTGCCGTGTTGGTTCCCTGGTCGACGGCAAGGTGAAAGGGATCCGGACTTGTACGGTTCCGCACCAGCGGTTGAAATCGAAAATTTGGAATTTTAGGATCGCCTCATATGCTTGGGAGGAACACAATGACGCAGCACTCTGGAATTACGAAGCCGGCTCTACAGCCTGGTGATATCGCCATGTTGCAGGCTGTTTTGCAGGGATGGTGTCAAGAGAAGTCATATGGCATTACCAGTCCGGCGGCGCAGCATGTCGCGAGGGAACTTGTATCTTGGTTCGAGTGCGGCATTCGAGACCAGCGCAAACTCAGTGGCCTGATGCGATATATGCATATGGATTTCGACAGCGTATCGACCTCGACGAAAACACCGCATTGCGAAACGCTGCGTACTGCCGTCAATATTGGCTTAACCAGTGTGCTATGATGGACAGACTTCTCTATTTCAAGGCGATCGCCGCGGATCCGGCCGCGCTCGATGCCGTCGATCGGCAGATTGTCGTGGGGCAGATCGTTGATGAACTTCAGGAAATCTGCAATGGCGACGCTGCAGGCGGCGGTGCCGGTCGATACCCGGCGCTCATTCGTCTGCTTCAGACGATCCGCGCTTCGATGCTATCGATCGCCAGAGCCGACGACGAGTGTTGGCAGAGGATCGTTGATGAGCTCCTACAACTTCGCGCGACAATGGTCGATTTGAAGGGCGGCCAGAGCAGCAGGATTTCCCATTGAGGCGCCTAAAACAGTCGTCGGCAGGACCCTCTTGATCGTCCTCCGCTATCTTCGAACCGAGACAGCAGGCGAAATATTTCTAAGGAACTGACTAGAAATTTATGGCATTGATTCCGCAGCGATGGGGCGGGCGATGCCACGATTTTATTTCAACATCGTTTCCGGCGCAGGGACGATCGCCGACTTCGAAGGTACCGAGCTAGCGACGCTCGAGGACGCCAGGCATGAGGCTGTACGCGACGCCAGAGCGCTGATGAGCCAAGCAGTGCTTTCTGGGAAAGATATCTCAGCCAGGGAAATCCAGGTTTGTAACGAAGAGGGCGCTGTTCTATTGATCGTCCCTTTCACGGAGACGATCAGACCTTTCGAGTAACCGATCGCCGGATCGGCAGGCCAATCAGGCGTTCATATTCCCGCTCCGGTATGCCGTAGCTGCCCGCGGCGATTTCTTCCAATTTTGCCCGATCGATGATCCTGACATTTCCGCGGGTGGCCCTGATCGCCTTTATCCCTTCGATAATATGCAGCTCGTTGGTGACCCCCGATCGGCGTACGCCAAGCATAAGCGACAGGAATTCATGAGTGAGGGGCAGATCGTTTCCGACCAGACGATCATGGCACATCAGCAGCCAGCGAGCGAGCCGCTCATGCATATTGTAGCGCCCGTTGGCAAGAGCCGATTGGGACAGCTGTATGTCGCAACAATGCACGTAATTGAGAAGCAGATCGTTGACCGCCGGAAATTCGGCCGACACCCGCTTGAGGGTTTTGACGGCGACGAGCAGGCCAGAGCCGGCGACTTGAAGGAAGGTCCGGTTGGGCGTCGTATCGGTCTTCAGGACGACATGGGCTCCCACCATGCCCTCGTATCCGACATGCCCGACTTCGACAGCTTCGTCTTCGGCGCTGGTCGCCACCATCGACGCCAGACCCTCCTCGATGAAACAGACATGCTCATTCGGCTGATCGGATTCGACCAGGACATGCCTGCTCGGCAGGTGGACCGTTTCGGCATCCGCAGTGAGCAGGTCGAAGGCATCAGCGGGCAGAGCCTTCAGCAGCAAGTTACGAACGTTACGCTGGTCGGGTGCGGGCATGCACGTCTCCTTCGGGAGAGAGCCCGCACTCATACCAGCAGCCGTCACGATCGTGGTAATGATCAGCTTATGCGTCAAAAGGGCTGGTATAGCCATATTCGGAAGGGGCTTTGTGCGGTTTTGACAATTCCGCTACGAGGCGCCAGAACCGATTCATCGCCCGGGACAATTGTTATGGATTGCGAGGCAAGCGGATCAAAAATCGCGCACTCGGCCGTTGATTTTCGATCTTGGCTTTCAACTGCTGCACGAGACCGCGTACCACCCTCATTCCCAGGCTTTTGACGTCGGTTTGAAAAGAGGAAAATTCCGGCGGCAGGCCTTTTCCGCCATCGGCGATTTCAAGGAATTTGGTCGTCGGTACTATGCGCCCTGACGATAACCGTGCCGGGGGACATCAGGGTAGGCGTGTTTGAAGGCGTTCGTCACCAACCCGTTGATGAGAAGGGCGATCTCTATTGCGCGATCGGCATCGACGGCGCATGGCTCCATCTCGACGGATACTGTGTGCTAGGAGGCAGACTGCTGCAGGCATTGGCAGAGGTTCGACAGGAAGTCCGCCAAATCCACCGTCTCGTATGCGGCTGGCGCCGGCTTACATTCGCACCTCCTACGGCGATTTCGCTGCAAGTCGTTTGCGTACAAAGATAGGAACGACCAGCACCGCGACGCGGAAAGCGATAGATGGCCCGCCCACATTCGGGGCCGATGGACAAACGACTTGCAATGGGG
Source organism: Rhizobium sp. LARHSG275 (assembly GCF_052871115.1). Classification (NCBI taxonomy): domain Bacteria; kingdom Pseudomonadati; phylum Pseudomonadota; class Alphaproteobacteria; order Hyphomicrobiales; family Rhizobiaceae; genus Rhizobium; species Rhizobium sp. LARHSG275. The sequence goes on along the minus strand of NZ_JBIXJN010000004.1, from coordinate 263,070 downwards.
TCTCTTGCGGCCCATACTTCGATCATCGTTGGCAGAATTCTTGGCGCCGACGGCTGGGAGACGATCCGCTCTTGCCACACAAGAGGGCAAGGCGATGCCTCCTTTCGAAAGCAAAAATCTCTTCCTGCTCCATTTGACGACGCCACAGCTTTTGGTTTTCGAGAGAATTCTCGAGCCGCTCGCTTTGCCGCGCGATTTCGAACTCGCCTCTATAGGGCTGCCGGTCAGCCACTATTATTTCCTGGAAAGCGGCATCGCCTCCATGGTGGCAACTTCGCCCGAAGGCAAGAAAGCCGAGATCGGCCTGGTCGGCAGAGACGGCGTATCGCCGCCGGCCCTGACGATGGAGGCGGAGGCATTTTCGTTTGACGTAATGATGCAGGTCGGCGGCGCGGGACGTCGCGTGGAAGCGCGCGCTCTGGCAGGGTTTCTGTTTGATCAGCCCGCCGTTCGGCAACTGCTAGCACGCTTTCTTCAAGGCTTCTTCGCACAGGTCGCCCACACTGCGCTTTCCAATGCCGTTCACAAGATCGACGTCCGATTGGCGAAGTGGATATTGATGTGCCATGACCGTATGGACGGCGAGGAGATCGAGCTGACGCATGAATATATGGCGACCATGCTCGGAGTGCGCCGCTCCAGCGTCACCGAAGCGCTGCACATCCTCGAAGGCGAGCACTTCATCTATTCTCACCGGGGGCTTGTTATCGTTCGCAATCGCACATCCTTGGAAGCGTTCGCAGCTGACGCCTACGATGTTCCGGGAGTATCAGGCCGCAGTTGGCCGGATTCCGGCCATCGCTCATTGGCTGCGGTTCAGTAGTTCATTGATATAAGATGTGGGCGCTATTGCAGCGTCAACCGGTCGGGCTGATCCTTCCATTCCTTGTATGGCAACAGCATCTGGCCGGGAAACCGCCTTTCGATCGCGTTCTCCGTCAGAACGATTTTTGCGAAGATCTCATCGGTCGGCGAAGCTCGATTCAATGCTTCACTCCGCTTCTCCAGATCAGCCATCAGTTCGAAAAGCTCGTCGTCCGTCATTGCCTCGAGAGCCAAGGCGAACTCACGCTCCGAGACAGCCGCAAAATTCATCACCATGCACCTCCTGCCGACGGCGCGTTTCTGGGCCTTAGCCAGAAAGCACTGATCGGCAATTGTTTGGGCGTCACTTTCCCGGCAGGTCCTTCTCGGTCGTCGCAGCACCTGGAAGCCTTTGCTGCGACTGCTCCCTGTCCGAGCCGCGCACCGGAGCCGCCGGCGCCCGGGCAATATAGACGCCCGCTCCTAGCGCGCCGATCGCAACGATGAACGCACCGGCTATGGCGAAGACAGACCGTCGCCCGTCCTGCTTGATCATTCCGAAAGCAAGGGCAATTCCGAGAAGCGCTGCTCCTCCTGCCACCGCAAACAGCCAGAGATAATTCATCAGCATAGGCTCCCAATGTCCGGCCGCCTAACCCTGAAGGGGAAAGAAAGGTTCCTGAAGCATTTCCGTTCTCTCCAAGTCACGGAAATGCTCCATCGCAGCTTCGGCGCAATCTTATTTGTTAAGCTCCTCCGCCATCTGCAGATGGTGTTCAAGCGCAGGCCTCGTGCTTGCCGCCCAAGCTTTCAGCTCCGCATTGTCGCCGCCTTCGCCATAGCGCTTGAAGAGGTCGACCGCATCTTCGTGCGCGGATTCCTGATCGGAATGATATTGCTTGATGAAATCACTACCTTGAAGGCCCTTCAGCTTGTCGAGCATTTTCTGCTGGGCGCTGGTCATGGCGGCTGGCAGCTGCGCCTTAACCTTGCCGCCGGAAATCAGCGCCTTGAGCTCGCTGCTCGTTTTCTCATGGTCCGTCACCATCTGCTGGGCAAAGGTCTTGGTTGCCGCATCGCCACGCTCGAGTGCCAGCTTGCTGGATTCGATCTCGAACATGTCGCTGGTGGCGGCCTCCTTCACGAAGTCCGCCGTCTTCGGTGCAACGCCGATCAGCGAGTTGACTCCGGTCTTTTCCGCGGCTGATTGGGCCATAACGGGTCCAGCAAGCGAAACCGCGATGGAGGCGATGATGATTTTCTTCATGGTCTGGTCTCCTGGTTGGTGGCATCAGAACTTCAAAAGCGCCAAACTGTTCCCGGCCCGCTCAGCAATTGTCACGGCGCCCGCTGGCCTTATCAGACGCAAACGGCATGCCTGCCGTCGGGCGGCTGCACAAAGAGACCACGATGGCGCGGCGCTGCCTCGGCGAAACGCTCCGGCCATGCGCCGAAGCCTAACGAGGCAATCTTGCCGCGACTGGGTACCGTCCGGCTGAGAGCCCTCCGTCTGGCCGGGTGATGGCTTGAGCGATCCTGAACAGGAAGGCCGCGGCAAAGGGCAGTGATGCGGGAATCCACATCAACAGACCTGCGAGTTGCTGATCTTCAAGCGGCGACAGGCCATAGGCCGGCGCCGCCAGGAAGTGCGGACTGAACAGAGGATGGGATGCAAAGGTCAGGTACGCACCGAGCGCTGTCATCTGCAGAAGGGTTGCGGCGCAGACCACAAGTGCGCCGCCTGAAGGCCGTCGAGCATCGAGGATTTCCTTCCACAGCCACGCCGCCGACAGGAAAAGCGGGATTTCCATGATCCAATAGGGAATGCTCCCAGAGAGAGCCCAGGCGTAGGGCAGGGGCAAATGCCATAGCCAGAGCATCGTCGTGTGAAAGACGAATATGAAGATCGACGGCACTCGATCCAGGAGCATCGCGTGGCTGAAGAGAAAGCGCCACGTAAGCGGCGCAACGAGCGAGATCAACACGATATGATGAACTGCCCTTGCCGAGAACAACGCTGAACTGAGCGCACAAAGCGGGGAAACGAAGGCGACGGTGAAAAGAGCGATGGCGGTAAGCCACTGCCCGACGCGCTTGTCCCGACGCGCCGGCAACCAAGTCAACGCAGTCGCAATGCCTATCGCAAGCAGCAGATAGGGATCGAAATTCCAATCCGACATCAGCAACTGAGGTGCCGGCGCGCTGCCGCAATACGGATCAAGATTGAAGGTCATTTCATGCCCGCCATTGTCGATTCGGCCGCTAAACAAGCCTAACGCGGATTTGTTCCCGCCAAACGGGTCCGTCTCGCTTTCTGATGGAACAACTCCCGCGGATCACGGCTTGGCTGTCTTGAATTTTCAGACCGAGGGATGAAGGCCGAATGGGCAAGGCGGCGCGTTGGTTATGCGCTTCCGATCGAAAGGCAGGCGAAGACATGAAAGCACTTACCTGGCATGGCAAACATGACATCCGATGCGAGAGCGTTCCCGATCCTCAAATCGAGGAAGGGCGCGACGCTATCATCAGGGTGACAGCCTGCGCGATCTGCGGGTCGGATCTCCATCTGTTCAACGGTGTGATGCCGGATATGCATAGCGGCGACATCATGGGCCACGAGACCATGGGCGAGGTCGTCGAAGTCGGCAATGACAATAAAAAGCTCAAGGTCGGTGACCGTGTCGTGGTGCCTTTCACCATCTCCTGCGGCGAATGCTTCTTCTGCCAGCGCGGCTTTTATTCCGGATGTGAACGCAGCAACCCCGATCCGTCGAAGGTCAAGAAGATGTGGGGGAATTCACCCGCGGGCCTGTTCGGCTACACGCATCTTCTTGGCGGCTTCAGTGGAGGTCAGGCGGAGTTCCTGCGCGTGCCTTATGCGGACGTCGGACCGATAAAGGTGCCGGACGGACTGACAGATGAGCAGGTGCTCTTTCTCTCCGACATCTTTCCGACGGGCTACATGGCGGCTGACTTCTGCAATATCCAACCGGGGGACACGATTGCGATCTGGGGCTGCGGCCCTGTCGGACAGATGGCGATCAAGTCGGCCTTCATCCTCGGCGCCGAACGCGTTATCGCAATCGATACCGTGCCGGAGCGGCTTGCTCTTGCCGAAGCGTCGGGAGCAACCACTCTCGATTTCATGGACGAAGACATCTACGACAAGCTCATAGAGCTGACCAACGGGCGCGGCGCCGACGCGTGCATCGACGCGGTTGGCACCGAGGCCGATCCGTCGGCGAGCTGGGACTCAAGGCTTGACCGCATCAAGGTCGCTACGTTCATGGGAACCGATCGCCCCCACGTTCTTCGCCAGGCAATCCATTGCTGCCGCAACTTCGGCACGGTGTCGATCGTTGGCGTCTATGGCGGGTTCCTCGATAAGATCCCGATGGGTTCGGCGATCAATCGCGGCCTGACGTTCCGAATGGCGCAGACGCCGGTGCAGCACTACCTGCCACTACTCATGGAACGCATCCAAAAGGGCGAAATCGATCCGTCGTTCATTATCACGCATCGTGCGACCCTCGCAGAAGGTCCTGATCTCTACAAGACTTTCCGCGACAAGAAGGACGGCTGCATAAAGGTCGTTCTCAAGCCGTAGGGAAAGCCGCGGACGTCCTGGGATTACCGCCGGCATTGAAGAAAGGCCCGATCGATCATGCAGAAGAAATCAAACGACCCTATCGAAGACCGGAATAAGCTGCGCCCACCGGAGATGGAGCTCGAGCCGATCCGGTCCGAAGGTGGAGGTGAAGACCCCGGTGCAGTTGTCGGCAAGCGCGTTAAAGCGCGAGCCGGCCGTCCTTCGGGGAGATCGGCGACGCGCCGCGCCCGGCCGGACAATGAAAGGGTAGAAGGATTGCCCGAAACAGACGCAGCAGACAACCTGGCGACGGCGCCACCCGTGATGAAGCGTGACTGAGCGTGATCCTCGTCGGCCTGATGGAAACGCAGGCGATCACGATCGCTCCAAAACTTTTGGGGGATTAGCCGATCACGCATGGGGCTGGCCCGGATGACACGGAACCTGTTCGTTTTTGGAACTTTAAAAAAAGGCTTTCCTCTTCATGAGCAGGGACTTTTCCGCGCCAGGTTTCTTGGAATTTTCCGGACGCGGGAATGTTATCCGATGCTGATTGCCGGCCCATGGTTCGCTCCGATGATGTTCAATGAACCGGGCATTGGCTATCGCGTCGTCGGTGAACTTTACGAGCCTGGCGAGGATACGATAGCAAGGTTGGATCGGCTGGAATCGATCGGCATACCCGGCAACCTGCGCGTAGTGCTAGACGTGGAACCAGTCGCCGGCGGGCCAATATGTTCAGCACTGGCGTACATGAAATCGCGTCGGCTCGCCGAGCCTGTTCACTCGAATTATTTGCGAGTCTATGAGGACAGTCGGTTTATCCCATTCGATCGGAGAGACTGAGACGCCTGCAGCCTGGCGCCGTGTGGTTTCCCCAATGCCCGCTCAGCATTCCACTTATTCCTCGGCGTCGGAATAGGTCTTATATTGCAGCTTCTGGAGCGACGCATCGAGCTTCAGGATGAACCCTGTCGGCGGGTAATCAAGAGCGACCTCTCCGAAGGCCGCCAGGCTGGAGTTGACGAGGCGCGTACCAAACCCCTTGTTGTTCGGCGCCACCACCGCCGGGCCCCCGGCTTCTTGCCACCTGAAGTCCAGGCGCTTTTCGCCCGCCGCGCCGCGCACGGACCACTCGATTTCAATCGTCCCGGTATCGACCGACAGCGCGCCGTACTTGTTGGCATTGGTGACAAGTTCGTGCAGCACGAGGGAAAATGCAAGAGCCGCCTGAGGCCCCAGTTCAACCGCAGGACCGCGTGCTTCGAAACGTCGTGACGCCTCAAGCCCAAGATTGATCGCGGTCGCCTCGACGATCGTCGCCATGGTCGTGCCCAGCCAGTTTTGCTGAAGCAAAATGTCGTGCGCCTTCGAATAAGCATTGATGCGTGCCGCGATCGACTGCTCCGCATCCTCCATAGAGCTGGCGTTTCGGAAGGACTGGCTGGTGATAGCCTGAACGACGGCCAGCGTATTCTTCATGCGGTGAGAGAGTTCGTGCATCAGGACGCGCTGTCGCTCCTCATTCTCTCGCTGCTCGGTGCGATCTCTCAGAATCTTTACGAAGCCCTCGACTTCCCCGTTGTCCGACGTCAACGCCATCATCTGCCCGGATGCCCAGAACGATGAGCCGTCCTTGCGAACGTGCCAGCGCTCATCATTGCCATGACCTTCCGTTAAAGCGGCAGCCATTTCCCGCTGGAGAATCCCGGCCTGCCGGTCTTCCTCGGTGAAGATCATGGCCGCGGGCTGGCCGATAATCTCGGGCTCATCCCATCCGAGAATCCGGCGCGCGCCCTCGTTCCATGTGGTTATCAGCCCATCCAAGTCCGTGGAGATGATCGCATACTCGATCGCGCTTTGCAGGATGGCTTCGAGAAAGCGCTCCCGTGACCGGCTGGAATTGGAAAAGAGTTTCATGATCATATGTTGCGCCTGATCCTCCGGAGCTGCAAGGCCGATCGACCACATCCCGATTCTATAGCGGAGGCCGTCGTGTTGGCCAAGATGCGGATGTGGCTCTTCGCCGGGCAGGTGTCGGATGAGTAAATCACGCACTCAAACGAGCGACCTTCTCGGAAACAAAGATACGCGAGCCGCGTTATCAGCCGACGTCTTAGTGAGCGTGAAAGCATGACAGGCCATTCGAGAGAAAAACTGCATGGGGATTTGCCTTCCGCATCTTCAAAAGCAGCCTCCGCCGATCGGAAAGAGCTGGCAGCGATCGCGTTTGAACGCACCAGGATGCCGATGGTCGTCACCGACGCGCGTAAATCCGATCAGCCGATCGTGCTTGCAAACAAGGCATTCCTCGCACTGACAAGTTATGAGGCCCATGAAGTGTTAGGCCGCAACTGTCGTTTCCTGCAGGGCCCTGCGACGTCTCCGATCGCCGTCGCCGAAATTCGTGCCGCCATCGCCGGCGAGCGTGAGGTCAGCGTAGAGATCCTCAATTATAAGAAGAGCGGGGAGCAGTTCTGGAACCGCTTGCATCTAAGTCCCATCCATGGGGATGACGGAAGGATACTGTATTTCTTTGGATCTCAGATCGATATGACGGAATATCGGCGGATCGAGGCACTGGAGGCCTCCGAGCACCGCCTGCTGATGGAAGTCGACCACCGGTCCAAGAATGTCCTGGCAATCGTTGACAGCATTGTCCGTCTGAGCAATGCCGATGACCCGGCCCTTTACGCCGCCGCTATTCAACACCGCGTGCAGGCGCTCGCCCGTGCCCATACCTTGCTTGCTGCACGAAGATGGACAAGCGTTTCTCTTGAGGAACTCATTCGCCAGCAGGTGTCGCCGTTTGCGGCCACCCGCGCTTTTTTTAGCGGACCGGATATCAAAATGGCTGCGCCGGTCGTCCAGCCCCTTGCGCTCGTGCTCCATGAACTCGCTGTCAACGCAGCCCACCACGGTGCGCTTGCCGCTACGCAAGGTAAGCTTTCAATCAGTTGGAAGCCAAGACCGTCCGGGGCAGGCTTTAACATCCGGTGGCAGGAGGTGGGCATCGACACTCCGCCTAGATCAGCCAAACGAGGTTTTGGCACGGTGATCGTCGGCGCAATGGTTGAAAAGCAGCTTAAAGGACGTCTTCAGAAAATCTGGTCGGATGAAGGGCTGCTTATCGACATTGAGATCCCATCGGCAGGCTCGACCTCCGTGTGACGGCGCTTTGTCAAATGGAAAGCGATATCAAGAACCCGCCATCGGGATCGAACGCTCCAATGTCCCGCTGCCCGAAGGCGGACCGAGGAAAGCGCTACCTCCTATTGACGCCAGTCATCTAGCACCGCGGCAACAATCGCCTCGGCGCATCCTCCTGAACGAGATGCTTGGCGTCGGGGATGACTGTGAATAACGCGCCTGGGATGCGCCGCGCGAATTCCTCGCCGTCCTTCAGCGGTATAAACTCGTCTTCAGCGCCCCCACAGGATGGTCACAGGGCAATGGATCTCACCTCTTCGCTATATTTGCCATCCATTTGGGCTATCTGGCGCCGGAACGCCTTCTGCGCTTCATCGTCAAGCCAGGCGTCGAGATGGAGCCGCATTTCCTCACCATGCAGCGCACGCTTGACCGTCGCACCGATATAGGCGCGCAGCATCGCTCCGTGGACGTAGCCGGCAGCCTGCGAATACCTGTCCGTGCGCCTTCGCGGCCTGTACAAGCGCTGAGCCGTGCGGGCTGATCGCAACTCTGAACACCATGCAGGATATCACCATCGGGGCTTGCTCGAGCGCTCATGGCCAAGCATGTCGCTATAGAAAACCCGAACGAGGTCGCGCCAGCCACGGCGCGATCCCTCGCCACACACGCGAGGAAAATGGCGAACCATGCCGTCACCACCGCAGGCGGCCTCTCGCCAATGACGGCCCAGGCGATGGCATTCCCGTTCATGGTCCTGACCCAGTGCCGCAATGGCTCCGCTCCTCATTGTTCGGGGTTCTCAAAGAGACGCTGCGAGGATTGGGCGGCTCGTGAGTCCATCACGATCAGGGCTGTTCCCACCTTGATTTTTCAAACCTGTTTCGCCATTTGATCGGCGCTAATTCGCTTTCCTGGAGAACCCGAGCACATGACAAAGACTGCAGAACAGACCGCCGAAAGCCATGTCTTTGAGGCCGACGTTGCCCGCCTTCTGCACATGATGGTCCACTCCGTCTATTCGGATAGGAATGTGTTTCTGCGTGAGCTGATTTCGAATGCAGCCGATGCCTGCGAGAAACTTCGATATGAGGCGATCGAGACACCGTCACTCCTCGGTGCTGATGCCGAAAACCGGATCACGCTAACGCTGGACGAAGAGAACCGGCAGCTTATCGTCGAGGACAATGGCATCGGCATGGGCCGCGACGAAATGGTCGAGGCGCTGGGAACGATCGCGAGATCGGGGACCCGGGCGTTTATGGAGCGAATCGAAGCGAGCAAAGCCGCAGAAGGTGCTCAACTGATCGGGCAGTTCGGCGTCGGCTTCTATTCCTGTTTCATGGTGGCGGAGCGTGTCGATGTGATCTCGCGTCGAGCCGGAACGCAGGAAGCCTGGACATGGACGTCGGACGGCAAGGGAAGTTACAGCGTGAGCTCGGCAGCCAGCCTCACTGAAGCTCCATCGCGTGGAACACGTATCGTCTTGCATCTGATGGAGGACGCTAAGCAATATACGTCCCGCTGGACCATCGAGCGTATCGTCAAGGAACAATCCGGCCACGTGCCAGTTGCGATCCGCCTTGTTGAGAAACCGGGCAAAGAGCCAGTCCAGATAACGGACGGCACCGCACTATGGACGAAGTCGAAGAGCGATGTCAGCAAGGAAGAGTATACGGACTTTTATCGTGGCGTCTCCGGGCAGTACGATGAACCGGCGCTGACCGTCCATTTCCGTGCTGAAGGCCGGCAGGAATATACGGCTTTGGCGTTCATACCCGGAACACAGCCTTTCGATATGTTCGATCCCGAACGCAAAGGAAGGATGAAGCTGTACGTCAAGCGGGTGTTCATCACCGATGATGCGGATCTGCTGCCGAGATACCTGCGCTTCGTTCGTGGGTTGGTCGATACCGCCGATCTGCCGCTCAACGTTTCTCGTGAGATGATCCAGGAAAGCCCTATCCTGGCGGCGATCCGCAAGGGCATCACCAGCAGGATCATCACCGCGATAGAAAAAGTCGCTGAAAGTGACGCCGACGCCTTCCTCAAGTTCTGGGAGAACTTCGGTGCCGTCCTCAAGGAAGGCATTTACGAAGATTTCGAACGACGCGCTCAACTCTTGGCGCTTGCTCAGTTTCGGACGTCCGCATCGAACGAAGGCTACCGTTCACTTGCCGACTACGTCAAAGATGCCAAGGAAGGCCAGAACGCGGTCTATTATCTGGCGGGCGGCAGCCTTGATCAGCTTAAGGCATCACCACAGCTTGAAGGGTTCCGGGCGCGCGGCATCGAAGTGCTGCTTTTGTCGGACTCAATCGACAGCTTCTGGACGATGAATGCTCCAGACTATGAAGGCAAGGCGTTCAAGTCCATCACGCAGGGTGCTGCGGATCTCGCACAGTTTGCGAAGCTTGACGGTCAGACAACGCAGGAAGCGGAAGACAACAGCACGGCGACCTTCCTTGCATTCGCCAAGCAAAAACTTGCCGACCAAATTGCCGATGTCCGGGCTTCGGACCGTCTGACGGAGAGTGCCGTCTGCCTCGTAGCACCCGAAGACGGCTATGACAGGCAGATGGAAAAAATCCTGCGAAACGCCGGTCGCCTTCAAGATGCGTCCAAGCCGATCCTGGAGATCAATTTGCTGCACCCTTTGATCAAAGCGATTGCGAGCGTGGAGGGTGATGCTTCGTACCAGGAGGACGCCGCGTTCTTATTGCTCGACCAGGCCCGTATTCTAGATGGAGATCGGCCAGCGGATCCACGCCGATTTGCCGAGCGGCTTGCACGGGTCTTTCAGAGGTCGGTGCAATCGTAGCAACAAGCAGAGGGTGGGGTTGGTCTGATCCAGCCTTTCGCGAATATGCGGCGGATGTCGCAAGCGGCGCTTACCCGGCCGAGAAGCATAAGGTTGCGTTAGAGCCACACCAACTGGAGCTTTTTCTGACTAGGCTTGGGGGCGCTGCGGGATAAAAAATGGCGCGTTGCAGGATAAATTTCGATGACATGAACATGGAGATTTGCTGCGGGAGGCGAACCAGCACCCAGACGCCGAGATTGTCGGAATAACCGATACATCGGCAGAACGGGTGCAGCCAGCGCTCGCGGCCTTCAAGAGCTTGCGATCCCTCTCGAAAGTTCTTAGGTCGAGGGTCTCTGCATTGTGCAAACCCGTGCTTAAGAGACCGAGATGATCCTCATCCTTTCAGGTGTTCAAAAAGCGTATTCCACGGCCGAGGGCCTCATCGAAATCCTGAAGGGCATCGACTTGGAAGTCGCTGCTGGCGAAAGCGTCGCGCTCACCGGAGAGTCCGGCAGTGGCAAAAGCACATTGCTGCATCTGGCAGGCGGGCTCGACCGCGCAGACAGCGGCTCGGTCGTGATGAACGGCAACGACCTGGCGCTATTTGGAGAGAACGAACGGGCTCGATACCGGAGAACAAGCGTTGGTCTTGTTTTCCAGCAGTTTAATCTCATCCCATCCCTGAGCGTCGCAGCCAACATTTCGTTCCACGCCAAGCTCGCGAACCGGTACGATCAGGCTTGGGAAGCGCAGTTGATCGAGAAACTGGGACTGCGCGAATACACCGCTCGGTATCCCGAGCAGCTTTCCGGAGGCCAACAGCAGCGCGTTGCAATCGGGCGAACCTTGGCTGCCCGACCACCTCTCATCCTTGCTGACGAGCCAACGGGCAACCTGGATGAGCAAACGGGCGATGCCGTCCTCGATCTGATGCTCAATCTGGCTCGGACGGCCGGATCGGCTCTGCTTCTCGTCACTCACTCCACGAGGCTTTCAGCGCGTTTGGACCGAAAGGTCGTCCTTCGCGGTGGGAAGATTGCCGAATGACCTTCGTTGCATTCGCAGCCTTGCTGTCACACTGGCGTCGGAGACCTCTCCAGCTGCTGACGCTGGTCTTGGGGATTGCGCTGGCGACAGCTCTCTGGTCCGGCGTTCAAGCTATCAACGCCGAGGCGAGAGCGAGCTATGCCCGGGCGGCATCGGTTCTGGAGCAAGGCAACCTCCGGCAGATCGTCGCCAAGGACGGTGATGGCATAGCGACTGAGGCCTATGGCGGCCTGCGTCGAGCGGGCCTCAATGTTTCGCCCGTGATTGAGGGCAGCTACCGCTTCGGAAGCATAAGGATCCGTTTGGTCGGCATCGAGCCTCTGACGATGCCAAGGGACTCCCCGAATGCGACGATCGCCAGCGGTTCAGCTCTATCCGCCTTCTTTTCAACCAGCGGACAGTTGCTCGTGTCGAGCGCCACTGCCGAGCGGCTTCGTGGTGCCACAAACATGAGCATCAAAATCGATGGCAACGTTCCCGACGGCGCCGCCTTCGTCGATATAGCGGTCGCCGATCGATTGCTCGATAAGCATGGAAAAATCGACCGCCTGGTGGTCGCAGGCAATCAAAAGATTTCCGCCGAAGCAATCGACCAGGCGGGATTGACGATCCGCGAACCATCTGAACAATCAGACGTCGCTCGCCTCACAGACAGCTTCCACCTCAACTTGACTGCCTTCGGCTTCCTTTCGTTCATCGTCGGGCTCTTCATCGTGTATTCGGCCACGGGCCTGAGCTTCGAACAGCGTCGAGGGACTTTTCGGACACTCAGATCACTTGGTGTCTCGCTTCAAGCGTTGACCACGATGCTCCTGATCGAGCTTTCGCTGCTGGCGCTGATGTCGGGCTTGATCGGCGTCATACTCGGCTACGTCATAGCATGGCTCCTCATGCCGGGCGTCGCCGCGACCCTCAGGGGCCTTTACGGCGCCAATGTATCGGGCTCGCTATCCATTCGGCCGGAGTGGTGGTTGGCTGGACTGGCGATTACTCTCGGAGGAACCGCTGTCTCGTCAGCTCAGAGCCTGTGGCGGGTTTGGAAACTGCCGATTTTGGCTGCCGCACAGCCGCGAGCGTGGGCAAGAGAGTCGGCCAGATCGCTTGCCTTTCAAGCGGGAATAGGTGGATTTCTGCTGATCTTGGCTGCTATCCTGGCGACTACTGCGTCCGGGCTGCTGGCGGGTTTTGCGACACTTGGCTGCCTGCTGCTTGGAACAGCTCTGGTGCTACCTGGACTTCTTGCGGTCATCTTGACCAGAGCGCAGCAGTTGGCACGAAGTGCCCTCATGGGATGGTTCTGGGCCGACACCCGCATACAGCTTCCCGGCTTGTCGCTGGCTTTGATGGCTCTGCTGCTGGCGTTGTCGGCAAACATCGGCGTCGGCACGATGGTATCGAGCTTCCGGCTGACTTTCACCGGATGGCTGGATCAACGCCTGGCCGCCGAGCTTTACCTGACTGCCAAGGATGAGGAGCAAGCTGTGCGGCTCCGGGCCTGGCTTACCAAACGCTCGAGCGCGGTCTTGCCCATCTGGAGCGTGGACGGCGAGGTGCTTGGCGAACAGATCCAGATCTTTGGTGTCGCGGACGATCCAACTTACCGAGAGCACTGGCCCTTGATTGCTTCCGACAATGACGTTTGGGATAAGGTCGCCGCCGGGCAGGGTGCTCTCATCAACGAACAGATGTGGCGTCGCGGCGCAAGTAAGATCGGCCAGCCGTTGGTCATGCCTGGAGGTTGGAGCGTTATCGTGGCCGGTGTGTACTCAGACTATGGAAATCCGAATGGGCAAGTGATAATCGGGATCAAAACGCTGGTCGATCATTACCCCGATGTCCCGAAACTTCGCTACGGGGTCCGAGTGGCTCCCGAGCGAGCGCAGGATCTCAAGCGCCAGTTGGTCGAGGAGTTTGGTCTGTCGGATACCACCATCGTTGATCAGGCTTCGCTCAAGCGACAATCGAGAGCGATTTTCGACCAGACGTTCAAGGTGACGGGCGCGTTGAATGTCCTCACCCTTGCTGTGGCAGGATTTGCCATGTTCTCAAGTCTCCTGACGCTGTCTGCTATTCGGCTTCCGCAGCTCGCGCCGGTGTGGGCAATGGGTGTCCGGCGACGGGATCTGGCGCTCTACGAAGTTGCCCGGACACTTGCTCTTTGGCTGGCGACATTTATGGCTGCGATCCCGGTCGGTCTTGCCCTGGCGTGGGTTCTGCTTGCGATCGTGAACGTAGAGGCTTTTGGTTGGCGATTGCCAATGATGGTGTTTCCAATGGACTGGTTTTGGCTGGGAACAATCGCTCTTATTGCTGCATTGGCATCGGTGCTGGTGCCGGTTCGACGTCTGGCCTCGGTAAATCCTGCGGACCTGCTGAGGATTTTCGCCAATGAACGGTAGATTGTCGGCATCTGTCCTGATAGCTGCGGCTGTGATCTGGGCGAACGGTCAGACATTTGCGCAGGGCTTTGCCGGATTGGGGTCGGATGCGCAAGGTTTTGCGATCCCCGAGCGGGGCTCTATTCTTTCTTTCCCCGCCGATCATGGTGCTCATCCTGATTATCGCATTGAGTGGTGGTATGTGACCGCCAATCTCGAAGATGAGAATGGCAGGCAATACGGAGCGCAGTGGACGCTGTTTCGCTCTGCGCTGGCTCCGGGAGACAGGGTAGGTTTCGCGGATCCGCAGGTCTGGATCGGGCACGCGGCGATCACCACACAAGGCCATCAGTATGTTGCGGAGCGCTTGGCGCGGGGAGGCGTCGGGCAGGCGGGTGTGGCCGCAACACCATTTCGGGCTTGGATAGACGAGTGGCGGATGGAGGGTAGCGAGCGAACCAGCTTGGACGTCCTTGGCAACGTTTCAGTCTCTGCGGGCGGGCCGGACTTCAGCTACACCCTAGACATCAAGGCCGACGGCCCGCTCGTTCTTCAGGGAGACAACGGCTTTTCCGTGAAGTCGGCGAACGGACAGGCGAGCTACTATTACTCACAGCCCTTCTATGAAGTGGCGGGGACGATCACGACGTCCGGATCGCTGGTTAAGGTCACCGGCAAAGCGTGGCTGGACCGGGAGTGGTCATCGCAACCACTCGCGTCCAATCAGACGGGCTGGGACTGGTTCTCACTGCATCTGAACTCCGGCGAGAAGTTGATGGCTTTTCGGCTTCGTGACGACAAGAACGGGTTCATCTCCGCGAACTGGATATCCGCGGATGGACGAACGACACCTCTGTCGAAAGACGACATCCAACTGGAGCCAATTCGGAACGCAACCGTCGATGGCCGCCAAATGCCGGTAGAGTGGCGTATACTGTTGCCGGGTAAGTCGCTCGATATCACGACCAAACCGTTGAACGACCAGTCTTGGATGGCGACCTCAACGCCCTATTGGGAGGGGCCGATTAACGTCACGGGCTCTACGTCAGGCGTCGGATATCTTGAGATGACCGGGTACTAGCTGTTACCTTTGACAACGGGCAACAGCTCCTTCGTTGAAGGGTGCAAGCTCGCCAGCCCTTCGGTAAATTCCTGCAGGATCAATCGGAGTCTCGCCTATTCAGGAAGCGTCCGGTGATGTGTTGATTAGTGTTTCAGGGGTCGATCCGCCCGAATGGATCACGCGGCCGAGCGTTGACGAAGGTCCTGAAGCGGTAGCGCGGGCTCAAGCGAGGAGCGGTCAGTGTCCTCACGCCAGGCTCGGTCATACTCGAACATGATCGTCTCGGCACCACGCACGCGATTACTCCGCGCCAGCCCGATTGGACGTGTGCGGCCGTGTAAGTCGAGATGAACTTCGAAATCAGCCATCACGCGACGATCGCTTCGGGTGGGCGTGTTTACGGAACTGCGCGCCGGCGAGCGACTGACCAGCTGTCATTACTAATGTCGGCGACAGCCATAGGCAGGCGGCGACGCCGGCGAGCGTCGTGTACGTCTGCGCCCAGTTTGCGTAGCGCGCGAAGCACGGCGGCCGGAGGATTATGAGGTGTTGGCGTTTGCCACCTTTTACTCCAGAGGAAGTTCACGGGCTACGATCAGATCCCTTCGTCGTGCCGAGCCGAAGTCCGAATGTGCGAGACTCCTGGCTCTCAGCAGGCCACTTCGATTTGGTCATCCAGACCTACCAGCGAACGAGGCGCAGGCCGCGGCACCAAGTGTCGCTCGCCGTCAACGGAGACGATGCAAGCTTTTGGAAGGCTATACGAATAGATAGCATGCCTGATTCCAACGCATCTCTTCATTAGCGGGTACAAAAATGCTCTACTGTGAGCGCCTGCTTAAAGGCAACGAGCCGCCGAACCCTTTGTGGTGCAACGGTTCCTTTACCACCGGTGAATGCGGTGCCTCTTCCTCTGCCGAGCTGCCGACTACCGTCACCAGCCTCGCAGATGTGCAGCCGGGCAGTCATGTCTGATAGTCCGCTCACAATTGACGAAAGTCGTTACCACATGGAAGCCGTTCACAATGCCAGCTCAAAGATATAGCCGTTGCAAGAACCTCAATATTTACTGGACTGTGTTGGACAAAGTCATGGGACAGGCGGTTATCATCGATGGGTTTGTCATGGACATGCTCACCGCCGAGGAGGCCGATAACTTGGTCGATCTATTAAATCGTGGCAACCAAGAGAGCCTCTGGTGTCTCGCCGAACGGTGTTAGAAGCAATGGTCGATGACCGGCGTGCTCTTGCGGCACTTTAACAGACCGAAAACCTTAATCTCGACCTCCTTTCGACCACGGCGTTCAATTTGGATGCTGGAAAACTGATTCGGTGTGGAGAATGCAGCCGCCATTTGATTGATCATCAAAATTGGCGCTGGCGTGAACGAGCACAGTAGACCTAGGATTCCCGGCCCACTTCCTGAGGACCCCATCCACATCCGAAAGCCGTAACTTTCGCTTTCGGTTGCGGTGGCATCTATTATCCAATTCCGGATAGTCCCTGGTCGGGTTAATTCCTTTAGAATTTTGCGAAGCCTGCCATTTCTTTCGGCCGTTGGACATGCATCGATGTGCTTGGACCTCAATTCCCTCGGCGAAGAATATTGAGGGCGTCTTGCAATCTAAGGGCAGCCAGCGCCTTCGTTGCCTCGTCGGCCGGCCATCCAGCTTCCATCGCCGCCGACAGCAGGGTGGCGTCGGTGTGAAGCTCAAGTCTCTCGTAGAGGGGCTCAAGCGCTTCTCGGGCGGTAACAACGTGCTCGTCCGCAGGCGTGATAGGAGTCGGAGATACCGTCGGCATTCTGCGTCCCTTCTTAACGGTTTTGGAACCTGAAAATTGGCCAAGGTTCCAATGTCTAGTGAATGGCTGCCGACGCCCGGTGCGAACATGACCAGCCTAGGGAAACCTGCACTCATGAGAAAAAGCTAAAACAAACCGCGTAGGTCCGCCATCATACTTGTGTATGCGCAACTTATACGGAGGCAGCACCAGGCGGGCTGCTAGAGATTATGCTCGGCTCGGCCGCGCGTTTCGAGCATGAAGCGTCTATACATTTCTCGACGAGGGCATCTCATCGGGAAGGAGCGGGTGGTAGTCTATCTGATTTCTGACCGTAGCCCCCGACGGGCGTCTCCTAAACCCCTGTATAAGGCATCCCCTCCCTCTTCGCTACCCGACCCTTCCTCAAGATCAATAGCAGGTCGAACTGCGCCCTGTTACGGTCGTCGTCGTACTTCCTCCCGCGCGGCAATGTCATCAAGGTCGCAAAGGAGTTCATCGCCTCGCGATGCCTGCATCAAGAACAGACTTGAGCACAGTTCGCCAGGGGTAGGTGTCCGGCGAGCCGACGGGTCGGACCGTTTGCCTCTTCGCTCCCTAGCGTTCTTTCGAAGGATTGACACCATGATACACGACCTCCACCGCATCCAAATCGAGCTGATTCCATTGACGCTTTTTCCTAGAGCATCGGGGGAAGCTTGGCCGTGGGCTCCAGGCTCTCCGCTCCACAGGCCGCCAGATATTGCATCACGGCCGTCTACGGACTTGGAGGCTCATTTGATGATGTTTTCCGTCATGCCACGCACCACGATGGGGTGTCCCTGGGGACAAGCTTTGCACGCCTGGAGATCTGCCTTCATCCTATACGTTACTGGAACCCAGTTCGATCTTTTTTGCTACTCCGCTGGGCTTGTCCGTCTTCTAGACGACTTCGGAAATCTCACTCCTTCAGCGATTTCCGTGAGCATGCATTAAGCCCGACCGTAATCGGTGTTTTCCCCGCACATTGACTAAGCGCGGCAGACCAGAAAGCTACCGCTGCGACACTTATGGGAATGCGCCAATGGCAGTCATTGCGGCCCCGCGTGAAAGGTTGCGCTCACAGTCAGAAACTGCTTTTCTCAGCGGCGCAACCTTAGGCGGAGTGCCATGCCGAACCGAATTCAATTGATTGCCTCTCTCGTTGCTACCCTCGCGATCCCGTCTTTGGTCCGGGCTGATGGCGGTGCATGGAACAGAGAAACTTTCGAATACTACGCTTCTGTCATTCGTGAACAGCCGTCGACCCATTCGCGAATTATCCAGGGATGTGCTGAGAACGGGTTGGCGGCTATGACCGACCGAGCACGGGCAGAGGTCGAACGGGATAGCGGAATGCCCGCAGCGAAGGCTATTGCCGAGGTGTGCCGTCGCATGATCAAGGGAATCGCGTCCGGTGCTGTGAAATACGAGGCCTATCGAGCATGGGCGGAGACGCCTGACGACAAGCGGGTAGTCTTTCCCGATTTCAAGTGAGGTCCGCTTAGGGCGGACAGCAGACTTTAGCCGTCTGTTCGCCCGAGTAATTCCACGGCATCAGCTCGCCGATCCGGCTCTGCTTGTGGCCGTTGACGATGGCAGTGAGCGTGTCGGTCAGATAGGAGAACGGATCGATAGCATTGAGTTTGCACGTTTCGATGAGTGAGGCGATGGTCGCCCAATTCTCAGCCCCAGCATCGTGGCCTGCAAAGAGCGCGTTCTTGCGATTAAGTGCAATCGGCCGGATAGTTCGCTCGACGGTGTTGTTGTCGATCTCGATCCGACCGTCACCCAGGAAGATGCAGAGGCCGTCCCAGTATTTGGCGATATAGGCAAGTGCTTCGCCGAGTGGCGACTTGCCCGCGACGCGGGCGCGATGATGCGCGAGCCAGGTCCGCATGTCCGCGATAAAAGGCGCTGACCGTGCTTGCCTTCCGGCCAACCGAGCTTCTGGGGAAAGACCACGCAGTTCGGCTTCGATGCGATAGAGTTCACCAACCCGCCTCACGCCTTCCTCGGCAATCGGTGCTGCACCAGCACGGGTGATCTCGACCAGCTTACGCCGCGCATGTGCCCAACAATAGGCTAGCCGGATGCCAGGCCCGGCACGATCCGGTGCGATCAACCGGTTATATCCGGCATAGCCGTCCACTTGCAGGACGCCCGTGAACCTGACCTGCCACTGAACTTTCATCCAGCGGCGGTTAGAGCCCCGGCAGTTTTGAATACGCCAAATGGCGCGGTGTGAGCAACCGGCGGAAACGCGAAGCTTTCATCTTGCGCAGCGTTGGAGCCGGTTGCGGCGATGGTCCCGGCATAGTCTGCCGGGGTTTTGTATCCGAGCGATGAGTGCGGCCGGAAATGGTTGTAATCGTCCGCCCATTCAGCAATGGCGCTGCGGGCATGATCGAGGCCGAAGAAGAGGCTCTCGTTGAGCAACTCGTCGCGCATCCGACCGTTGAAACTCTCGACATAGCCGTTCTGCGTTGGCTTCCCCGGCGCAATATAGTGCCATTCGACCTTGTGATCCTTCGACCAGGCAAGAATGGCATTCGAGGTGAATTCGGTGCCGTTGTCGGAGACGATCATATCAGGCTTGCCGCGTCGTTCGATCAGCGTCGTCAGTTCCCGAGCAACACGGCGACCGGAGATCGACGTGTCGGGAATTGCCGCCAGGCATTCGCGCGTCACATCATCGACAATGTTGAGCACCCGGAAGCGTCTACCGCAGGCAAACTGATCATGCACGAAGTCCAGCGACCAGCGAGCATTGGCCTTCGCTTCAACCAGGATCGGCGCACGTGTGCCGACCGCACGCCGCCTGGCTTTCCGCTTGCGAACGGAAAGACCTTCCTCGCGATAGAGCCGGTAGATGCGATTGACCCCGGACGGCTCTCCGTCCCGCCGAAGCAGGACGAACAGCCGACGATAGCCGAAGCGACGCCGCTCATTGGCGAGGTCGCGCAGCTTTGCTCGCAGCTCAACCTCCGGCGGTCGGCTTGACCGGTAACGGATCGTCTTGCGGTCGGCAGAGATGATCTGGCAGGCCCGCCGCTCCGAAAGACCCATGACGGCCTTCAGATGCGTGACAGCGTCACGCTGGGCGGCAGGCCCTACCATTTTTTTGCAAGAAGCTCGCGGAGTGCGGCCGCATCAAGCATCTGTTCGGCCAGCAGCTTCTTTAGCCTCGCATTCTCGTCCTCAAGCGCCTTCAGCCGCTTCGCCTCGGAGACTTCCATGCCGCCGTATTTGGCCTTCCAATTGTAAAAGGTCGCCTCTGAAATCCCGTGCTTGCGGCAAAGATCAGCGGCCTTTGCGCCTGCCTCCTGCTCCTTCAGCACACCGATAATCTGCTCTTCCGTAAATCTCTGCTTCTTCAGTCGTCCGTCCTTTAATGGGCCGGACTCTAATCCATTCTGGAGGAAATTCTCAGGGGCAGGTCAAACCCTTGCAATATCCGCTCGGCATGTAGTCCGCCGCGACCGGGGGCATAGGAGAAGGCGACACCTGGAGGCGCGCCTCCGCCCCATGGTCGGTCATCACGGGCCAGCGCCCAGAAGTATCCAGTTTTGGTTTTGCGAGAGCCTCGATCGAGAACCGGCGCACGGGTCTCGTCCATGAACAGCTTCGTCGACCGCTTCAGGTCGGCCATCAGAGCGTCGAAGACCGGGCGCAGTTCGAACGCTGCCCGGCCGACCCAATCGGCGAGCGTGGAACGGTCGAGATCGATACCCTCTCGGCTCATGATCTGCGCCTGCCGATAGAGCGGTAGGTGATCGGCGTATTTTGACACCAGCACATGAGCGATAGTCGCTTCTGTCGGCAGGCCACCCTGGATCAGTCGTGCGGGCGCGGGAGCCTGGGCAACCCCGTCGGTGCACGCGCGACAGGCGTATTTGGGGCGACGAGTGACGATGACACGGAACTGCGCCGGGACGACATCCAGCCGCTCGGATACATCTTCGCCGATGCAATGCAAGCCTCCGCCGCAAGAGCAGATCAGGCTTTCGGGCTCTATGATCTCTTCCACGCGAGGAAGATGAGCGGGAAGAGCGCCGCGATTTGCTGCACGGAGTTTGGGCTGTGGCTTCCCCGAAGGGCTATCGGCTTCATCTTCGGCATGGACGGCCGCCATCGCCGTTTCCAGGTCTTCCAACGCAAGATCGAATTGCTCTGGGTCGGCATTCTCGGACTTGCGGCCGAAGGCAGCTTGCTTGAGGGCGGCAACCAGCTTCTCCAGTCGTTCAATCCGCTCATCCTTACGAACCTCACGGGCTTGCGCCGCGATCAGCATCGCCTTCAGGGCAGTAATGTCGTTGGGAAGATTGGCGGCGTCCAGCATGGTGAAAGTCTATCAAAACCAACGCCGCTTCGCCGTTGGAATTTATCGCCCGAGTCATCGTGCCGCATCTATTCGATGGCGTCGGGCGCTCTCGCTTCCACGGAACGGACCCGA
The DNA here is from genome assembly GCF_052871115.1 of Rhizobium sp. LARHSG275. Classification (NCBI taxonomy): domain Bacteria; kingdom Pseudomonadati; phylum Pseudomonadota; class Alphaproteobacteria; order Hyphomicrobiales; family Rhizobiaceae; genus Rhizobium; species Rhizobium sp. LARHSG275. The sequence goes on along the minus strand of NZ_JBIXJN010000004.1, from coordinate 241,977 downwards.
CGCCAGTCGAGACCTGCAAACAGCGCCTCGAACTGTGCATGGCCCAGTGTCATCAGGCCATCCTTGACGCTCGGCCAGGTAAAGGTGTGTTCCTCCAGGCGCTTGTATGCCATCACCAGGCCGCTACCATCCCAGTATATCAGCTTCAATCGATCTGCTTTCCGGGACCGGAACACGAAGACCGTCCCCGTAAAGGGGTCCTTGTGCAGCTCGTTCTTGACCAGCGCCGCCAACCCATCGTGGCCTTTCCGGAAATCGACCGGTTTGGTCGCCACCATGATCCGAACCCGGTTCGATGGAACGATCATGCCGGGACCGCGCAGGCACACGCGACAGCAGCAATCCGGTCGACAGACGCGCCCTCTTCCAGACGGATAATGACGGAACCAACAATGATCTCGGGCCGACTGCCCTTCTTGATAAACGGCTCCGATATGGGCGGATCGACGATCACCGATGCGAACTCCACCGCATCATCGGGTGCAGGCAGGACCAACTTGCCCTGTCGCGCCATTGTCCGCCAAGTCGACAGGTGGTTCGGCTTCAGGCCATGTCGCTCCGCGACTTCGTTCACCAACGCGCCTGGCCGAAGGCTCTCCGACACGATCTGCGCCTTGACGTCGTCCGGCCAATGCCGATGCACCTCACGTCCAGACTTCCTGGTCGTGAGAACCTCCAGTGTACTCTCCATGGAGAAACTCCCGTTGCTTGTCCATGGATAGGCGATCACAGATCACGGCGGCGAGGACAACGTGGGAGTGGAGCACCGGTTACGCCCGACCGCCTCTTGCGTGCAGAATTGAGGAGCAGCAAGCTTGGCGCCTGGCACCTTTAGCTGGTGCAGACATGTTGATGCTCTCCAACCCCGTCCAGTTTCCGGTTGCGCGATTTCGCACGGTGGTCGATGCGACCGTTGCTTTTCGCCAGTGCCATCGGCCCGATCGCGGCATCGTAGAGGTGAATCCAGCTCCGCTGCACCTCGTCGTCTGGTGATGGCGACGAGGGGCTCTGCCTAAGGCCTAAACACTTCGCAGAGACCTACTTTCTGCGAGAGCTTCAGCCAGTTGTTAGTCCTACGCAGTCTCCCACGCCGCCATTTGGTCGGCTGGCTTTGCGCCGATGGTTTCGTCTCGTTCGAGAGGCAGGGTGAACAGAAACATTGCCCCACAAGTTCCATTGGCGGTTGCCCACATCCGGCCGCCGTGAGCCTCGATGATCGAGCGGCAGATCGCCAGGCCCATACCCATGCCGCTGGATTTGGTCGTGTAGAAAGCCTCAAATAGACGGTCCATGGTCTGCGGGTCGAGACCTGGACCCGAGTCGCGCACCCCGACGACCACGCCTCCTGAGGACTCTGACTCGGTGCTGATCAGCAGCTCGCGTTCTTCTGCGTCGATGCCGCTCATCGCCTCGATGGCATTCATGATCAGGTTTAGGACCACCTGTTGCACCTGGATGCGATCTCCTTTCACGGACGGAAGGCTGGTCGCGAATTCGGTTTGTAGCGTGACGCCTTGCCGATGCGCTTCACTGCTGGTCAACGCAATGACGTGACGAATGGCTTCATTGATGTCGAACTGCCCATCGCGAGGCGGCTCTTTCTTGACCAAGGCACGGATCCGGCCAATGACGTCGCCGGCTCGATTGGCGTTCTCGGTGATTCGGCCGAGTGCCTGAGCCACTTCCTCCAGATTCGGCGGATGGGTACCTAGCCACCGCAAGCCGGCCTGGGCGTTGGTGAGCGAGGCGGCGAGCGGTTGATTGACTTCATGGGCGATAGAGGCTGTGAGCTGACCCATTGTGGCGACGCGGTTTGCGTGGGCCAGTTGCCCCTGCGCCACGCGCAATGCTTCCTCGCTCTCCCGCAACGCCTCTTCGGCCTGCCTGCGCTCCGTCAAATCGAGGACGAAAGAGACGCCTTCGTCCCTGCTTTCTTCCAATAGAGCACTGCCGATCAGTACGGGCAGACGGCTGCCATCTTTCCGAAAGTATTCCTTTTCGAACGGTTGCACTGACCCGATCTTCTTCAGCTCCGCGACGGTCCGTGCATCGCGGTCGCGCCATTCGGCCGGCGTCAGCTCCGTCCAGCATAGCCGACCCGAGGCAAGATCGTCTCGGTCGTATCCCACCATGTGGAGAAACGCGTCGTTGGCCTCGAGGATACGACCTTCGATATCCCAGATGACGATCCCGATGATGTTGGCCTTGACGAGGCGACGGATCTTGGCTTCGCGTTCAGCGAGATCGCGGTACAACCGGGTATTCTCGAGTGAAATCGCTGCCTGGGAGGCGAGCAGCTTCAGCACCGCGATCCTGGCCGGCGCGAAGACCCGAGGGGCGAGGTTGTTTTCGAGATAGAGTACCCCGGCCAGTTGACCCTGATTGAGCAACGGCACACAAAGAACAGAACGAGCACGGTGTTGACAAATGTAGGGGTCCGCGGAAAACGGATTCTGAGCTATGGCATCGTCGAGAACCACGCTTTCGCTTGTGCGCAAGACATAATGAAGGAGCGATTGCGGCAGGATGTCTCCTGTCACGATCTCGTCACGCATCTGCACCAAGACCGTTTCGCCGCCCGTCGTGGCTTCTGCCGTGATCCGTGACTCACCGCCACGCGGCAGGATCAATAAGCCGCGCTCGGCGCCGGCCTGCTCAACGGCGGTGCGCAGGACGGTGTCGATCAGCTTTTGAAGCACAATCTCGCCCGACACCGCCTGCGAGATTTTGATTACGGTTGCGAGATCGAGCTGTTCGACCGGTGCACCGATCGTGCTTGTTGGAGAGGAGGCGCGCTCTTCGCCTCTCAGGTCGGGATAGAGTTGGTCAAGTTGCCGCACCTTGCCGTCGGCGCCCCAGCGCAGATAGCAGGCACGCGCGTTGCGGAGATAGAGACGAGTGAAATCCTCGAAGCCTCCCTGTGCATAAAAGCGGGCGGCGAGTTCATATGCGAGGGCTTCATGATGAACGAAGCCGTTAGCGCGCGCCGAGCGGATCGCTTGTTCATAAAGACGCACGGCGTCGATTTCGCGCGCTTCGAGGCGTGCTATTTCGGCGCCGACCAGCGCGGCTCGGCTCTCGAAGTTCTCCGGGCAATTCTTCGCATAGATCTGAAGCTGTCGGTGGTGGGCGACCAGAGCCTCGGTATGCCACGCCCGCTGCTCAGCCACAGCATGGTCACAGCATGCGGCCCGGGCCAACGCACCGTAGAAATGATGCTCCGGCGTTTCCTCGAAATGCGACACCGATGTCCATGGCAGCCTCTGCGCCCGCAATGACGCATCGACGGCCGCCTCGTAGTCGCCGGCAAAAAACCGCGCCTGCAGTTTTCTGACAAAGTAGCAGGTTTCCGCAAGATTCGGATTTTCGGAAAACCGACGTTCGATCTCAAATTCGTCGAATCGCTCGTCGTCGAAGGAGCCGAATTTGCGGGTCAACCCGCGCAGGGTCCGGACGAGTCCGAGCTGCGCACTGGCGAGATCTACAACGAACTGGAACCGCACCTCCTGCGCGAACGTGAGGCCAATCTCCGCTTGGCGCTGCACTTCCATAAGCGGATCTCCCGCCGCCAGCAGGTTCGAATTCAAACTGACATAGCTGTATCCGGCAAACGTGAGGTCGCCGCTCTGGTTGGCAATGTCAAGCGCTCGCCGCAAGATGTCGCGGCCGGTTCTGACATGCCTCGTCCACGGTATGACGTGAGCCCCGAAGTCTTTGTAAGTCCTGGCCTGAAAGCGCTTCAGGTCGTGCTTTTCGACGAGATGGCAGCCTAGCTGACCGAACCTGAATCCGGCCTCATAGTCGCCGAAGCGCGGTCCGGCAATATAGCCAAGCGACACATAATGGTAGCAGGAGCCGTCGCTGTTGCCTCGCTCGAGGCTGAGGTTCACAGCCAGGCAGATTGCCATGCAAGCCAGATTCGCATCCGTATGCCATACCGCCCCAACCAGACGGGTGAGAATATCCAGCGTCGAGGAGGATGCTGGGTCGCTCATCAACGGCAGATCAATGAGTTCCTCGATCGCGCGGCTCCCGAGCTGCGACCATATTCGGCCGTATTCTCGTTGCACCTCCTCGTCGGCCGGATGCGGCGCCCAGTCGATGCCGAGATGTTGCCTCACATGGTCGAGACCGACCGCGGCCGACCGGCCGGTCTGACCGAGCGCAGCATAGAGTTCGATGCGCAGGCAGGCGACAGCAGCCTGATCATCGGAGCAGACAGCACGATTGGAAAGCTGTGCTAATCGCTCCTCCGCGTCCGGCAACGCGCCAAGTTGGAACTCGCATTCGGCTCGGTTCAGCTCAAGTGCGAAGGCCAGTTGGCGCTGGCGCTCCCAGGCGTCTTCCGGCAGGAGCGTCGTGCCTGCTACAAAATAGTTGAGCGCCGAGGCGTATGCCGTAGACGCCTTTGCGCGCTTGCCGGCCAGCAGATTGAACTCGGCCAATTGCTCGCGCTCCTTAGTTGAGGTGATCAGTGCGGCTCCTCGATTGAGTTGACTGACAATCTCGAAAACATAATCGTCAATCAGCTCCGGCGCGGTGTTCGCAGCAAGCAGCCTCCCAATGCGGAGGTGCAACTCTCCGCGTCGCTCCTTCGGGATCAGCGAATAGGCGGCTTCCTGAACGCGATCGTGGACGAACCGGTATGCGTCTGCCAACCGCTCGAGCAGTTCATGAGCGACGGCAGGCGATAAGGCGCCGGCGACTTGCTCCTCTGATATCCCGAGGACGAGTGAGAGCGTCGCAATATCTGCTATGTTTCCAAGGCAGGCGAACTGCTGCAACGCTTCCCGCGTTTCGGGCGGCTGGCGCTCAAGCTTGCCGACCATGAGCTGCACGACGTTGTCGGTGTATCCCTTGGCGTGAATGCGCCCGAGATCCCAGGACCAGCATGCCGTGTCATGATCGAAGGCGAGCATTCCCTCTTCGGTGAGCGAAAATAGGAACTGACGGACGAAGAACGGATTGCCGCCGGTCTTTTCGTGCATCATTTGTGAGAGCGGGGCTGCACGATCGGTCTGACAGTGGAGCGCATCCGCAGTCAACTGCCGGAGATGGTCTTTAGTAAGCGGCGCAAGCGTGATCTCCGCGACCTTGCCACCGGCGGTTTTGATCGCGTCAAGTTTCCGCATGAGCGGGTGGGCGGCGGTGACTTCGTTGTCGCGATAGGCACCAACCAACATCAGGTGTTGCAGATCCGACCGCGTCAAGAGATCTTCCAGCAGATCGAGCGTCGCCGCATCAAGCCACTGCAAGTCATCCAGAAAAAGCGCCAGCGGATGTTCCGGCTGGGCGAAGACACCGATGAACCGCCGGAATACCAGCTCGAATCGCCGTTCCGCATCCTGTGGCGGAAGTTCAGCGACCGGCGGTTGGTCGCCGATGATGAGTTTTAGTTCGGGGACGAGGTCGACCATCAGTCGTCCGTTCGGCCCCAGCGCCTCTCTCAGCGTCTCGCGCCAGAGTGCCAAATCGGCGTCGCTCTTCGCGAGAAGCTCCCGGACAAGGCTCTGAAACGCCTGCGCCAGGGTCGCATATGGAATGTCGCGCTTGTACTGATCGAACTTGCCGGACGCAAAAACGCCGCGCGGCGGCACCAGGGCTTTGTGGAGTTCATTGACCACCGCCGACTTGCCGATGCCGGAATAGCCAGAGACCAACACCAACTCCGGCGCCCCGCTCGACACCACGCGGTCGAAGGCAGTGAGCAACGTCTCGACCTCGTGCTCCCGCCCGTATAACTTCTCGGGAATCAGCAGGCGGTTCGGGATGTCGCGTTCGCCGAGCGGGAATGCGTCAATCCGGCGCTGCGTTTCCCACTCGCTGAGACAGCGGCTCAGATCGTGCTCGACGCCGCCTGCCGTCTGGTATCGTTCCTCGGCCGTCTTGGAGAGCAGCTTCATGACGATGGCCGAGACTGCCGGTGAAACATCCGCCACCCGCTCGTCGGGCGGTGTCGGCCGTCGTGCAATGTGGCAATGCACCCATTCCATCGGGTCGGAGGCGGAGAACGGCAGGCTGCCGGTCAGCATTTCGTAGAGCGTCACGCCGAGCGCATAAAGGTCGCTGCGGGAATCGACGGAGCGGTTCATGCGCCCGGTCTGCTCGGGGGCCATATAGGCGAGCGTTCCGGCGACCACTTGGGGCGGCTCGTGCGTCTGCCGCTCGCGGGAGAGACGCGAGGCGATCCCGAAGCCTGTTAGCCGCACCTCGGTGCCCGTGCCCGTTACCAGGATATTGGCCGGTTTGATGTCCTTGTGAACGAGACCGCGCTGGTGGGCCCCACCGAGCGCGGCGGCGATGCCGATCCCAATGCGCAGGAAAAGCTCCGTTTCCATTGCCGTTCCGAGCCGCCCGGCGAGCGGCTCGCTCCCCGGATCTTCAAGCACCAGCATGGTACGCCCGCCTTCGCGTACCAACTCAAGCGGTCGCACCGCCCATGCGCTATCGAGCTCATCCTTCAATCCATATTCATGGTCGAGGCGGCCGAGGCTCGTAGGTGTCGGGTGTTCGAGCGCCGAAAGTACGACCAGTACCTGGTTCCACTTGCCGTCGGCACCCCGGCGCCGTTCACGGTGGAACACGCGATCACCATCCTCCCAAAGAACCTCCAAACTCCTATCTCCACCAACGCAGAAGAAAGAGGATGTGCTTCCGGCACTGCCACTTTCATTTCGGAGATCCGTCCAGTCAAATTGGCAAAAGCGAGCACATATGACGAACCTCGGCCACTTCCCCACCTCTTTAGCACATCTCGCCTGTTCGTCCCAACAACGAGCGGCCATCGCCCACCCGTTCGTGGTGCACCTATACGAAAGACCGCCCAGCGGCTGCTGGGCGGTCAGGCGGGTCATGGCCCCACAGAGCTTCGGATGGAGGAGCGCCGAAGCTTAGTGGTAGCAACGGGGGGATTCGCTACCTGCCCGAGGCAACGAGTAGACACTAGCGACGGAAGGGACGACGGGAAATTATACTGTGGTTTGGTCTTGCGATACCTTGGGATACCGGCACGGATACCCATCAGCGAACTTCCGCTCGGCGATCGACATGTCGGCGACGTCGTCCGGGTCCGACGACGATCGGGGTGACGGTCTCTCTCCTTGTCTTACCCAGCAGCCGGGCAGGTGGTACGGCCGCAGAGTCGCCTAAGATACAAGGCCAGCACATGGTCAACATCGGCGTGCTTCGGCGTGTCGTGCCAACGGTTGCGATTCGTTGTCGCTGTTGAAGACGAAAGTGTCTTGCCCGCTCTGAGGCCTAAAGGGAGCCAGAGCCTCCCGCCGCGTGGGGAGGCTCAAGGTGGGCCGATCGGGAGCGATACGGCCTGGGAGGAGGAGGTGGAGGACGAAAGAACCGGCATCATAGAGGAGTCCCCGCCGGGGCTATCGGCCACCAGGAAGGATCGATTACCAATGGGAGGGGGTGAGCTATACGCGGAGCCAAGACTTTTACGAGTGCGTTTGTGGCTTTCCCGGCGCGAGCATCAGCTTGTCAGCCATACGCGCGAGTTCGGGCAGGGATCTGGTACCCATCTTTTGCATGACCTGGCTGCGGTGAACCTTCACGGTAATCTCGCTCACGCCTAGATCACTTGCAATTTGCTTGTTGAGTCGTCCGGTCACCACCAAAGCCATCACCTCGCGTTCCCGCGGCGTCAGGCTATCGAAACGCGCTCTGACCGTCGCCAAGGACTTTTCATTTTCAAGCCACGCGCGGTCGCGCGCCAGGCCGACGTGAACGGCATCGAGCAAATCCTGGTCTCGGAACGGTTTCGTTAGGAACTCGACCGCGCCCCCTTTCATCGCCTTGACTGACATGGGAATGTCGCCGTGCCCGGTAATGAAGACGATGGGCAACTGAATATTTTCTCGCGACAGCTCAAGCTGAAAATCAAGACCGCTCTGCCCCGGGAGCCGGACATCGAGCACGAGACAGGTCGGCCCGTTGGGTCGCCCAGATCTGAGGAAGTCGCCGACCGAAGCAAGGAGGTTGACGGCAAAGCCGACGGAACGCAGCAGACTGCCAAGCGCCTCGCGGATTTCCGGGTCATCATCTATGACAATGATGGTGGCTGGCGCCTCGGTCAATCGTCAGAACTCCCAAGGTGAATCGACGTTTTGGGAATATAACTATCTATCCCCATCGCAGCAGCAGCGGGCGAAGCCCAACAAGCATAGCGCCGGTCACGCGATGAGAACACTACTCCTCTCTCCTTCCTAGTGTCGAAACGGGTCTTCTTTCGCACACTAGAATGCGCGATAATTACCTTGGCCACAAGGCTGGATGCGGGCCGCCCCAAAAGCGCTTGCGCGTCCAGCAGTCTGCCGTGTCGTGCCGATGCGCCACATGGCCCGCGATGCCGCGCTGGTCGCGCAAGTCTTAGATCTCTATACGAATGTATAGCTTGCGACGCCTTTGTCGCCGTTCAATATTAGTCCATCCAGTCAAGCGCGCCACAACGCTAATTCGGCCCGATGCCGGTCGGCGAAGTTGGGAGGCGGCAGTGCCAATCAAGAGACCTCTGATTGCGATCGTCGACGACGACGAGTCGATGCGGGACGCTATAAAGGGGCTCATGAGGTCGATGGGATTTGACGCCGAGTCTTTTTCATCCGCTGATGATTTCTTGATGTCGCCTCATATCCGCCGCACGGCCTGCCTCGTGACGGACATCAATATGCCCGGAACGAGCGGACTCGATCTGCACCGCCGGCTCGTCGCACTGGGCAAGAGCATTCCGACTATTCTGATCACCGCCTTCCCGGAAAAGAATTTGGGCGCGTCAGCATTGGACGCGGATGTCGTCGGCTGCCTGACAAAACCGTTCAACGGACAGTTTTTGCTTGATTACATCCGTTCTGCGCTGGCTCCCAACGGCGAAGGCGAAAGCGGTTCTTGAGGTCGCAAAGATCTGTTGTTCTAAATAAGGGTTACACCACAGGGCCGATTTTTCAGGATCTTGGAAAGAGGCTGTGAGGCCGATGGTTCGTTTCCCGTCGAGAGCCCCAGCAAAGTCGTCCCGGCGGCGGAGCCCCACCAACTCGGTTTATCGCCAGACGCTCGGAACCATTGTAACGCCTTTTGCGGTAGAACACACGGCATCGCCCGGCTATAAAGGTATGCTGCGTTGGCTTTTTAGCGGTAACCGATGCCCAATTCTCCCGAATCCTCAGATGAAAGCGTTAGCAACTCGAGCTCGGCTCGCAATCAGACAGTAGATTCGGCAGCGCAAGCGGCCGCCTCGGATTCGCCGGGAACCATTCAAGTCGACGACCCGCAACCGCCCGATCGATCCTTTAGCCAAACTAGACGAGCCGTCGGGACGCTGTTCCGTGCGCTGCGCCAAGATCTGCAGGCAAGTTCAGCTTTGACAAAGATCAACACGGCCGCATTGGCTTGGGGGGCGAAGCTAAAGACATGGACGCCGTTCACGTCATCTCCCTACACATGGATTACGACTGCTTTGGTCGAAGCAGGGCGCCGTTTTCGCAATCAGCATTCAAAGCCGCGTGAAAGTCGCCGCAGCGCTTCGCTCGTTGCCGGCTGGCGGAAATTCGCTGTTGGATTCGCGCTTCTTGTCTGCCTCCTCGCAGGAAGCCTGCTGGTGTGGGCACTCAAAGACGTGCCTTGGAGCGAAATCCGGGATGGAACGTTAAAGCCGGTGGTGGTGCTGGAAACCGCTGACGGGGCGCCGTTGGTGAGACAGGGACCTTATCAAGGGCCATATGCTCGATACGACCAGTTTCCGCCCCATCTGATCGATGCCGTCCTTTCAATTGAAGATCGCCGGTTCATGAATCATTTCGGCATCGATCCGAGGGGCATCGGGAGGGCGCTTCTGCGGAACCTGGAGGCCGGTTCCGTGGTGGAGGGTGGCAGCACGATCACCCAGCAGCTCATCAAGCTGCAATACCTCGACAGCGACCGAACAATAAAACGAAAGGTTCAGGAGGTTGTCATCGCGGTCTGGCTGGAGTGGAAGCTCGGCAAGAGGGAAATCCTGACGCGCTATCTCAATAGCGTCTATCTCGGCGCCGGCGCCACCGGCATGCCTGCGGCCGCTCGGATCTATTTCAACAAGGATGTCGGTGACCTCAACCTGCCGGAGTCGGCGATGCTGGCGGGGTTGCTGCGGGCGCCGAGCCAATGGAATCCTATCGACAATCTCGAAGGCGCCCGGCAGCGCACCATGGTCGTTCTCGATGCGATGACGGCCAATGGCAAGATCACCGCACTACAAGCGGCTCAGGCCAAGACGAGCTTTGCCAGGCTGCAACCTACGACGCCCACGCCGCGCTCCGGAAGCTGGTTTGCCGACTGGATTTCGCCGCAAGCGAGCGAAATCGCCGGCTCCTCACCAGGTTCGACCACGGTGCGCACCACGCTGGTGCCGCAGTTGCAGCTGATCGCCGAAAGGGTCGTGAAAAGTGCTCTCGACAGTCAAGGAAAGACGGTCGGAGCATCGCAGGCCGCGTTAGTTGCGATGATGCCCGATGGCGCGGTCGTTGCCATGGTTGGCGGGCGTGACTACAAGGAAAGCCAGTTCAATCGTGCGGTCTCTGCGATGCGACAGCCCGGTTCTACCTTCAAGCTGTTCGTCTATTACGCAGCATTGAAGGCTGGGCTCACCTTGTCTGACCAGGTTTTGGACGCGCCAATCGACATCAATGGCTGGTCGCCTGAAAATTCCGGCGACAGCTATCGCGGTTGGGTGACGCTTGCTGAGGCGTTCGCGCGATCGCTCAATACCGCGTCAGTGGCTCTTGCCGAAGAGGTAGGTCTGGACAATGTGATTGCCGCGGCGCGCGAACTCGGCATCGATGCGCCGCTGGCCAACACGCCGTCTCTGGCGCTTGGCACATCCGAAGTTAATCTGCTCAACCTCACCAGCGCCTACGCGTCTGTCCAGCTCGGTAGGGCACCCGTGAAGCCCTGGGGCATCATCGACTTTCAAGCGGCAGGGCAGCCTAAGGCCTTTCGAATTGGCTTACAATCAAAGCCGAATGTCGATCTTTCGCCCTACCAATCCGATCTCCTCGGCCTCCTTCAGTTGGTGGTCGAGCGCGGGACTGGACGTGGGGCAGATCCCGGCACGTTTGCGGCCGGCAAGACCGGCACGAGCCAGAACAATCGTGATGCCTGGTTCATCGGCTTCACGGAAGCGCTCGTCGTCGGTGTCTGGGTTGGCAATGATGATGACGCGCCGATGAAGGGAGTGACGGGCGGCGCCCTGCCAGCACATATTTGGCGGGATTTCATGCGCGAGGCGGCGACCGAACCGATGCTGAACGGAGTGCGATCGACAGAAGCGGCGAGCGATGGTCAAGGCGCACCGCAATCTTGCAATATAAACGCCTGCTCGCGCAGTTACCGCTCCTTTCGTCCATCCGATTGTACTTATCAGCCATATTCCGGAAGCCGACGGCTTTGCGAAAAGTGATGTTGCCCGGCAGAGATCGAGCACCGGTCGTCCTTGCCTCACGCCTTCAGGTTGAACGTCATTGTTTAATGCGACGACCTCTTGCCGCGAGCGGTCGCGCTGCCCAGTTGCTCTGCATCCATCTGTCAACAACCTACAGCTCACACTCACCATAGACCGCAAAGAGCGTGTCTCGGATCTAGCAGAATCCGTTCAGCTTGAGGATCTTATGGGCGTCGATTGCCGCCCTGAGTTCATCTTCGGAGTTTCGATCTCCTCGGTTAGCGTCCGGATGGTGCATCTTGAGCATCAGTTTGTAGCGTCGCCTAATTTCCACAGGCGTCGCGTCCTGCGAAAGGCCAAGCGTTTCGAAAGCTTTTGCTTCCAAGACCTTGAGCTTACGCTGCTGGAGATCGGCTTTCGTGGCCTGATGTCGTGCAGCAATCTTGCGTGCGTTAAGAGTTTTTGCCGTACCGGAGCGAACGGTCGAAGGAAGCGGCGTCTCTGTCGCCGGCTCAACGCGGGTCCCCCACGTCTTTCGGCTGCCGTTTGCTGCTTCCCTCTGATAGCGGGCGGTCACCGGATCAGACAGATTGCTCGCGAAATTATAACCCTTATTGTATTCCCTCGCATGTTGAGGACAGAACATCAGGTACAAACCTTCTGCATCTCGCCCAACGGGCGCACGATTGGTGCCGCCGCTTTCGCAACCGTCCCACTGGCATTTCGGCTGGTAAAGCTCGCTGAGCGGAGCTGATTTTTTGCGCGTTGGCCTCAGGCCTACGAAAATCTTCGAATCAAACGTCATCGCGCGTTATATGGCGATCTGCAGAGAGGCGGCAAGCAACCATGCGGGAGGGGTTTCTGTTTCGGCATCTTGACTTCTTGCTCGTCACCGGCCCTCAGTGCCTCGCGCACTTTATCCTCGTCCTGACCCGCCTCGGTGTCTGCAGCGACGGTCGTCTCGATTTCCCGTGTTCTGATGCCTGCGAAGTGTCTCCCAGGTGGCGCCTAGCAGGCTCGAGACACTGGCAGAGGTTCGGGGCGCGATGCACATCTTGACGACCGCGCGCTCAGGACGGCAATCCAGGCGTTAACGTCCAAGGGCAATACCAAGGAATACCTGGCTTTGGGCTGAGCGAAGTTCTCTTGAAACTTCATCGCGGACATTAAACGTATACACGTTGTGGGAGCGCCGAGCACGCCTCCACGGCGTGCTCGCTTATGCTTTTCGCCGAACTCGTCGAGGCGCCGAAACCGGCAGCACAATCCGTCAACCGTTGAGGCTCCGAACAGCCGCGGCGCTAGCTCCGCCGGCAGCCCGGCGCGTAGGAAGCGCCTTGGCCGAAAGGAGTGCGTAAATGATCAGCGGAAGGCAGACCAGATAGGATATCCGGATTCCAGCATGCTCGGCAATGAAACCGAGCAGCGGCGGCGCCAGGAAGAAAACGACAAAGGTCACCTGGCCGAGGGCGGCGACGTTGAGATGCGCCGCTCGATCTATGCGCTGGGCCGCCGCCGAGACGGCGAGGGGATAGACCGCGCTGCAACCAGCGCCCATCAAGGCAAAGCCCGCCAGCGCGATATAGGGATGCGGCGCTCCCGATACCGCGCAGATGCCAATCGCCGAAAGAATAAGCAGCATCGTGGCGACGGCCCGCGCGCCAAACCGATCGACCAGCGGATCGACGAACAGGCGCGCCAGCGCCATGCAGAAGGTAAAGAGCGTCAATCCCAGTCCGCCAATGAAGGGCTCGACCGAAAAAACGTCGCGCATATAGATCGCCGACCAGTCGATCCCGGCACCTTCGACGAGAAAGGCCGCGATGCCGATCACGCAGAGCGGCATGAGGCCCCAGGTGGGAAGCGCTACCGGCGGTGCCTTGCCTTCATGCAACGCGATCCGCGCCGGCGCATTCCGCATGCCGGCAATCGTCCAGATACCGATGACAAGAACCGCGACAAAGGTCACCGCGAGATGGAGTTGCATCGAAATGCCGGCTTGGCGGACGATTGAGGAGACAAGTGCTGTGACGAAGAAGCCGAGGCTCCAGAAACCATGCGCTCTGTTCATCACGCCGCGTCCTAGCTGCGCTTCGATGCGGTCGATCTCAACGTTGAGATTGATCTCCAGCGCTCCGGCGAGCAGCCCCTCGACGAAAAGCACACCGAACACGACCGGCGCCGCACCGATCCAAGGCACCAGCGACAGCAGCGCAGACGTGCCGAGAACAGTAATGAATGCCGTCGTACGCGCGCCGAGCCGGGCGATCAAGGGCGAAGATAAGGTCAACGAAATTAAGGCGCCGATGGCAGCCCCTATCAGCGTTAAACCAAGCTCGGATTTATTGACGCCAAGTGCAACCTGCAAATCCGGCATCCTCGACAGCAGCGCCCCCAGCGACACAGCGAAGAGAAAGAAGCAGACATAGATCCGCTGCTGCGGCGCGATTATCATGATGCAACTCCGGGGATTGGCGCGTCCAAGCAGAACACGCGCTTATGGCGCCTGTGATGTCTATCTCACGGGGCCGGAGATCGAAACTTGTTTCTCAGTGGAGTATGGTCGAGGAATGATCCCAATTATTGCAGAGCGGGTTTGAAATGTCTCGAGAAAATAGCCTGAATTCTGCATTGCTTGCCTTGAACCAGAAGTGGTAATGGATCAATGTTCCGCCTCAACCAGAAACGGTCGGCGGCCGTTCGTGACCGAAGAGCGTCACAATGGGTCTTCATCCCCACTCATTGCCGCGGCCGTTCCAATATCAGCGATGTCGCGAGTGGCGTTCGTACTCAGCGGTCGAGACAATCAGTCAGTGAAGGCCCTGCAACCTATTCCGGCGCTCGCTCAATAACTCCCGTTGAACCAAGGCCTTAGCGTGCTCGCGAAGAGCGTTCGGTCCGGACAGGCCGAGTTCAACAAACCTCGTTTCTATTTCTTTGGGCATACTATTCGCTTCGTGCTGGCAAAGCCGCACCAGCCACTTCCATTCATCGTTGGTTAGCTGCGTTCGCGTGATCGTCATCTGTTTCCCCCCGGAAGACGATGATCGCAGGTTCAGAGAGAGCTGCAAGACCGATATGCTTGGAAATGCGGCGAATCCAGATCCGGCGGCACCGCGTTTTCCGTTTCGCCATTGATGAGCCGTGGGTTGGCCGTGTACACGCCTCAGCCGCCAGCCGCTCGACGACGCTAATCTGGGGTGCGTGCCTAAGTATTTCCTAGCGGATGCGCGGCATGCCACCCCGACCATCGGAATGTCGGCATGCCTTCGGGACACGCCAGTTCCATAAACTAGGTTATGCGACCTTCTTGTGTAAGGGCTATTTAGTAATGCGACAGTTGGGCCAGTTAGAGATGCGACAGTCTCGCCTCTCGACGCACTGGTCAAAGCCAACGTTGGGAGCAAGGATGACGATCTTCAGCCTGGTCGAGACCATGAGCGGTCGGAGTCGTCATGTCCTTTATGATCACCATGTCGCAGAAAGAGTTGCATCGCCTCGAAGTCATCCAGAAGATCCGTGACGAACGCCTGAGCGTTGTCCAGATGGAAAACGCACGGATATTCTAGCTGACGCCGAGAAACTGCTTCAGCTCCGCAGTCTGAGGATTGGCGAAGACTTCCTCCGGCGGGCCTATTTCGTGAACGCGGCCCTGGTGCATGAAGACGACGCGGCTGCAGACATCGCGGGCGAACTTCATCTCGTGCGTTACCATCAGGAGCGTCATTCCCTCGGCCGCAAGCTCGCGCACGACGGCGAGAACTTCGGCGACCAGTTCCGGATCGAGCGCCGAGGTGATCTCGTCGCAGAGAAGTGCTGTCGGCTGCATGGCGAGCGCGCGGGCGATAGCGACGCGCTGCTGCTGGCCGCCCGAGAGCTCGTCGGGATAGGCGTCGAACCTGTGGCCCAGCCCTACCCGCTCCAGCATCTTGCGGGCGGTAGCCTCGGCTTCGGCTTTCGGGGTCTTTTTGACCACGGTCTGCGACAGCATGACGTTGCCGCCGACGGTCAGGTGCGGGAAGAGGTTGAACTGCTGAAAGATCATGCCGACCTTGAGGCGCAGTGCCTTCAGATGCAGTTCGTCATCAAGGAGCTGCGCGCCGGCCACGGAGATGGAGCCATCGGTGATGGTCTCCAGGCCGTTGATGCAGCGAAGCAGGGTCGATTTGCCTGAACCGCTCTTGCCGATAATAGCGATGACTTCACCAGCCTCCACGTCGAGATTGATGCCTTTCAGCACCTCGGTGGTGCCGAAGCTCTTGCGGACTTCAGTGATTTCGATGAGCGACATTGAGCTTCCTTTCCAGGATCTGGCTGCTTTTCGACAAAGGCCAGCAAAGGGCGAAGTAGATGAGGGCGACGAGCCCGTAGACGGTGAAGGGCTGGAAGGTGGCATTGGTGACCACCGTGCCGGCTTTCGACAATTCAACGAAACCGATGATCGAGGTCAGCGCCGTTCCCTTGACGATTTGAACGGAGAAGCCGACCGTGGGTGGTATCGCGACCCTCAGCGCCTGCGGAAGGATGACATAGCGCATCTGCTGCAACCGGCCCATGCCGAGGCTGGCGGAGGCTTCCCATTGACCCCTCACGACCGCTTCGACGCAGCCTCGCCATATTTCGGCGAGGAAGGCGGCGCTCCATAGGGTGAGCGCCAATCCCGCAGCAAGCCAGGCCGGCACATCTATCCCGAAGAGGCCGAGACCGAAAAACGCAATGAAGAGCTGCATCAGCAGCGGTGTGCCTTGGAAGAGCTCGATATAGTATTTTGCGACCGTCCTGAATGACTTGCGCTTGCTGATGCGCAAGAAGAGCAACCCCAGTCCGACCGCGCCGCCGCCGATGAAGGAGACGACCGAAAGCAGCATCGTCCAGCGGGTGGCGAGCAGCAGGTTGCGCAGGATATCCCAGAGTGTGAACTCGATCATCGCGCCGCTCTCCTTGGGAAAATGAACCCGCCGACCACCGCCAGCACCTGCCGGAGCAGGATCGCCAGCACAAGATAGATTGATGTCGAGACGATGTAGGCCTCGAAGGCGCGGAAGGTTCGCGATTGTATGAAGTTCGCAGCAAAGGTCAGATCCTCTGCGGCGATCTGCGACACCACTGATGAGCCGAGCATGACGATGACGACTTGCGACGACAGCGCCGGCCAGATGCGCTGCAGCGACGGCACGAGAACGACGTGCCGGAAGGTTTCGAAGCGGGTCATGGCAAGGCTCTCGCCTGCCTCGAACTGACCCTTCGGGGTTGCCTGGATGCCCGCGCGGATAATCTCGCAGCTATAGGCGCCGAGGTTGACGACCATCGCGAGGTTGGCGGCCGTCAGTTCGGAAAGCTTGAGACCGAGCGACGGCAGACCGAAAAAGATGAAAAAGAGCTGGATCAGGAACGGCGTGTTGCGGATCAGCTCGACATAAGTCGCAACGACAGGCTTCAGCCAGGCCGGGCCGAGTGCGCGCACCCAGGCACAGAAGATGCCGAGCGAAATGCCGAGCATTCCGCCGATCGCGATAAGCTCAAGGGTGATCAGTATGCCCTTGACGATCTCAGGATAATATTCAAGCAGCCAGCCGAATTCGAAATGGTAACTCAAGGAATTGTCCCCTCTTGCGGTGGCGGATCGTCACGTCATCCCGCGCAGGCGCGGGATGACGTCCGTGAGACCGAGTCCCTTAGAGATCCGACGGGAGACCGGCGCCGAGCCACTTCTGTGATATGGCGTTCAGCGCGCCATCGGTTTTGGCCGCAGCGATAATGCCGTTCACCTTCTCCAGAAGAGCTGCCTGTTCCTTGTTGAGACCGATATAGCAGGGCGAGTTCTTGATGAGGAACTTCATCTCAGGGCGCTTGGGGGGATTTTTGGCGAGGATCGCAGCGGCCACGACGTTGCCGGTGGCGATGGTGTCGACCTGGCCGGAGAGGAAGGCCGAGATGGTGCCGTTGTTGTCCTCGTAGCGCTTGATCGTCGCATCGGCCGGCGCGATCTTCGTCAACTCGAGATCCTCCACGGCGCCGCGCGTAACGCCGATGCTCTTGCCCGCGAGATCTTCCACCTTGGCGATCGAAAGATCGGCGGGCGCGAACACGCCATTGAAGAAGGGGGCGTAGGCCGTGGTGAAATCGATCACCTTTTCGCGCTCCGCATTCTTGCCGAGGCTTGATATGACCAGATCGACCTTATTCGTCTGCAGATAGGGAACGCGGTTGGCGCTGGTGACCGGCACGAGTTCGGTCTTGACGCCGAGTTTTTCGGCAATGAGGTTGGCCACATCGATGTCGTAACCCATCGGCGCCATATCGGTGCCGACGCTGCCGAAGGGCGGGAAATCCTGCGGGACGGCGACACGCAGCGTACCGCGCGCCGTGATGTCGGCGAGAGCATCGGCGTAAGACGCGGAGCCGAAGCCGAAGGTTGCAGCCAGGGTCGCCATTGCGAAGAAGACTCGTCTTGTCAGCATGTTTTAATTGCTCCTTTAAAGTTGTGGTTTTTTGGGTCCGGGAGTTGGGGCACGGTCTTGGCAGGAAGTGACAGGGAACTGCGCAGTTCCGAGAGCGGGTCCGGGCGTGTGGTGAGGTCGAGCCCCATTTCCACCTCGTCCAGATGTTCGACAGAGAGCTCCGCAGCTCTGACGAAATCGCCCGCTTGCATGGCCTCGAAGATGCGGCAGTGCCCGTCATGCGACTGTGCGGCATGAAATTCAGACTGATAGAGCATCGAGATGAGGATCGTCCTCGCGGTGAGGTCGCGGAGGATATCGACGATGATGGCGTTCCCGCTCAATTCGGCGATGCGGATGTGGAAATCACCCATCAAATAGGTCAGGCGCTGGCGGTCGCCCGCACCCATTGCGGTCTTTTCCTCGTTCAAATGCAGGTCGAGAGCTTTGCGCCCCTCGTCTGTCAGAGCGCGCATGCTGCGCAGCAATCCGGCCTCGATGACGCGCCGTGCCTCATAGACCGCGATCGCCTCTTCTGCGGACGGCTCGACAACAAACCAGCCTCGCCTTGGACTGACATGCACGATGCCGCGTGTTTCCAGGCGCATCATGGCTTCACGAACGCGGGTTCGAGACACGCTGAAGAGCGTTGCCAACTGGTTTTCACCAAGACGCGTCCCAGGCCGAATTTTGGCTGAAAGAATCCCGGAGACGATCGTCTCCTCAATGGTCTTCTGCGTGCTCTCAGATGTGTGGCTATCTTGCATACAAGGCAGGAAAGCAAAGCGCGTGCCAAAATTCTGCGTTCAGGATTTCCAATTATGTCTCGGATCCCTCCCCTTGGAATTTGCACGCTGGGAATGCAGACTGAGCGTAAATTGAGCGCGTGCCTGCAACGCCTTGCAAACGCAGACCAGCGTCGAACCACTCGTGGCGGCTTGTTCTTACTGGCCGAACGACCTTATGCGGTCGAAGCCGCCCAGGGATTGATCACTTCAACACCTGCAGCGTCGAAAGCACTTGTATCGCGCGTGGCGACGGCGAACCCTTTCGATGCCGCGATAGCGGCGATATAGCCGTCCGGAGTGGGAAATCCTCTGCCAGCAGTTCGGGCCTTGACCGCGAGATCGGCATAGCGCCGTGCCGCTGTAATGTCGAAAGCCAAAATACGGCGTTCGAAGAGTTCCATCAGACCGTCCAACGCGTCGGAGAGCCTTTCTTTGCGTTTGCCAGCCGGGAGGGCGCCGATTCCAAACATCAGCTCGGCGATCGTGACGCTAGAAAGGAAGAGGGTTTCGGCTGCCTGCTCATCGAGCCAGAATTTCACGGTTTCGTCGGGCGCGGGTTTCATCGCCTCGGAAACGACGTTCGTATCAAGGATAATCACTCAAAGCTCAACGGCTTTGCAGGCAATGCGTCGCGAGCTTGGTCCAGAACGGCAAGGTCCTCATTTGTCAACCCGAGGCGACGACTCCGTTCGGCGAGCGCGCTGCCAAGAAGCAGCCGCGTTTCCGGACGGACGGCAGCCTCGAGGATTTCGCGCATTTCCGCTTCGGTGCTGCGCCCGTGATGAGCCGCACGCACCTTGAGAGCACGGTGGGTCGCCTCGGAGAGGTTTCTGATTGTGACTGCGGGCATGATGGCAACCTTGTGGAACATGATAGCGATGCTAGCAATATAATGGATTTGCCATCACATTCAATGTGCGCTTGCCATGCGATCGTAAGCCAAACAGTGGTTAGGGGAGCTGCGCCCACCGTAACTTGTGATCGTCATTCTCTTTTCGCTTAATTGAAACTCGAGGTTTTGAGGAATTCCGCCAGCCGTTCGGTCCTCGGATGCACGAACATGTCCTTCGGATCACCCTCCTCGCAGATGACGCCCTGGTTCATGAAGATGACTCGTGACGAAACGTCGTAGGCAAAGCGCATCTCGTGCGTGACCAGCAGCATGGTCATGCCGTCGGCGGCAAGCCCCTTGATGACCTGGAGCACTTCGCCCACCAGTTCCGGGTCGAGCGCAGAGGTCACTTCGTCGAACAGCATCAGCCTCGGCGACATGGCGATGGCGCGGGCAATCGCGACGCGCTGCTGCTGGCCGCCGGAAAGCTGTCCGGGATAATGATTCGAGCGGGCGGAAAGGCCGACACGATCGAGCCATTTTTCCGCAATGGCGCGAGCGTCCGGCTTGGTCATTTTCTTGACCTTGACGAGGCCGAGCATGACGTTTTCAGCGGCACTCATATGCGGAAAAAGATTGAACTGCTGAAACGCCATGCCGGTCAACGCGCGTTGGCGTGCAATCTCTTTCTCGCTCTTGCGGCGCCGCGCTGTCCCTTCGACGCGATAGCCGATCTCCTTGCCGTCAAGGCTGATCGTGCCGCCCTGGAATTCCTCGAGCATGTTGATGCAGCGCAGCAAGGTGGTCTTTCCGGAACCGGACGAGCCGATGATGGAAATGACTTCGCCCTCCTGCACGGCGCAATCGACGCCTTTGAGGACTTCGTGGATGCCGTAAGTCTTGCGCAGACCCTGAATGTCGAGAATGGTCTTGGCCATTGGATGCCTCCTCAGGACGGCAGGGCGGTCTTGCGCTCGACATATTTGCCGAAGTGCTCGATGCCGTAGTTGACGATGAAATAGAGGCCGCCGGCCAGGAAATAGAACTGGAGGCTCATGAAATTGCGGGAGATGATTTCTTGCGTGCGCAGGAGAAGCTCCGCGACGCCGATAACGGAGAGCAGCGTCGAGGCTTTGACCATCTCGGCCGCCGTATTCACCCAGGCCGGCAGGCACTGGCGCATGGCCTGTGGCCACAGCACCGAGGTGAAGGTCTGGGTAAAGGTCAGGCCGATCGCCTTGGCGGCTTCGGTCTGCCCCTTCGGGATCGCCTGAAGTGCTCCGCGAACGATTTCGCCGACATGGGAAGAGCAGAAGATGGCAAGGGCAAGCACGCCGGCCGAGAACGGCCCGAGATTAAGGCCGACGGCGGCGGACACGTAGTAGCTCGCCAGCACCAGCACGAGCACCGGCGTGCCGCGGATGATATCGGTGTAGGCGCGCACGGCCAGACGCAAAACAGCGCCGCCATAGACGAGCGCCAGGCCGACGAAAACGCCGAGTATGGAACCCGCGAGGATGGCGAGCAGAGAGATCGACACGGTCACGCCAATGCCGTTCATGATGACGTATCGGGCGATCCAGAGTTGTTCGAGAAAAGTGTGGGACATCAGGTCTATCTCGGCAGGGCCAGGCGGCGCTCGACGAAGCGCATCACGGCGGCGATGAGGAAACAGGTCGCGACATAGAGGGCTGATGTGACCATCCAGGTTTCTATAACGCGGAAGCTCTCGACATTGATCTTGCGAGCCGCGAAGGTCAGTTCCGGCACCGCGATGGCGGCGGCGAGCGAGGTGTCCTTGAAGAGCGAAATGATCGTCGAAGACAGCGACGGCAGCACGTTGCGCAGCATCAGCGGAGCGATGATGGAACTGCGGATCTGCATCCCCGTCAGGCCGATGGCAAGACCCGCTTCCGTCAGCCCTCTCGGAATTGACAGCAGCCCGGCGCGGAACACCTCGGCCAGATAGGCGCCGGAGTAAAGGGATAGAACCAGGACGAAGCTTTTTATCTTGTCGAGCCGCAAGCCCATCTGCGGCAACGCGAAAAAGGCAAAAAGCACCAGAACGAGAATTGGCAGGTTGCGAATGACAGTGACATAGACCCGCGCCGGCACGATCGCAAAGCGGCTTTTGGACGTCAGCGCGAAGGCGACGGCAAGGCCGATCGCCGCCCCGATCAGGATCGAGATCACCGCCAGGCCGAGGCTGAGCGCGAGCCCGCTCAAAAGAAAATCGAAATTGCGCCAGACGGCAGCGAAATTCAACGTGTAACCCATGCGGGCCGCCTTTCAGACCAGAGCATGATACCGGAAACTGTGAGCGGTTTCCGGACGGCATCATGCTCTCACTCTTTAAATGTGGAGCGGGAAACATGTCCCGCTCCACATGACTGTTACTTGAACTCGACCGGGAAGCCGATCTGCGGCGGCGTCAGATCTTTGCCGAACCAGGTTTTGAAGGACTTGGCGTAGAAGTCGAACTCAACGCCGGTCATGGCCTCGTGCAGAGCGGTGTTGACGAAGTTCAGCCAATCCTGATCGCCGCGCTTGACGGCGCAGGCGTAAGTCTGCGGATTCCAGCCATAGCCGGCGTCTTTGTAACGGCCGGGATTCTGCGTCATGTACCAGGCGAGCGACGACTGGTCCGTGGCGACAGCATCGGCGCGTCCCGATTCTAGCGCCTGATAGATCAGGTCGACGGAATCGTACTGGTCGACGGTCGCCTCCGGCAGCGCCGCATGCACCATCGCCTCGGCATAGACGTTCTGGAGAACCGAGATGGTGACGGAGGAACCGGCCGCCTTCAGGGCGGCGTAGTCGGCATATTTTCCGTCCGCCTTGAGCATCAGGCCGACACCCTCGCGATAATAGGGAATGGTGAAGGCAACCTGCTGGGCGCGCTCGCCGGTAACGGTCATGAACTGGCAGGTGATGTCGACTTTGTCGGTGGTAATGTTCGGGATGCGGGCATCGGAGGACTGGTTCACATATTCGATCTTCTCAGGGTCGCCGAAGAGCGCCTTCGCGATGATATGGCCCATGTCGACGTCGAATCCCTGAAGCTTGTCGTCGGCGCTCTTGAAGTGCCAAGGCGCATTGGTGCTGCCCGTGCCGAGGACGAGATGGCCGCGGGCCAACACTTCATCGAGCTTGCTGCCTTCGGCCAGCACAGGCGTGGACAACAGAGCGGCGGCGACCAACGACATCACGCCGGTGCGAAAGGAAATGGTCATGGCGTTCCCCTTATGGATTGTTCCTATATTCCAGTATAATGGACGTATGTCTGTTTTACTGGAATAACGTTATCAAGTGCCATCAAGGATGAATTGTCAATGGGGTATGCCGAAAAAACGCGCAGTGGCGCGCGTGGCGATTTTTTCGGCAGCGCAGCATTTTCATCCCACTTCCGGACCGCCCGGCTGCGCTAGCCTTGGTAAATGGAATATGCAAGCGAGGCGTTGGCGCAGGCGGCGAATTAGGATCTCGGGAAACTGCCAACCTCAAGCCAACGGCCAACTTTCGCCAACCGGAAGCTTCCCGCTTCGTCCAGAGCATTTCAGCAAAAATGCGCGGTGGATTTGCAGGGAATGTGTGAAAACGAAAATACAGCGCATTTCGGTAAGAGAAATCTAGGTATGCGCTGGGGGAGGCTTGTAGACTTCATGGATTCTAATGAACTTCCCGCTGCACGTCCGATCGCGCCGTCTTCGTCTCGCCGGCGAATTTGAAGGCGGCAGCCAACTCTGCATAGCGGGTGTCGCTCAAGCTGTGGGCGAAGCGCACTCTCCAGCACCTTCTTCATGAAGGCCTTGGCATAGCCATGTCTTCACGCCCGCAGGCCTGCATGGCATAAGATTAGAGCTTGTAATCGCTCATCGACGTCAAAAGCCGAGGGATCGCCGTCTTTCGGGGTCACGCGGCGCCGACGCCTGCGGCAAAGACTGCAATGCAGCGCTGGAGATGGGCAAGCAGTGTTGCCCGATTAGGCCAAGCCTTTGCTCGTCCTTCCGGCGGACCCATGGCGCCAAAGATCATATCCATCAGCATCCGGGCCCCGCTGTCCGGATCATCAAGCGACAACTTGCCTTCCACCCTGCGGTCCCTCAGCCAGTCTGCCAGATGCTGCCGGCTGGCAAGCATGCCTTCACGCTGCAGTATGTCGATAAGTTCGGGAAACTGCCCCGCTTCGCGAAAGACGAGCTGCAGGAAACCGGCACGATCCGCATCCTTGTCGTCATCCATGTCGATCATGAAGATGCGTTCGAGGCTCTCGGCGATCGAGAGATCTTCAGCAGGCCGCGGAAGGTCGAGCATCAGGCGCCGATGCGCGCCGACCACCGCGGCAAACAGCTCTTCCTTGCTCTGAAACAGCTTGTAAAGCGTCTGTTTTGAAACACTCGCCTCGGTAGCGACGACTGCGGTCGTGCTGCCAGCATAACCGTATTTTACAAAAACGCGGCGGGCAATTTCAACGATATGCGCCCGCTTGTCATCGTCACTGGAGACTTTCGGCCGGCCGCGCTTGCGCGGCTCATCTGCGAGCTCGACAACATCCATTATGGCCTAGACCCCCATCGAGGCACAAGCCGAAGGCCGCAGAAAGGAGACAAGGACTTCTGAGAGGCGATTCTTCAGCTGTGGCATTGGCAATTTCAATTTAGAGAACTCATCAGCTCTGCAATGCGTTGCATCTCTCACCGTCTACCGATGGAGCGCCTGTGACCGCCATTTCCGCCGCAACCTCTATCTTTTCCTATTCCTATTCCTATTCCTATAGCAAGAGTTCGACCGCAGCATCCCAGGGTATCCCATCCTCTAACGCAGTTTCGGCAACAAAATCAACCGCAAGCCTGTTTTTACTGGAACGAGAAAGATCAAAGTTCGATGCCCTTGTGTGCCTGTCTGTCCTCTTTGAGGACTGACTCAAGGTCGATATCCGTGCCACTTTGTTGCGAAAGCTGAGCATAAAAGGTCGTGGCCGTCTCGCGGCCGGTCTCCCGTATTTCATACGATTCGAGGGCCCGCTCAACGATGTCAGCTATTGATCGATTTTCGCGCCGAGCAAGCCGATGTGCAAGATCGCGTGCCTTCGCACTGCGCACGGAAAGTTGAGGTTCGGCCATGTCGGTCTCCTTTCATCTGCATGTAGCAGCAGTCGCTAACATCAAGATTGCAGATGATGGCTGGGTACTACAAGTAGTCCCGGTCCTGATTTTGTTCCGATGTCAAAAAGAATTAACCATATTTCAGTGTTCTATCGACATAGTACTTCACGAGGGATCAGGCATCTCAAGCAGAGAAGCCAAATCATGTGGGAGACAGTCCTTGGCATTCACCATTGCCCGCAGTCTGGTTGCGTTCGGTGTCGCCGTTTCGGCAGGCCTTTTCATGTCGATCGGATTGCAGCAGTCGGCCCTTGAACGGCTGAAAGTCAACGGGCCGGTTTACGAGCAGGTTGTCTACGGCAAGGATTTGATTGCCGATATTCTGCCGCCGCCGCTGTTTGTGGTCGAATCCTATATGCTCTCCTTCGAGGCGAGCAAATTTCCCGAACTCACCGACACCAATCTTGCCAAGATCGCAAATCTGAAGGCCGCTTACGATGACCGCCGCGCCTATTGGAAAACCACTCGGCTGCCGCAGGCTTTGAAGGACGAGCTTGAAAACGATGTTATCGCCAAGGGCGATGCATTCTGGGGCGTGATGAACCGTGAGATCATTCCGGCCCTGAATGCCAAGGATGAAGACAAGGCGCACGGAGCGATCGAGCAGTTGCGCGTCGCCTTTCATTCGCACCAGGACGCGGTTGAGAAACTCGTTGCCAATTCCGACGCTTTCCTGAAGGGTGAGGAGCGCAATGCCGCCTCGGAGATCGTCACCTGGACGCTATATGCGGGTGCTGCAGGCTTCGGTTCGTTCGGGCTGTTGCTGGTGGGACTTTATCTCCTGCGTCGCCGCGCAATTGTGCCGCTCGATGGCATGAAGGCCTATATGGGCAACCTTGCCGAAGGTGATTTTTCGACCGAAGTCCCCTATGCCAACCGGTCCGACGAGATCGGCGCCATGTCCAGGGCCGTCGCGGTATTCCGCCGCAACGCGCTCGAGCGGCAGGACGCACAGAAGCGCGAGACCGCACTTCGCGATGCGGAATTCGAGCGTGAACGCGGCCAACTGGCCGAAAGAGCCGTCGAGGAGCAGATCCGCGAAACAGTGATCGATCGGCTGACATACGGCCTTGAACAGCTGTCGACCGGCAATCTCGATTGCCGGATCACGACGCCGTTCGCCGCCGCCTACGAGACTTTGCGCGCGAAGTTCAACGACAGTATGGATGCGCTTTGCGCTTCGATGGCGGAGATTGCCCAGACCTCCAAGCAAGTGGGCAGTTCCTCGGCCGGCATCACCGATGCAGCCGACAGCCTTGCGTCGCGCACGGAACAGCAGGCCGCGATGCTCGAAGAGGCCACAGCCGCACTCGATGAAATGAATATCAAAGCCAAAGACGCCTCCGACCATGCCGGCAGAGCCACCGGCATGATGGCCGAGACCCGCACCAGCGCCGAACATTCGGCAGCCGTCGTTCGCGAAGCCATCGCCGCAATGGAAAGGATCGAAGGCTCGTCCTCCCAGATTGGCGCCATCGTCAATGTCATCGATGAAATCGCCTTCCAGACCAATCTTCTCGCGCTCAATGCCGGGGTTGAAGCAGCGCGCGCCGGCGAAGCAGGCAAGGGTTTTGCCGTCGTTGCCCAGGAAGTACGTGAACTTGCCATGCGCTCAGCCAACGCCGCCAAGGAGATCAGAGCTCTGATCTCCACCTCCTCCGCCCAGGTCTCCACCGGTGTGGACCTCGTCAATCGCACCGGCAAGGCGCTCCTGGAAATCGAAGGACAGGTCCAGCAGGTTGCCGGCCTGATCGCCCGCATCGTGTCGGTGTCTTCCGAGCAGGCGGTGGCGATCGGCGAGATCAACGCCTCCGTCAACGCCCTCGATCAGGTAACCCAACGCAACGCAGCCATGGCGGTCGAAACTGCCACGGCCTGCCGGGCGCTCGGCAGCCAGACGCAGACATTGGAAGGGGTGGTAAACCGCTTTCAGATCGACGCGGCCGCCACCGGGTCAAGACCGCAGAAAGCGGCTTGACGCCTGACCGTCGAAGCTCGTCCTGCCTCGACCTGTCCGATCGCCTAGAGCATGATGCCGAAAAGTGTGCGCGATTATTCGGACGACATCATGCTCTAACCATTTAATTTGGAACAGGATTCAGATTTCAGGCCGACCCGGCCTAAAATCATCCTGTTCTAATCGTCAACAACCGCCACGACGGCAACGCAATCGCCTGATTTGACCAGCCCCGGGAAGTGCCGGGCACAGAGAATGCCGCTCATGCCGGCGCGGATCTCGCGGGGCACCACCCCGGTCCGCCCGGTCGGATAGATGCGAGCGATGACCGCATCGTCAGTGACGGCTTCACCGAGATCGATGACAGGTTCGATCAGCCCGCCCTCCTCTGCGAAGGAGAAGCAGCGGCCGTCCGGCATGTCGAGCCAGGTCGTCGGACCAGGATCGACGATGCCCGCGACGATCCCGGCGTGGCGCAGCACGTTCATGATGCCGCGCTTGGCAATCGCCGCACTTTTGGCCGTGGCGGTGCCGCCGCCGCCGAGTTCCGTGGTGATGAAGATCTTGCCCATCTCCTCGGCCGCGGTGTCGTACATGCCGACCGCATCGATCTCCAGCATCTTCATCGAATAGGGTGCCGCAAACGCCCTCACGAATTCGAAAGCTTTTTCCTCCTGTTGCTTGTTCGGCAGGATGTGGGCCGCGCAGAACGGCAGAAAATCGAGCGTCTTGCCACCGGAATGAAAATCGAGGACGAGATCCGCCATCGGCAGCAGCACACGGCTGAAATAGTCGGCGATCTTCTCCGTCACCGTACCGTCGGGCCGGCCCGGGAAGCTGCGGTTCATGTTGCCCCTGTCGATCGGCGAGGTCCTGGTCCCCGCCAGGAAAGCCGGGTAATTCATGGCCGGCACGATGATGACAGTGCCCCTCACCTCTTCGGCCTTCAGCGAGTTGGCAAGATCGAAGAGTGCGATCGGTCCTTCATACTCGTCGCCGTGATTGCCGCCGGTCAGCAGGGCCGTTGGCCCCTTGCCGTTTCGGATGACCGTTATCGGCACCATCACCGATCCCCAGGCGGAGTCGTCGCGGCTGTAAGGCAGGCGCAGGAATCCGTGCTGGATACCCTCGGCGGCGAAATTGACCGTCGCGCTGATCGGCGACGGCCGCAAGCCAATCTCTGTCATGACAGCCTCAATCCTTAACCATCAGTCTGCGCGGCACGTTGGCGAAGCACTCGACGCCGCTGTCGGTGATGAGGATGCTCTCGGTCGTCTCGAAACCCATGTCGTCGAGCCAGAGACCGGTCATGAAATGGAAGGTCATGCCCGGCTTCAGCTCCGTGCGGTCGCCGGGACGCAGGCTCATGGTGCGTTCGCCCCAGTCCGGCGGATAGGAAAGGCCGATCGGGTAGCCGGTGCGGTTGTCCTTGACGATGCCGTATTTCTTCAAGACGTCGAAGAAGGCGTTGGCGATGTCCTCGCAGGTATTGCCGGGCTTTGCGACCGCAAGGCCGGCCTCCATGCCTTCGAGCGTTGCCTTTTCGGCATCGAGAAAAGCCTGTGTCGGCTTGCCGAGGAAGACGGTGCGCGACAGCGGCAGGTGATAGCGGTTGTAGCAGCCGGCGATCTCGAAGAAGGTGCCCTCGCCTTTCTTCATCGGCCGATCGTCCCAGGTCAGGTGGGGCGCGGATGCTTCGACGCCGGACGGCAGCAGCGGCACGATCGCCGGATAATCGCCGCCGATGCCGTCGACGCCGCGAGTGCCGGCATCATAGATTTCCGCAACCAGATCGCACTTGCGCATGCCGACCTCGATCTTGTCGAAGATGCGGGCGTGCATCGCCTCGACGATGCGGGCGGCATTGCGCATGTACCTGATTTCGGTCTCGCTCTTGACCGCGCGCTGCCAGTTGACGAGAGCGGTCGCGTCAACGAAGCGGGCGTTCGGCAGGTGCTTCTGCAGCGCCGCAAAAGCCGCCGCCGAAAACCAGTAATTGTCCATCTCGACGCCGATCGTCAGCTTGCCGAAACCGCGTTCGGTCAGGATGCCCGAGAGATAGTCCATCGGGTGGCGCTCGGTCGACTGCACATAGTGATCGGGATAACCGACGATGTTGTCGTGTTTCAGATAGGCGGTGAACTTGGCGCCATTGGCGTCCTGGCCGCGGCCGAACCAGATCGGCTCGCCCTGCGGCGGCACGATCACCGCCTGATGCACATAGAAGGACCAGCCGTCATAGCCGGTCAGCCAGGCCATGTTCGACGGGTCGCTGACAACAAGCAGGTCTACGCCCTTCGCCTCCATGGCACGCCGTGTCTTTTCCAGCCGCGCGGCATATTCGCCGAGCGAGAATTTGAGATTGGGCTTTGTCATGTCTCTTCCCTTCTTTTCCGGCGCCGCGCCGGTCAGCTTTCGAATGCGGTCCCGGCCTTCGCCGCGCCGGCGCGGGCAAAGGCGAGTGTGGCGATGGCGGTGTCCTGGATCCCGGTTCCGGTGAGGTCCGCGATGGTGATCTGGTCGTTGCGCGTCCGCCCCGGCGTCCGGCCGGCGACGATCTGGCCGAGCTCGGCAAAAACCGCATCGCCTGCGACCAGGCCGGCATCGATGGCGTGATGCAACTCGCCGAGACGCCGCGTCTGCTTCAAGCTGTCGGCGACGTAGAGGTCGGCACCCGCAATGGCGGCCGGATCGATCTCGTTCTTGTGCTCCGCATCTGAGCCCATGGCCGTCAGATGCTGTCCGGGTTCCAGCCACCCGGCCTCGATGATCGGTATTTCCGACGGCGTGGTGGTGACGATGAGATCGGCGCCGGTCATTGCACCTCTGGCGTTCGGTGTCGCGGTGACGGGAAAGCCGAGCTTTCCGGCCAATTCCGCTGCCACGCTTTGCGCCTTGGCAGCATCGCGCGCCCATATCCTCGCTTCCCGGATCGGCCGGACCAGCGTCAGTGCTTCGAGCTGCAGCCGCGCCTGCATGCCTGCGCCGAAGATCGCGGCCACGGATGCATTTTCCCGCGACAGATGTTTTGCCGCGACGGCGCCCGCTGCTGCGGTGCGCACGTCGGTGAGATAGCCGTTGTCCAAGAGCAGCGCCTGCACCAGTCCGGTCCGGCTCGACAGCAGCACCATCATGCCGTTGGTGCTCGGCAGGCCGATCTTGGGGTTGTCGAAGAAGCCGGGGCTGATCTTGATTGCGAAGCCCTCGATGCCGGGCACATAGGCCGTCTTCACATCGACTTCGCCGCGATATTCCGGAATGTCGAGCCGCAGGATCGGCGGCATGGCGACAGCCTTGGTTGCAAGCGCTGCGAAAGCCTCCTCGATGCAGGCGGCCGCATCGCGATCAAGCCCGATGACTTTCCTCAGTTCCGCTTCCGTCAGAATGATCATCCGGCTCATGGTCCCTCCTCGCGGTAGAGCGGCTGTGTCCCGTTGATCACCCGCCGGTGCTGTTCCATGTCGACATTCGCCCCGGACAGGATCGCGACGATGGGACCGTTTGCCACAATTTTCCCGGCAAGAAGCGCTGCAATGCCGACCGCGCCCGCGCCTTCGACGATCTGGCGCTCGCAGGCATAGGCGTGGCGCATGCCGGCGGCGATTTCCGCTTCCGTCAGCAGGATGACCTCGTCGAGAAGTTCGCGGCACATAGCAAAGGTCACGCGATTGTCGAAACCTATGCCGCCGCCGAGCGAGTCGGCAAGGCTCGGCACTTCCTCGACCTGCACCGGCCGTCCGGCATCGAGGCTTGCCTTCATTGCAGCGCCCTTCTCCATCGTCAGGCCGATCACCTTGGTCTTCGGATTGATGCCTTTGACCGCAGCGACAACGCCCGCCGCAAGGCCGCCGCCCGAGAGCGGCACCAGCACGATTGCCGCCTCCGGCAAGGCGTCGATGATTTCGAGCCCCAGTGTTCCCTGCCCGGCCACGATATCAGGATGGTCGAAGGGCGGGACCATCACCAGCCCCTCCTCGCGAACCAGCCGGTCGACCTCCTGCTGCGCCTCGTCCTGCGATAATCCGACGATGCGGACATCGGCCCCGAGGCGGCGGATTTCCGAAACCTTGTTCTCCGGCACCAGCCGCGACATGCAGATGGTCGCAACAGCACCTTCCGTCTTTGCCGCATAGGCAAGCGCCCGGCCGTGATTTCCGGTCGAGGCCGCGACGACGCCGCGCGAGCGCTCTGCCGGCGACAAGGAGAGCACCGCATTGGTCGCGCCGCGCAGCTTGAAACTGCCGGTCGTCTGGTGATGCTCAAGCTTGAGATGGACAGGAACGCCTGCCAATTCGCCAAGGGAAGCGGACTGCACCATCGGTGTACAGAGCACGCGGCCGGCGATCCGGCGCGCCGCAGCACGGATATCCTCCAGCGAAACGGGCAAGGTGTTCACCATGATCTCAGCCTTCCCGATAGGGCTTGGTCATCAATTGACCGAGTTCGGACCGCGCCCGATCATCGCCGCAGAGCCGCAGGCAGGCCCAGGCCGTCGCAAGATTGCTGGTGACGACAGGCTTGCCGATTTCAGCCTCGATCCGGTCCGCGACCTCGGCCGCCCGCACCGCCGTACAGGAGATAAACAGCGCGTCCGACTGCGGCGCCAGTGCTTGGCGTGCGAAGGCGACGATCTCGTCCGGTGCGATCCGCGCCATCTGACGGTCGTCGGTCAGTCCCAGGCAGGTGAACCGGTCGATCGCAAAGCCGAGCTCCCCGAAATAATCCGCCATCGGCCGGCTGGTCTCGATCGTATAGGGCGTCAGCACCGAAATCCGCCTGGCGCCCAGTGCCTTCAAGGCGGTCACGGCGGCCGCCGTCGGCGTCACGACAGGAACGCCGGGCTTTGCCGCGTGGATCGCCGCCTCGATGTTCCGGTCACCGATCGCCACCGAAGCGGAGGTGCAGGAATAGACGATGGCATCGAGTGCCTCGTCCGGCAGGATCAATGCCGCGCCTTCGGTCAGCGACGGCTGCATCTTCAGGAGGTTTTCCGGCGTGACCGGATTGGCATAGTGGATGCGGCTGACATAAACGCCGATGCGATCGCCGGCTACCATGCGCTGGAAGTCGACTTCCGTCGTGTGGTCGGTTGCGAGGATGATGAGGCCGATGCGCTTTTCCAGCGGCCGGTCGTCCAGTCGCGGCAGCCGGCCGGCGGGAATGATCTCAATCTCTACGGTCATGGTCAGTCGTCCATCCTGGCGTAGCGTTCCTCGAGCCAGCGCAAACCCAAGACCGAGATCAAGCTGATGACGAGAAAGAAGACGCCGACCAGCGTCATCGGCTCGATGTAGCGGTAATTGCTGTTGGCGATGCTCTTTGCCTGGTTCATCAGTTCGAGCACCGTGATTGCCGAAAGCAGCGGCGTCTCCTTGAACATGGCGATGAAATAATTGGCGAGCGCCGGGATCATCGGCGGGATCGCCTGCGGCAGGATCACGTGGATCCAGGTCTGGCGGGTCGACAGATTGGTGGCCTTGGCTGCCTCCCATTGTCCGCGCGGCACGTTCTCGATGCCGGCGCGATAGACCTCGGCGGTATAGGTTGCATAGTGAATGCCCATGCCGATGACGCCGGCGGTGAGCGGCGCCAGCCGGATGCCGATATCCGGCAGCACGTAGAAGATGAAGTAGAGCTGCACCAGCAATGGCGTACCGCGGATGAATTCCGAGACGAAAGCGACCGTCCTGGAAATGCCGGCGAGCGGTGAGCGCCGCGCAATGGCGAGCCCCAGGCCGACGATCATGGCGACGGCAGCGCCGAGGATGGTGGCGAGAAGAGTGATCTTGAACCCTTCGAGGAGGGTCGGCATGATCTGCCAGACGAAGTCCCAATCCCATTCCATCCGATCAGGTCCTTATGCCGTCGAGGCTGCGCGCCATCCGCCGCTCCAGCCAGCGCATCGTCGCGGAGATCGCCGAGGCCATGAGAAAATAGAGGATGAGGATCGTCGCGAAGGGCACCAGCGTACTGCCGGTCTGCGCCCGCACAACCTGCGCCTGGAAAGTCATATCCGTCAGCGAGATGAGCGACACGACGGCCGTGCCCTTCAAGAGTTCGATTGCATTGTTGCAGAAGGTCGGCAGCATCAGCGGCAGCGCCTGCGGCAGGATGACGTGACGCATGCGCTGGTATCGCGAAAGGTTGAGCGCGATGCAGGCTTCCGACTGTTCGCGCCCGACAGCCTTAACGGCGCCGCGCACCACTTCCGCCGCATAGGCGCCGACATTCAGCCCGAGCGCCAGCACGCCTGCCTGCAGCGGCGTCAGGGTCACGCCCGCAAAGGGCAGCACGAAATAGACCCAGAACAGCTGGACGAAGATCGAGGTGCCGCGAAAGAATTCGATATAGGCCGTCGCCAGAGCCCGCACGGCAAAGAATCGCGACAGGCGGCCGAGGCCCGCCAGGAACGCCATGACAAGCGCCAGAGCAGACCCCATGATCGTCAGCTGGAGCGTCACCAGGGCGCCCTCAAGGATCAATGTCAGATAGCCGGACCATCCCGACATCGGCAACTCGCTTCTCTGGAGATCGTTTGAGGATAACCCGGCCGTGCCGATAGCATGGCCGGGTGCTCACCTCGTTTACTTCGCCGCGGCGCAGAGCTTTTCGCGGCTCGTCGACATCGCCGCCTTGGCCGAGAAGCCGTAGGGCTCGATGATCTTGGCGAATTCGCCGGATTCCTTCAGCTTCTTCAGCTCGACATCGAAGGCGTCGCGGAGCGCAACATCCTGCTTGCGGAAGGCGGCACCATCGCAATAGACCGGCGCATTGACGACGGGAGCGACGGTTTCGAGGTTCGGATCGTTTGCCTTGGCCATCAGATCGTGGATCGACAGGACCGGCAGCGAGTAGACGTCGATGCGGCCGTCCTGCAGCATCTTGATGCCGCTTTGGCCATCCGGAACGACGATGACGCGATCACGCGGCACGCCGGCCTCGAGCGCCAGCTTCTCCTCGGTGCCGCCGCCCGGGGCGCCGATCTTGGCGTCCGGATTGTCGGCGATATCCTTGTAGCTCGTCAGCTTCAGCGGATTGCCCTTCTTGAGAGCGAAAGCTTCGGCGTCGCAGAGGATCGGTTCGGAATAGGCGACGGCGTTGCAGCGCTCGGGCTTCATGAAGAGGCCCGCGGTGATCGCGTCGTGGCGGCCGGCCTGCAGGCCGGGGATCATCGCGCCATATTCCGAGATCGAGGCGACCACTTCCTTGACGCCCAGCTTTTCGAAGATTGCGCGCGCCACATCGGGGGCCGCGCCGGACACCTTGCCGTCGGCGCCGACAGCGGTGAACGGTGGCTCGTTGGCGATGGCGATGCGCGCAAAGCCCTGCTCCTTCAGCTGCTCGAGCTTGTCATCGGCGGCGGAGGCAGGCGCAGCCGCTGTGATCAGAAGCACCGACAGGCTGGCGGCGCTCAAAAGATATCCTGTTTTCATCGTTCCCAACTCCTCTGATTTTCCTTGAGTTTTGTTCTTGCGGGCAATGTCTGAGGTCAGACGCGGTGCCCCGCCGCAATGATCTTGCGCAGGAAGGTCTGCGTCCTCTCCTGGGTCGGATTGCGAAAGATGTCGCCCGGCTTGCCTTCCTCGACGATCTTGCCGCGATCGAAGAACAGCACACGGTCGGCGAAATCATGGGCGAAGCCCATCTCATGGGTGACGAGAAGCATGGTCATGTCGGTTTCGGAGGCGAGCCGCCGCATGACGTTCAGCACCTCCTCGACCAGTTCCGGATCGAGCGCCGAGGTCACCTCGTCGAACAGCATGATCTTCGGCGATAGAGCCAGCGCCCGGGCAATGGCGACGCGCTGCTTCTGCCCGCCGGAAAGCTGCGCCGGAACGCTCTTTGCCTTGTCGGCCAGGCCGACCATGTCGAGAAGCTCCAGCGCCCGCTTTTCCGCCACGGGCCGCTTGATACCCTTGGTCAGCATCGGCGCCAACGTCACGTTGTCGAGCACGCATTTATGCGGGAACAGATTGAAATGCTGAAAGACCATGCCGATCTTTTCGCGCATGCGATGCAGATGCCGTTCGTCAGCCGGCACCAGCCCGCTGCTACCGGGCATATGGTAGAGCTGCTCGCCGTCGACCTCGATATGGCCGCCGCTGATCGTCTCCAGCGTCATCAGAATACGCAGGATCGTCGTCTTGCCGGAGCCGGATGGCCCGATCAGCGCCAACTTCTCGCCCGGCATGACATTCATCGACAGGCCGTCGAGCACGGTCAGCGGGCCGTATTTCTTGACGATGTTGTCGATGCGGATGATGGGCGGAAGCATTCATGTCTCTCCCTGTTGAGACAAGCAATGTCCTAACGATGACGGTCCATCAAAATCATGTCAATTCGTAAAATAATATCATGACAATTATTCTGCGCGCGCTCAAATACAAGGCATCGGCATCAGATCGCAAGCAGCAGCTCTTCCGGATTGCCTTGCGCCAGTGAGGCGACGATGCCGAGCCCCGTCCGCAACTCGCTTTCCGTCGTCGAACCAAGTGAAATGCGCACGGCCGGCGTCCAGCCCTGATCGGCAGTGTGGAACGCTTTGCCAGGCGCGATCGCCACACCGCGCAGCCTTGCCTGCGAAACAAACCCATCCTCGGTATGGTTGCCTGAGAGCGGCAGCCAGACGTGCAGGCTTTGCGGATGCGCCCGGTACGGCAGGCCCGCCAGCATCTCCGCCGCGATCGCGTGCCGGTTCGAAAGCGCACGGCGCTGCCAGTTGACCAGTTCCATCGCCGTGCCGTCGCTAACCCAGCGGGTGGCGATCTCCGCCATGGCAGGTGTCGCCATCCAGTTGGAGACGAGATGCCTGTTGGCGACGGCCGCGACATAGCGGTCGGGCGCGGTGAGATAGCCGATCCGCAGGCCCGGAACGGTAATTTTGGTGAAGCTCGTGACGTAGAGTGTCCGTTCCGGCGCAAACGCGGCCATCGGCGGCGCGCGGTTCTCGACCATCGGGCCGAGAATATCGTTTTCGATGATCGCGATATCATGCTTGGCCGCGACGGTGGCAAGCGCCTGCCTGCGGTTCGCGCTCATCAGCGCCGCCATCGGATTGATCACCGAGGGCTGCAGGAAAATGGCCCGGATCGGTCCCTTTCGGCAGGCTTCGTCCAGCGCTTCGGGGATCATGCCCTCCTCGTCGATCGCCAGCCCTTCGAGGTGCAGACCGAGATAGGTGGAGAGCGGAACCAGCGTATGATGGCTGATCGCTTCGGTCGCAACCGTCGAACCGGCCGGGGCAACGCTCATCAGCGCCACCGTCATGCCCGATGTCGCACCGTTCGTCACGCTGATGTTCAGCGGCGATACCTCCAGCCCGCATCGCGCCAGCCATTCCGTAGCGACGGCGCGATGGCGTGGAAATACCATATTCGGCCTGAATGAAAGCGCCGAGCTGGAGGGCAGGTTTTCCGAAAGCCAGCCGAAGGCCTGCCGCAGCCTTTCCAAATGGATCTGCTCGCAGACTGGCTTCAGGATCGACAGATCGATCACCTCGCCCAGCCGTTCCGGCAGATAGGGCGGTTCCGGCTCGCGCGGCCTGGTCTGGACAAAGCTGCCGCGTCCGATCTCGCCTGATATCAGTCCGCGGCGGATCAATTCGTCATAGGCGCGGCTGACCGTCTGCACGGAAAGATGCAGGTCATCCGCCATCTTGCGATGCGGCGGCAATTGCACGCCATCGGAGAGCTTGCCGTCCATGATCGCGTTTGCGATCTGCTCGGCAAGCGAAAGATAGGCCGGCCGGCGGAGTTGCGAGGGATCGGGGCGCCACTTTGTCATGATTTCAACACTGCTGAAAATCAGTTCAATTGACAATGCCAAAATGCGCTCCCATTGTCTTTTCGCTCCGTTTGAAATGATTTATTTTTAAGAAAGCACCATGAAGCTCGACGCCATCGACCTGCGCATTCTCGACGCCGTTCAGCGCGACGGCCGCATCACCAAGCTGGCGCTGGCCGAAAAGGCCGGGCTGTCGCCGACGCCGTGCTGGATGCGGCTGCGCAAGCTCGAAAAGGCGGGTGTTATCACCGGCTACCATGCACGCATCGCGCCGCGGCGCATCGCGCCGGTCGCCAGCGTGATGATGGAAGTGACGCTCGCCAATCATCGCCAGGCGGATTTCGAGCGCTTCGAGCGCGCCGTGACCGCAATCCCGGAGATCGTCGCCTGCTGGTCGGTCGGCGGCGGAGTCGATTACATCCTGAAGATCATCGCGCCCGATATCGACGCCTATCAACGGCTGGTCGACGGGCTCCTCGACCGCGAACTCGGCATCGACCGCTACTTCACCTACATCGTCACCAAGACGGTGAAGGAGGAAACAGTCCTTCCGGTCTCTTCCTTCACTGCCGCCGGCGAAGACGAGACCGCGCCGTAGACAATCTCTCTGCCAGGCCACCGTCCTTTAGACCATCTCTCTGTTTTCGCCTTCACCAACAGACAATCTCTCGCCCGCTCCCGTGGAAAACTTGCGTCAGCCACGAGGAGACTTGATATGACCGCCGTTTTTGCCCGCCCCGCCTATCATGACGCGCTGTCGCGGCTTGCCGACCGTCATCTCCTGCGCGATCTGGCCTATGTCGGCGGCCGGTGGGTCGCCGGCCAATCGCGGAAAAGTTTCGAGGTCACCGATCCCGCCTCTTCGACGACGCTGGCCTGGGTTGCAAGCCTTGGCGCCGACGAAACGGCAGTGGCGATCGATGCAGCGTCGGATGCTTTTGCCGGCTGGCGCGCGAAGCTGCCGCAGAACCGCGCGGCGATCCTGCGCAAATGGTTTGAGCTGATGCTCGCGGCCAAGGAGGATCTGGCGCTGATCATGACGCTCGAACAGGGCAAGCCGCTTGCGGAATCGCGTGGCGAGATCGACTACGCCGCCTCCTTCGTCGAATGGTATGCCGAGGAAGGCAAACGGCTGAACGCCGAAAGCGTCACCAGCCATCTGCCCGGCGCGGAAATGATCGTCCGGCGTGAGGCGCTCGGCGTCGTCGGCATCGTCACGCCCTGGAATTTCCCCTCTGCCATGCTTACCCGAAAGGCTGCCGCAGCGCTGGCCGCCGGCTGCACGGTCGTCGCCCACCCCTCCTCCGAAACGCCGCTTTCGGCACTTGCACTTGCCGAGCTCGGCGAGCGGGCCGGCATTCCCGCCGGCGTCTTCAACGTGGCCCCCGGCAATGCCGCTACGATCGTCGGGCGGATGTGCGCCGACAATCGCGTGCGCGCCATGAGTTTCACCGGCTCGACCGGGATCGGACGGCTGATCGCCGCCCAGTGCGCTCCGACACTGAAGCGGCTGGTGATGGAACTCGGCGGCCACGCCCCGCTGATCATCTTCGATGACGCCGATATATCAAAGGCGGTCGAGATCGCCGTCAACGCCAAGTTTGCCACGTCAGGCCAGGATTGCCTCGCCGCCAACCGGATCTTCGTCCAGCGGCGGATCGCCGATGCCTTCGCCAAGGCCTTTGCAGACCGCATTGCCGAACTGAAGGTCGGTCCGGGGCTCGAGGATGGCGCCGAGATCGGGCCGCTGATGCATGAACACGCCGTCGCCAAGGTCGAGGAGCAGGTCTCCGACGCGCTGGCGCATGGCGCGCGGCTCGTCACCGGCGGCAAGCGCCACAAGGCCGGAAGGCTTTTCTATGAGCCGACGCTGCTGATCGATGTGCCGGCGGAGGCGCTGATCATGCGCGAGGAGACTTTCGGGCCAGTGGCGGCCATGACCGCCTTCGATACGGAAGACGACGTTATCGCCCGCGCCAACGATACCGAATACGGCCTTGTCGCCTATATCGTCACAGAAAACGGCGCCCGCCAGATGCGGCTCGGCCGTGCGCTGGAATACGGCATGGTGGCGGTCAACCGCGTGAAAATCACCGGCGCTCCCATTCCCTTCGGCGGCTGGAAACAGTCCGGCCTCGGCCGCGAGGGTTCACGCCATGGGCTCGAGGCCTTCACGGAGCTTAAATATCTCTGCATCGACACGGCCGCCTGAGCCGCCCCATTTTCAAGAAAGAGGCTACGACATGCTCGATAGAAGCAACGAACTCACCGCCTGGGACCGCGATCACTTCTTCCATCCCTCGACCCATATGGGTGCGCATGCTCGTGGCGAGACACCGACCCGCGTCGTTGCCGGCGGCGAAGGCGTCTACATCACCGACACGACAGGACGCAAAAGCCTCGACGCCTTTGCCGGCCTTTATTGCGTGAATGTCGGCTACGGCCGCCAGAAGATCGCCGATGCGATCGCCGAACAGGCGAAGAACCTCGCCTATTACCACGCCTATGTCGGCCACGGCACGGAAGCCTCGATTACGCTTTCGAAGATGATCATCGACCGCGCGCCCGACGGCATGAGCCGCGTCTATTTCGGTCTCTCCGGCTCGGACGCCAACGAGACCAACATCAAGCTCATCTGGTACTACAACAACATCCTCGGCCGCCCGGAAAAGAAGAAGATCATCTCGCGCTGGCGCGGTTATCACGGCTCCGGCGTCATGACCGGCAGCCTCACCGGCCTGGCGCTTTTTCACAACGCTTTCGACCTGCCGCGCGCACCGGTGCTGCACACCGAAGCACCCTATTATTTCCGCCGCCCCGACCGGTCGATGAGCGAGGAGCAGTTCTCGCAATATTGCGCCGACAAGCTCGAGGAGATGATCATTACCGAAGGCCCGGAAACGGTCGCCGCCTTCATCGGCGAACCCATCCTCGGCACCGGCGGTATCGTGCCGCCGCCGAAAACCTACTGGCAAAAGATCCAGGCCGTGCTCGACAAATATGACATCCTGCTCGTCGCCGATGAAGTCGTCACCGGCTTCGGCCGTCTCGGCACCATGTTCGGCTCGGATCATTACGGCATGAAGCCGGACCTGATCACCATCGCCAAGGGCCTGACCTCGGCCTACGCTCCCCTTTCCGGCACAATCGTGTCGAACAAGATGTGGCAAGTCCTGGTTCAGGGTTCCGATCAGATGGGCGCGATCGGTCACGGCTGGACCTATTCCGCTCATCCGATCTGTGCTGCCGCAGGCATTGCCAATCTCGAGCTGATCGACGAACTCGGCATCGTCGAGAATGCGGGTGCGACCGGCGCCTATTTCCGCTCGGAACTGGAGAAAGCCATCGGCGGCCACCGCAACGTCGGCGAAGTCCGCGGCGACGGACTGATGGCGGCCGTCGAATTCGTCGAGGACAGGGACGACCGAAAATTCTTCGATGCCGGCCGCAAGATAGGCCCGCAGGTCGCCTCCGCCCTCCTCGAACGCGGCGTCATCGGCCGCGCCATGCCGCAGGGCGATATCCTCGGCTTCGCCCCGCCGCTCTGCCTGACCCGCGAAGAGGCCGATATCGTGGTCAAGGCCGCGGCGGATGCGATCGAAACCGTCTTCACGAACATCTGAGGAGAAGAACGGCATGACGATCCCGGAAAAGATGGCGGCCGTATTGCTCACCGGCCATGGCGGATTGGACAAGCTCGTCTATGACAGGGACGTGCCCGTCCCGAGACCCGCGGACGGCGAGGTTCTGATCCGCGTCACGGCCTGCGGCATGAACAATACCGACGTCTGGGTCCGCCAAGGCGCCTATGGCACCGAGGACGATCCGTCCGCCGTCTCCACATGGCGAAGGCAAGGCAACACGCTGACATTCCCGCGCATCCAGGGCACCGATACGGTCGGCCATATCGTCGGCGTCGGCGCCGGCGTTAATCCGGCACGCGTGGGCGAACGCGTCATGGTCGACTTCTCGATCTATAACCGCGACGACGATAGCCTCGCGGACATCGATTACATGGGCCATGGCCGCGACGGCGGTTATGCCGAATACATGGCACTGCCGGCCGAGAACGCCCATGTCGTCGCAACCGATCTGACCGACGTCGAACTCGCCACCTTCTGCTGTGCCTATCTGACCGGCGAGCGCATGCTGGAACGGGCAAGGCTTGTCGCCGGCGAACGCGTTCTGGTGACCGGCGCCTCGGGCGGCGTCGGCTCGGCGATCATCCAGCTCGCGCGCGCCCGCGGCGCCATCCCGATCGCGGTCGCCGGCCCCGGCAAGGAGGCGGCGATGCTCGATATCGGCGCCGAGGCGGTCGTGACCCGCGGCAAGGGCGATCTGGTCGAAGCCGTCCATTCCGCCAGCCGTGGGCAGCCGATCGATGTCGTCGCCGATCTCGTCGGCGGACCGCTGTTCAACGATCTTCTGAAAATCCTGCGCCCCGAAGGCCGCTACACGACGGCCGGCGCCATCGCCGGCCCGGTCGTCCAGCTCGATTTGCGAACCATGTACCTGAAGCAGCTGGAGCTGCACGGCTCGAGCCAGGGAAGCCGCACGGACTTTCGTCGGATCGTCGGCTATATCGAAAGCCGGAAAATCCGGCCTCTCGTCGGCGGCGTCTATCCGCTGTCGGAATTCCACCGCGCGCAGACCGACTTCATGGCGAAGAACTTCGTCGGCAAATTGGTCGTGGTTCCCGACCAACGATAAGACCCGATCGCTGATCACGCCGCAGGCGAACTTTATGAGCCTTGCGGCGTTTCACGGCCATGGAAAATCATTGCAATGACATCGAGCGTTCGCTGTTGCGGAAGATCCAAAGCTTCGTTCTATCCATGAAGGAGACCGAACTGTCGTTCGCGCCAAGCGGCCGCTGATGCCAACCGGTAGCACGACATACCTCACCCCTGCCGAACTCGCAAGAATTCGGCGTGCCGTCGGCCTAGCCCGCCTGATGGATACCGCGGTCAGATTGCCCGTCATCGGCGTGCGGATCGGCGCGGACTCGGTTCTCGGCCTCATCCCGGCGGTCGGCGACATTGCCGGATCCCTCATCGGTCTTTTCATCATCGATGAGGCAAGACGTCTCGGCATTCCCACCCACAAGCTCACCCGCATGGCTGTCAATCTCGGGATCGACGCCGCCGGCGGAACGGTTCCCCTCCTCGGCGATCTTTTCGACGTCTATTTCAAATCTCATCGCCGAAACGTCGGCATCATCCTCGACCACTTTGGGATCAACGAAGACGAGCTGAACCGGCGCATTTGACGAAGCTGATTGTTTCGCTCAGCGATCACAATCCTTTGCAGTTCTTCCTCATCAGGAACCTATGCGGGGTTTTGGCGTTCGCCCTGTTTCAATCACCAAGTGCGAGACCGGCCCGTTGGATCAGAGCTCTCCTCCCAAAAGCGATGAAATGAAACGCCTGCAGGATCAATCCGCGGAAGATGATGCACGGCAGAATGACGGTAAGGAGGAAGAGCGCCCTTCGCTGCTTCGCCGTCATCCATTCATGGTCCTCTCCGGCATCGCTGCCCTGTTGCTGCTGGCTGTCGCCGGCTATTTCATCT
Organism: Rhizobium sp. LARHSG275; assembly: GCF_052871115.1. Classification (NCBI taxonomy): domain Bacteria; kingdom Pseudomonadati; phylum Pseudomonadota; class Alphaproteobacteria; order Hyphomicrobiales; family Rhizobiaceae; genus Rhizobium; species Rhizobium sp. LARHSG275. Next base: position 200,019 of record NZ_JBIXJN010000004.1, on the reverse strand, counting down.
GGCTCGTCTATTTCCACCCCTACGAGACGACGGACGATGCCTTCGTCGATTCCCGCAGCTTCTCGGTTGCCGCAAAGGTTTCAGGTTATGTGTCGGACGTATCCGTGACGGATAATCAGCACGTGACGTCAGGCGATCCGATCCTGAGGATCGATCCTCGCGATTATCAGATTGCGCTCGACGCGGCGAAAGGCCAGGTTGGCGTCGCCGAGGCGGCCATTTCAAGCGCCGAGGCGCAGATCGCAGCCGGCGATGCCGCTATCGACGAAGCCAAGGCGCAGCAGAATTCGGCAGCAGCCGCACTTCAGTACGCGCAGGACGAGGCCGATCGGCAGCAGCAGCTGGTCAAATCGGGCGCCGGTTCCGAACAGGCTGCGCAGCAGGCGACCTCCACGCTCAGGCAAAGCCAGGCAAGCCTGGCGCAGGCGCAGGCAAGTGTCACCTCGGCGCTGAAGAACAAGACAGCCGCCGAAGCGCAGAAGGCGAGCGCGATTGCCAGCCTGCGTCAGGCCCAAGCCCAGGTCGAGGCCGCCGAACAGAACCTCGCCGACACGACCATCACCGCAGCGCAGCCCGGTCGCATCGTCCGCCTTTCCGGTTCCAGAGGGCAATATATCCAAGCCGGCCAGGCCGTGTCGATGTTCGTTCCCGACGAGATCTGGGTGACTGCCAATTTCAAGGAGACGCAATTGACGGATATGCGCCCCGGCCAGCCGGTCGAGCTGACGATCGACGCCTATCCGAACAGACTGCTGAAGGGCCACGTCGATTCGGTCCAGCCGGGATCGGGCACCGCCTTTTCGCTGCTTCCCGCCGAGAACGCGACCGGCAACTACGTCAAGGTCATCCAGCGCGTTCCCGTCAAGATCGCCGTCGACGACTGGCCTCAGGACGTGGCGATCGGACCTGGAATGTCGGTGGTTCCGACGGTAACGGTCCGCCCGAGGGATTGACGTGAGCGGCGCTGCGACCACCGCTGGCAGCCAGGCATCGCCGACACAAGCGGCAAACCCGTGGCTGATCGCTCTCGTCGTCTCGCTCGCCACCTTCATGGAGGTGCTCGACACGACAATCGCCAACGTTGCTCTTCGCTATATATCCGGCGGCCTCGCCGTAAGCGCCGACGAAGCCTCATGGGTCGTCACCACCTATCTCGTCTCGAATGCCATCATCCTCGTCGCCAGCAGCTTCATCGCGAAACGCTACGGCCGGCGGCGCTTCTATCTGCTTTGTCTTGCGACCTTCACCATTGCCTCGATCCTTTGCGGCATGGCCTGGAACCTGGAATCGCTGCTGATCTTCCGGATGATCCAGGGGTTTGCCGGCGGCGGCATGGTGCCGATCTCGCAATCGATCCTCGCCGATTCATTCCCACCCGAAAAGCGCGGGCAGGGATTTGCGCTGTTCGGCGTTGCCGTCGTGGTTGCGCCGGTGATCGGCCCGACGCTCGGCGGTTATCTCTCCGACAATTTCTCATGGCACTGGTGCTTCCTGATCAACGGCCCTGTCGGGCTCTTCGCCTTCGCGCTCGTCTATATGCTGGTGAAGGAGCCGGACTCGCTGAAGCGGGAGCGGGCGGAAATGCGCCGCACCGGTATTCGCATCGACATCGTCGGGTTCCTGCTCGTCGCCACCTTTCTCGGCGCCCTGGAAGTGGTGCTCGACCGGGGACAGATCGAGGATTGGCTCGATTCGAATTTCATCGTCGTCACGATTGCAATCTGCATCCTCGCCCTTGCGGCCGCCATTCCCTGGCTGATGACGAAATCGAATCCGATCATCGACATCCACCTGCTGGCAAGCCGGCAGTTCGGATCGTGCTTCATCGTCATGCTGGCAACGGGCGCGATCCTGATCGCAACGACACAATTCGTCCCTGAGGTTCTGCAGCAGAACTTCGGCTACACGGCCACCTGGGCCGGCCTCGCGCTATCGCCCGGCGGCCTCATGGCGATGGTCATGATGTTCGTGTCGGGCCGGCTCTCCGCCCGCATCCAGCCGAGATATCTGATCGCCATCGGTACGGCGATCATCGCGGCGGCCATGTGGGACATGACGAGGATCCATGCCGATCTCAACTTCGGCTTCTTCGTCTGGTCGCGCATCTTTCTCGGCCTCGGTCTGCCGCTGATCTTCATTCCGATCACCTCGGCATCCTATGACGGCCTGCGCCCCGACCAGACCGACCAGGCATCGGCGCTGATCAATGCCGCCCGCAACACCGGCGGCTCGATCGGCGTGTCGATCGCCTCGAACGTACTTGCCCATCGCGAGCAATGGCACCAGAGCCGGCTCGTCGAAAGCGTGGTGCCGCCCGATCCCGCCTACCAACAGACACTGCAAACCGCCACGCAGCATTTCATCGACAGGGGTTTGCCGATGGCGGACGCCCAAACGCAGGCAACTGCCTGGATCGCAGAACAGGTTCAAACGCAGGCGAGCTATCTTGCCTATATCGACGTCTTCCACACGCTCATGCTGATCTCGCTCTGCCTCATCCCCCTCGCCCTGATCCTGCGAAATATCGATCTGAAACAGGGAGGCGGCGGCTCGGGTCATGGTTGATAGCCAGATCGGAGCATCTGTTCCATTAGCCGACATGGGCACCCCGATTTTATTGATGATCGACCGCAGGGACCTTGTCGGTCAGAAACGCCAGAGCCGCTGCGCCGACGAGGCCCGAGTTCTGGTCCAATGCCGCCAGCACCACCCTGACATCCTTGAATGCCGGCATTGCCCATTGCCTGATGTAGGCTTGAATGCCGGGTTGTAGACGATCGAACTCGTGGGACAGCCCACCTCCCATCACGATGATATCGGGACTGAAGATATGGATCAGGCTGGTGAAACCGCGACCGAGAATTTCCGCTTCCTCGTCAATCAGTTGATTTGCGAGACGATCGCCATCTCTGGCGGCTGCAAAAACGCTGCGGCTGTCGATGGCGCCGCCGTCGCTGCCGATCGTCGTCCCGCTGGATTCCATCGCTCTCATTTGGGCGCGGCGCGCAAAAGCCGTTCCGGATCCGTAGGCCTCGAAACAGCCCCTGTTGCCGCAGGGACAAAGCTCTCCATTCGGCACGACCGACATGTGGCCGACATGGGCTGCCATGCCTTTGCGACCCCGCACGACGCGGCCATCCGAAACGACGCCACCGCCAATACCGGTGCTCACTGTGACATAGACCAGATTGTCGAGCCCTTTGCCGGCTCCGAACTGCCATTCGCCGATGGCAGCGGCAATCGCATCGTTCTCGAGGTTGACCGGAAACGGAAACCGTTTCTGCAACTCCGTCTTCAGCGGAAAATCGACAAAGCCGGAGAGGGTCGGGATATGCGAGGCGACACCGGCGACCGTATCGAGCGGGCCCGGAGCGGAGACGCCGACGCCCACCACAGAAGCGGGGTTCGATGCTGCAAGCAGTCCATCGGTCAGGCCGCAGATTTGGGCGAGCACGCGGTCGGGGCCCGCCAGCGCAGCGGTTGGCTCGGCTGCGCGCGCCAGGATCCTGCCCTGCTCGTCGACGAGGGCAGCGCGCACCTGCGTCCCACCAAGGTCGATTCCAATGGCAACCTGCTGCATGTGAAGACCATGAGTTAGAGTGCGCGCAGCCATGCCATCCGCTCGTCGAGCGACGGTGCTTTAAAGGCCAGGGAACCGAGGACCACCGTCTCCGCGCCCGACTGGCGCAGAAGCGGCACGGTATGCTCGCGAATACCGCCGTCTGCCGCCAGCACGATCCGATGCGCCGCACCGCAGCCGGCAATGATCTGCTTGGCCTGTTGCAGCCGCGCTCCGGCTTTTTCGTCGAGACCCTGGCCCTTCACGCCGATCGCCGTACCGAGCAGCGTCACAAAGCGCAGCCGGGAAACATATTTCTCGACGCGTTCGACAGGCGTCTCGACCTTCAGCACCATGCCGGCTGCGACACCGCGGCGATCGAGAAGATCGAGAGCCTGGTCGGCGACGCTGTCGTTTTCGACGTGAAGACTGATCAGATCGCTGCCCGCATCGGCGAACTGCTCGATTTGCGACAGGAGGATGCTGTCGGCGACCATCAGGTGAACGTGGATCGGGCGCGAGGACGCTTTGCGCACGCCGGCAACAAGATCAGGGAAAAACAACATGGCCGGCGCGAAATGGCCATCGGCGACATCGATGTGGAGCATGTCGACGTGAGGATCGACACGCGCCAGATCATCCGCCAGACGGACGAGATCGGCCGACCAGACCGAGAATTCGGCAATCAGGCGATCCTTCGGGAGATCGGCGATCCAGGTCTTGGAGGGGGTCGTCATTGCTTTCAGAGCTCCTTCAGAAAATTGCCCATGGCAAGCCGGAAGTTGGCGACGTATTGCCGGCGGCTCTCGGTCTTCGATGTGATCTGCACCAAACGCGCGCCGGCAATCCGCTCGGCAAGAGCACGCGCAAGGCTGAGAGGATGAATGCTGTCCCGATCATGGCCGATGATGAGCGTCGGCACGGTGAGATTGCGGACCTCCTCGTCGGTCACACCAGGACCGTCATTGGAAATCCTGGTGAGCAGTTCGGCGGTCACATCCAGAGGCGTGCGGGAGAAAAAACCAACAAGCGAGGCCAGATTGTCCGGCGCCTCGGCGGCGAGCCGCACACCCACCGGCCCGGCAAGGAATGCGGTCTTTGCCTCGCCCTGCGGCAGAGTTTTCAAAAGATGCCCGACTTCGGCGTTGGGTGACATATTCTCCGGCGCGGATGCCGTCAGCCAGGCCGGCCTTGCGATGATCAGAGCCTTGACAAGATCGGGCCGCTTGACCGCGAGACGCAAGGCGATCACAGCACCCATCGAGATGCCGCCGATCACGATCGGCGGCATAAGGTTCTTTTCCATATAGGCGGCGATATCATCGCAGAAGGTCGCGATCGACAACTGCTCCAGATTGCCGGCTTGGGAATGGCCGTGGCCGCGCGCTTCGATCGTTACCCGGCGAAAACCCGCGTCGAGCGGAAAGACTTCGTCGGTCTGCGCCGCGTCGCCGCATAGGCCGTGCTGGAAGATCATGGACGCGCCCTCGCCCGCCATATCGACATTGAGAATGGTCCCGTCGCTGGTTTCGAACGGTTGCGCTCGTCTCATCTTCCTGCCCCCGCAGAATTACCGTCGAGGCTATTCTTCAGGAAGGCCGCCGCATCGGCCGCCTCCGTGGCCGAAAGACCATGCGTGACGAGACTGCCTTCGAAACCAATCGCTTTGAGACGGCCGAGATAATGGCCATAGTCGAGCACGCCCTTGCCGGCGGTCGCGAAACTGCCGTCCGGATTGCGATCTTTCGCATGCGCCATGACGATCCGATCGGCCAGAATATCGATGGCGGAAGAGACAATGCTCCGCTGCTTATCCAGCGTCGCGACCTCGAAGAGATTGGCCGGATCGAGCACGATCTTAATGCGGGGGCTGTTCAGTGCCGCGATCAGCCGACGGGCTTTCTCAGCCGAGTTGACGACATTGGCAAGCTCGGGCTCGATGCCGAGATCCACATCGTAGCGCTCGGCGGTCTCGATGGCCGCGCCCATGGCCTTGAGGAGATCCCGCCAGGCCTCCGGCGTGTCGTTGTCGGCATGCGCCTTCCACTGATCGATGGGGTCGCGTGTGCCGGTGCAGAGCGTGATCAGCGCCGTCGACATGCCGGCGCAGCGTTCGGCCAGTGTCGCCAGTCTGCGAAGGCCGGCCTCGCGCATGGCGGGATCCGGATGGATCATGTTGAAGGTGCCGGAAACGGCAACGATTTCGACGCCGCTGCTACGCGCCGCTTCGCCGACTGCGCGGGCCTGGGCTTCCGTAATCGTCTCCGGCATCGGCGCGAGGCCCGAACAGGCCATATTGTATTGTGCGCAGGTGAACCCGGCTGCGGCGACCGCATTGAGAACTGTTGCGGGTTCCGTTCCCTTGAAGGTCTTTGCGAAGATACCGAGCTTCATCACACGCCACCCGTGACATCGGACAGCGCAACCGCCTTGCCGCTTTCGACGGAGCGCGCGACGGCGACCATAGCCCGGACGGATGCCAGGCCGTCATCGATGTCGGCGCCTTCCATCGCGGTGCCGTCCAGAATGGTGCGGGCGAAGCCTTCGACCTGACGGCGATAGAAATGGCCGTCGGCACCGAGAACGCGATGGGTGGCACCGTCCGCTTCCCGGAAAATGTCCACCTCGCTGGTCTTGTAGTACCACGGGTTATAGGTCTTGCCCAAAATGCTGCCGTTCTCGCCGTAGATCTGGAAGCCTTCGTGCCAGTCCATGCGCACCTGGACGGTAAGATCGAGATGGCCGAGCGTCCCGGAGGCAAATTCCACGTCCACGAACCAGCACCAGATGCCGGAGCGCTCGGACAGACGAGCGTTGACGGAGACGATGTCGCCGGCGAAATACCGTGCCGTGTCGATCAGATGGCAACCGTGGGCAAGCATGTAGTAGCGCCGCAGGTCGGCCTTCGGATTGGTGGAGGGTTTCTTCGCATTGGCGCTGGTGACGATCAGCGGCTGGACCGCATCGGTCATCGGATAGCGATGCGTGCTGTCGCAATACCATGCTTTCAGAGCAACCATCTCGCCCATTTCATCGCGGATGAAGGATTTGGCAGCCTGCAGCCCCGCGTCGAAACGCTTCATATGCCCGACCTGAAACACCTTTCCCGACGTGTCGACCGCCGCCTTCAGTTCAAGGCATTCCTCGATCGTCACACCGACGGGTTTTTCGCACAGGACATGTTTGCCCGCCTGAAGAGCGCGAATGGAGGCCGGGACATGAAAGGCATCGGCGGTCGCGATAATCACCGCATCGAGGTCGGGATCGGCCAGCATCTTGTCGTAGTCGCCATAGGTTCTGTCCGCCCCATGGGTGATTGCCATACGTTCGCGGAGATCTTCGGCTACGTCGCAAATCGCATAGAGATCGGCATTGACTGCTTTCGTGCAGCTCTCGAAGTGCGCGGCCTGGGCAATCTGGCCCGCTCCCAATACACCGATGCGGAGACGTCGTTCCTGTTTTGCTGGCATCGATAAGCCCTTTGGGTCGATATTGAAGATGAACGCTGGTTTTGGCGTCAGATGGAATGCTTTCAAACGTCGACGACGTCTGCTGGCGGAGGGCCACCAAGGGGTGCTGCTCCCTCCTCACTTCATAGCGCCATATGTGTTTGAGGATTGAAAAAGTGCAGTTTCGCCGGGTCGATGGCCAGATCGATCGATTGGCCCGTCTCGACCGCGCTGACCGCTTCGAAGCGCGCGACGGCATTGGCGGCCCCGCTCAGGTCTTCGACGGCATCGGGGTCGCCCGAGTCGATCCGGACCGCGTCGATTTTCAAATGCACGATCAGCTCGGACCCGAGCTCCTCGATCGACTTCACGACAACCGGAATCGTCGGATGGGAGGCGCCTGACGGCAACCGGCTGTCGTAGAGGTCCTCGGGCCTGACCCCAAAGATCACGTCCTTTCCCTCAAAGGCGGACAGGCCGGGAGCGCGCTCGGTGGCGCCGTCGGACAAGGGAATGGAGAAGCCCGGCAGATGGATCCGCCCGCCCGCCAGACGCCCTTCGAAAAGGTTCATCGACGGCGAGCCGATAAAGCCGGCGACAAACGCATTGACCGGCCGGTGATAGAGAGCCCTGGGCGTATCCACCTGCTGAAGCACGCCGCCCTTCAGCACCGCGACCCGGTCGCCCATGGTCAGCGCTTCGGTCTGGTCGTGCGTCACGTAGATCGTCGTCACGCCCAGCTGTCTCTGCAGGCTGGCGATCTCTGCCCGCATCTGAACCCGCAGCTTCGCATCGAGGTTCGAGAGCGGTTCGTCCATGAGGAATGCCGCGGGCTCGCGGACCATGGCGCGGCCCATCGCAACCCGCTGGCGCTGGCCGCCGGAGAGCTGCGCGGGCTTGTTGCCCAGCAAGGGCTCCAGCTGCAGGATCTTGGCGATCTCATGCACGCGCTTGGTGCGTTCGGCCTTGTTCTTTCCGGCCAGCTTCATCGAAAAGGCAATGTTGTCGAAGACGGTCATGTGCGGATAAAGCGCATAGCTTTGAAAGACCATGGCAATGTCCCGGTCCTTAGGCGCGAGATCCACGACGTCCTGACCGCCGATGCTCAACGTTCCGCTACTGATTTCCTCGAGCCCGGCAATCATGCGCAGAGCGGTCGATTTTCCGCATCCGGACGGCCCGACCAGAATCAGAAACTCGCCATCATGGATCGTCAGGCTCAGATCCTTGATCGCATGGTAGCTGTTTCCATAGGTCTTGCAGATTTTGTCGAGTACAACCACAGCCACGTCTCGTCCTCCCGTACCGGTCAGGATCGCACCTTCAGACAGCGCTCCCTGCCATCTCCAATCGTTTCGACAAGAAGGCTCAGGACTGAGCTTCAAAGTCAACAAAAGAATCGAGGAAAACTCGCTGTAATCGGTCAGACGATCTGCATATCTCTTTGAAAGAAAGAGGTATTTTACAAAAAATTAAAAATTATTTGCGGAACTATATTTTTTATCGCGCGTAACTTTTATGATTGGCGCATCGGGAGCGTCGTGGGCGCATTCTCCGCCGCCATCCATGCCAGGCACGTCCGGTGATCCGGCAGACCTCTGCGCCCTCCCCGTGCGGTCACGGAAATGGCGGCCGCCGCCGTGGCATAGGCAGTGCAATCAAGCGGGCTTTTACCCCTAGCGAGGGCAAGGGCGTAGGCACCGTGAAAACAATCCCCGGCGCCGGTCGTGTCGACCGCCTGAACCTGATAGGCCGGTACATGCCAGCGGGTGGCATCGCTTTTCTGGCGGAGGTAGGTCCCTCGTTCGCCGTCAGTCAGGACAACCGCGGACCGATCCTCGGACCAGAGCTTGTCCAGGATCATCATTGGATCACCCTCGCCGGTGTACTCCCGCCCGAAGGCAAGCGGCAGCACCAGGTGGTCGGCGAAAGCCAGGATCCGGTCGGTCGCGGCACCGACCGTCCATTCGATATCGGCAATCACGGCCAAGCCCAGGGCGCGTGCGCGCGCCACGACACTTTCCGAGTGCGTGGCATAACCATCGATCAGCAGTACCGGGGCCTGCATCAAAGCCTCGTCAGGCAGCGAATCCGCCGTGCCGTGCAGCACATCGTCGTCATAAGCGATGAACCGGTCGCCGTCGGGACCAACCGTGATCACGGAGCGGATCGGCGCGGCATCAGCGTGGCGGGGAGCCAGCGATATGTCGACGCCGTCGCGCTCGAGTTCGCTGCCCGCCACATCCGCCGCCCGCTCATCGCCGAGCCAGCCGATGAAGCCGGCGCGCCCGCCGAGCCGGGCGACGGCAACCAGGGCCGTCGCCACGTTGCCGCCATGGTCCGTGGCACGCTTCGTCACTTTCCCCTTGCCGGCCGTCAGCCCCCGATCGACATAAATGATGTCATCGATTGCCAGGGCGCCGAAGCCCAGAACCTGGAAAGGGCGCGACACGTCTCAAGCACCGGCCGCCGCCAGCGCATCCTCTGGCGCCATGCCCTTATGAATGACCAGCTTGAAGGCGCGAGCGGCCATCGTCGTATCGCCGTGACCCCAAAGGTTGCGACCGACGACCGCGCCTTTGGCCCCGGCGCGCAATGCCTCCGACGTCTGGACGAGCGCTCCGAGCAGCGTATCGGTCTTCGGGCCGCCGGCGATCACGACCGGAATCGGGCAGGTCGCAACGGTCTCGCGGAAGGACTCGAAATCGCCGGTGTAGCCGACCTTGATCACGTCGACGCCGGCCTCGAAGCCGATGCGCACCGCATAAGCAATCTCATTCGGGGTGAACACGATCTTGCCGCCGTCGGAGAAATCGCGGGGATAGACATGGGCGACGACCGGCATCTCGAAGCGGGCGGCGGCGTTGACCGTATCGGTGAGCCAGCGGATATACTCTCCTTCGGTGGCGCCGCGCACGGGAATGGCGACAGCCAGTGCGTCCGCACCATAGCGCACCGCGTCTTCCGGGGTCGCAATGAGCTGGCGAATACGGTCGTCGGCGGTGAAGCAACCACCCTGAATGACGAGCGCTGCCTTTCCGGCATATTCCGACCAGAGGTGGCGCGCCGCGCCGGGCTGGATACTGATATAGTCGGGGCCTCCCGCCATGACGCGTCTCAGCGCACCCGGCAGGTCGGCAAGCCCGCCCTCACGCACATTGCCATAACCGACAAAATGATCGACGGCGCCTCCGAACAGATGACCCGATGGGTTCGAGAACAGGCGTGCAAGGCGGACTTTGGTTCCGAGACCCATAGCGATACTTCCTTTGTGATTGCCGGCTTTGTGATTGCAGGCTTGCGATTGCCGGCACCGATGCTGGAAAAACCCTAACTCGAAAACAAACAAACATTCAATATTTCGATTTCTTTCGTTTTTACGTGAACGATGAATTTTTGACGTGCATTTTCGTCATGGAACGATTATTTCTGCAGCAGAAGCCGTAGGATGGGACAGCGAGCTTTCGTTTTTCAAAAGTCGCAGTGTCGCAAATAACAGCAGTCGGGATCACATATGCTTGCAGAACAGAGGCGGCAGCAGATCATGCTGGAACTTCAACGGGTCGGTCAGGCACGCACCCGCCAGCTCGCGGAATTTTTCGAGGTCTCGGAAGTGACGATCCGCTCCGATCTTGAAATCATGGACGCTAAGAAGCAGCTGATCAAAACGCATGGCGGTGCAATCGCCCTGCCATCCGACTCGCCGGCAGCGGCCTTCGAGGAACGCATGCAACGCAATTTCGATGCGAAGCGACGCATCGCCCAGATGGCTGCGCGGCAGATCATCGACAATCAGTCGATCGTCTTCGACAGCGGTTCGACGCTGCTGCAGGTTGCCATGCAGATGCCACCGGTCAACAACGTCGTGGTTGCGACAACGGCAATGAACATCGCCCAGCATCTGATGTACCGGCCAGGGCTCGACGTGCACATGATCGGCGGCCGCGTGTTTCCCAGCACCGTGAGCACGATCGTACAGGACTCCGACAAAGCGGTCGGCGGCCTCGTCGCCCACCAGGCTTTTGTCGGCGCCCACGCAATCGATCAGGCCTTCGATGTCGTCGATGTCTCCGAGGACGTGGCGCGGACCAAGCGTAACCTGGTTCGCATGGCCCGGCGTGTCGTCCTCGTGGCGGATTCGAGCAAATTCGACATCGGCGCTTCGTCCAAAGCCTTCTCGCTATCGCGCGTCGATCTGATCATCACGGACAGCAACATGCCGCACAGCATTCGCCATAGGCTGGACAAGCTGGGCGTGGAGGTTCGCTACGCGTGACCTGCAGTCCACTTCTCCAATTTACAAGAGAGACAGGGGAGGCTTTGGCGTCGACGGATGGCTTTGGCCGACGCCACGGACTACGAGATGGGCTAAAACCCCAGACGTCGAAGCGTCTCGCGGTTCGCGCGAACGGCGGCGGCAGGATCGGATCCGGCATGGTCCGATTCTTCTTCCACCACGATCCAGCCGATAAAGTTCGGCGCATCCCGAACGGCCGAAATCACGGTAGGCACGTCGCAGACGCCTTCGCCGAGCATCGCCCAGGTCCCGTCGGCGTCCACATCCTTCAGATGCACGTAGCGGATCCGGTCCCGGTGGGCCGCCAGCGTATCGCCGATCTGCTGGCCGCCTCGCAGGATATGGCCGGTATCCGGCACCCAACCCACCCGCGGGTCCAAGAGAGCAAACAGGCGATCATACTCGTTCCGGGTAAAGAGCAGCGTGTTGTGGTGCGAGGAAGGATGAACAGCAACGGCAACGCCGGCCGACTGTCCGATCTCGGTCGCACGATTGTAGCACTCGGCCGCAATGGCGAATTTCTCATCCCGCGGGCCGTCCGAGACGACCGTCGCCGATCCCATCGAGATCATCGCGCCGGGAAAGTTCGCCGCGAAATCGACCCATCGCCGCGCCGTGTCGAGATCGGAGGCAATCTTTTCCGCCATCGTGAAGCCGCTGGCGGAGCCGAAAGCAAAGGAAACCAGCGCCAAACCGGCGTCCGTCAGGGTGCGGGCAAAGTCGGCAGGCTTGAGCGCGTAGTGACCGATCATCGTGTCGGTGATTTCGATACCGGCATATCCGCCGTCGGCAATGGCGCGCACCAGATCGTCCGGACCGCCGCCCCAACCGGTACCCAGCATCTCCCAGGTGAATGTCTGGCAGCCGATCTGCAGCTCAGCATTTTTCATATCTTAATCCTGACCTGTCCATTGATGCAGCCGATACCGAAGCCGGCGACTTCCCCGCGGGTGCAATCCTCGGAGGCTTCGCCGGCCTTGCCAAACCTCCTCCGCCTGGAGAGGCGGCCGAAGACCGGAACGGCGGGCTCTTCAGCGGGGATTGCGACGCCAGCGTCTTGCCATTACGTACGGTCAAATGTTACCGTACGTCAATATATTTTATTCCTTGCGATTAAGATGTAACGCACCTCTCAGCCCTTCGCACCCGCATCGGCAAAATCAGGTTCTTAGATGGCACAGACCAATGGTATGAAACTCAGGATCGGCGTTGTAGGATGCGGCAATATTTCGCTCGCCTATATGCGCAACGCGCCGCTGTTTCGCGGCGTCGAAATCATCGCCTGTGCAGATCTGAACGCAGACGCCGCCAAGCGCCGCGCGGCGGAGTTCGATCTGCGGGCGGCTGACGTCGATAGCCTCATTGACGATAAGAGCATCGACCTCATCCTCAATCTGACGATCCCGGCTGCGCATTTTGACGTTTCGATGCGGGCGCTGTCGGCAGGCAAGCATGTCTTCACGGAGAAGCCGCTCGGTGTCACGGCCGCAGAAGGACGCCGGCTGGTGGATGCCGCCGCCGTAAGGGGCCTCATGCTCGGCTCGGCGCCAGACACGTTCCTGGGCGCAGCCGGACGCCACGCCCGGCGGCAGATGGAGGCCGGCGCCATCGGCAAGCCGGTGACCGGGACAGCCTTCATGATGGGGCGCGGCATGGAGCACTGGCATCCGGACCCCAGCTTCTACTATCAGGCCGGCGCAGGCCCGGTCATGGATATGGGACCGTACTATTTGACGATGATGGTCAATCTGATGGGCCCGATCCGCCGTGTGCAGGCCGTCGCCACAAGCGGGCAGGAAGAGCGGCTCATCACCGCCGAGGGGCCGAAACAGGGCGCCACATTCAAAGTCGGTACGCCGACCAGCGTGCTGTCACTGCTGGAATTCGATTGCGGTGCCACGGTCACCTTCGGCACCTCCTGGGACGTCTTCCGCCACTCCAACCATCCCATCGAGCTCCACGGAACCGAAGGCTCGCTACGCCTGCCCGACCCCGACAATTTCGGCGGCTCCGTCGCGCTCTCCAGCCGCGGCGCGCCCTGGCAGGAAACGGATACATCCGGCGAACTTTTCGGCGCCGTCAATTGGCCGATCGCAGCACCGGATCGGGCCAACTACCGCATGCTTGGTCTTGCCGATCTCGCGCGCGCAATCATCGAAGGCCGTGCGCCACGCGCTTCGGGCGATCTCGCACTGCACGTGCTCGAAGTCATGGAAGCGATCCTGCGTGCAGGTGAAACCGGTACGGCGCAGACCATTCCGGGTATCGTCGCGCAGCCAAAAGAATTGCGGGAAGACGAAGCGAGGAGTTTGCTGGCATGATCCAATTGGACGAATCCGCCAAACGCGCCCTTGCATGGCCTGGCGATCCGCAAACGCCGGTCGAAAGCTGCACCCCGGCGCTGGCGCGGCAGCAGTATCTCGATAGTTTCGCAGACATCCAGCGGCCGCTTGAAGACGTAGCCGAGATCCTGGAAAGGCATGCAGGCGCAATCAGGTTGAAGATATGGCGCGGCCGCGCTGCGCCGCGCCGGGGCGCACCGGCCTTGCTTTATCTCCATGGCGGCGGCTTTGTGATCGGCGCGCCCGAAACCCATGGGGATATCTGCCGGACGCTGGCCAATATGGCGGGCGCAGTCGTCGTTTCACCCGACTATCGCCTCGCCCCCGAACATCCCTTTCCGGCAGCGATCGACGACTGCGCCGCCGCACTCGTCTGGATGACGGAACAGGCGGATGCGCTCGGCATCGATCCCTTGCGGATTATCGTTGCCGGCGATAGCGCCGGCGGCAATTTGGCCGCCGTCGTCGCCCTGCTGGCGCGGGACGGACAGGTGCCTGATATCATCGGACAGGTGTTGATCTATCCAGTGACCGACCAGTTGCAGACAAGCGACAGCTACTCACGTTACGAAGAGGGTTTCGGCTTGACGGCCGCAGCGATGAAATGGTTCCGAGACCACTACCTGCCGGACGCCGAAAGCCGGTCGGATTGGCGCGCCTCGCCGCTGAGCGTGGCGTCGCTGACGGGCGTGGCGCCGGCACTGGTGATCCTTGCCGGATATGACGTGCTGTTCGACGAAGGGGCCGCTTATGCCGAGCGGCTCAGCTCGGAAGCGCAGGCCACAAGCTGCACCTGGCCCGGACAGATTCATGGATTCGTGTCGAAGCGCGGGGCCATTCCGGAGGGGCAGGAGGCTCTAGAAGCCATTGCAATGGCATGGCGCACCATGGACCCTGCGCTTGCCCGTTGAAACGGGAACCCGCCCAGTCTCAAGCCGAATCGCGCATAACAAGCGTTGCCTCGAGGATCACCCTGTTCGTCACCGGGGTCGTTCCATCATCCTCGCTTTCGATGTGTGCCAACAAAAGCTCCACGGATTTCGCGGCGATCTCGGGTGCGTTCTGGGCCATGGTCGTCAGTGACGGACAGGTATATCGGCTAAGCGGGTGATCGTCGTGTCCGGCGATGCGCACGTCGCACGTGTCGCTACGGCCGATTTTCAGTCCCGACGCAAAGGCGGCTGCCATCGCGCCGAAAGCGAAGCGGTCGTTGGCACATAGGAGCGTTTTGCCCGGAAGACCGCCAGTGCCAAGAATTCTCTGCATCTGCTCGTATCCGAGACGCTCGAATTCCCAGGAAGGTGGCGCGTCGCAATCTATGACCAGCGGGGAATGCCCTTCCCTCAGCATGGTCGCGCGGTAGCTCTCCTGCCGCTCGCCGGCATTTTCGGTCATATGCGGAATTTCCAGGAAGATCGGCGGCTCACCGGACCGGCAGAGATATTGCACAATGGCTGCCATGCTTTGCGCGTTATCGTTGCCGACATAGGGAAGGTCGGCGTCGGCAGGATTGTCGAAGCAGACGACGGGTATGGCATCCCTCAGCCTTTCCAGCGCGGAACGGCGCGAACCGGCTCCGAGCGGCGCCACGATCGCACCCGCGACCTTCAGCGAGAGTAAGGTCCGCACGGCCTCCGCCTCCAGCTCCGGCCGCGTGTGCGAAGAGATTTGGACGGGCCAGAATCCTCTTTCACGCAACTCCAGCTCAATCAGCGACACCACCTGCACATAAAAGGGATCCGACATGGTCGGGACCAGAATCCCGATATTCCTGGTCCGCTTGCGATTGAGATGCCGCGCGAAAAGGTTCGGCTCGAAATGCGACTTCTTGAGAGCCGCCTCGATCCGCTTGCGGGTCACCTCCTTGATCTGCGAGGGGTCATCGAAATATTTCGACAAGGTCGGACGCGAGACGCCGGCGGCGGTCGCGAAGTCGTCCATCGATTTATAGTTTTTCTTGGCCATTCAATTCCTTACTGGCGGGACGACGACAACCGATCGGCAATGATTCACGCAACGGCCGATCCTCTGGCGCGCCAAATCACGCATTCGGCAATTTGTACAGGTGATCTTCGGATCCTGAAGCGTCGAAAATCACCGCGTAAGCCGGCGTGATCCGTCGTTTTTGGTGCAGGCTCCGCCCTCCCTTTCGAAAATCGAAATATTCCCTTCACTGCGAATTGCACCGTCTGCGCTGCGTGGTTGCAAAAGGTGCTTGTTTCAGCACCCCAAATTCCCAAATTTGCAGTGAAGACGCCAGGTTCCACGCTTTTCATTCTGTTGGGTAAACTTTCATTTGTTTACGAAAGTAAAGAAAAAATGCATCACAAGCAACACAAATGCTGTAGAAAATTACTGCCGATGTCAATCAATTTTATTGTTTTCCATCAACGATTTAACTCAACACGCGCCGTGCATGCCGGCCTCCCATCTTTTCCCGATCGCAGTTCTTCATTGACAGCTAGGGGCTCCAGGGAACCTACTTTGCCTACGATCTTGAGGAGGATCGATTAACGGGACAATCTTTGGGAGGCACAGATGAATATCAGGAAATTCGGCGTGACCATGCGGGCGGCCGTAGCGGTATGGGCGCTCTGCGCCACATCCGCGTTTGCCGACACCACCATCGAGTTCATTCAATGGTGGGAACCCGAAATGCCGTCCGGCGCCCTGCGCGGCATTATGAACAATTTCGAGGCCAAAAATCCCGGCATTAAGGTGACGCTGGTTAGCGGTCCCTATGCCACGACGCGTGACCAGATCGTCGTCGGCGCAGCCTCCGGAACGCTGAGCGACGTGGTAGGGCTGGATGGTGCCTGGGTAAACGGGCTCTCCAAGCAGGGCGCGATCGCCTCGATGGACGAACTGATGGAGAAGGCGAAATACGACAAGAGCCAGATCACCGATATCGTCAAGGTCGATGGCAAGAGCGTGATGTTCCCGCTGGCATCCTTCGTCTACCCGGTCTTCGTCAATCTGGATATCTCCAAGGCCGCCGGCGTCGACAAGCTGCCGACCACGCGCACGGAATTCGCCGAAGCCGCAAAGAAGATGACCGACGCCTCGAAGAACCAGTACGGCTGGGTTCTGCCGCTGTCGCTGCAGTCTCCGAGCGGTATCCAGAACGACGTGATGTCCTGGGTCTGGGCCTCCGGCGCCTCGATGATGAAGGACGGCAAGCCTGACCTCGAAAATGCCGCCGTCGTCGGCACGCTCGACTATATCGCCTCCCTCAACAAGGAAGGCGTTATTTCTCCCGGCATCTTCGCCAAGAAGGAACAGGACAAGGTCGAGGAATTCGTCAACGGCCGCGTCGGCATGATGGTGGATTCCCTCGCCCATGTGAACCTCATCCGCGAGCGCAATCCGAAGCTCAATTTCGGCATCTCCGCCTTGCCGGCCACTGACGGCTACACAGGCAAGCGCGGCATGCCCTATGCGTCCTGGGGCATCGGCATCAGCGAGGGCAGCCAGCACAAGGAAGAGGCCTGGAAGCTCGTCGAATACCTGATGAGCCCTGACGTCAACGGCCGTCTGGTCTCGATTGCCAACGCCTTCCCCGGCAACGTCCATGCCAAGCCGGACTTCGTGGCCTCGGACCCGATCTTCGCGGAAGCCTTCAAAATCTTCCAGAGCGGTTATCCGGCGAACGAATTCGTCGGCCTTCCGGTTGCCGAAGAGCTGATGCGCGACATGAATGTCGAAGTTCAGAAGATGTTCGACGGCGGGCAGTCAGCCAAGGAGGCAGCCGCCAACACCGAGAAGGCTTGGCTGGCGAAGTTCTAAGCACGTCGCTTTCACGGATCACCGGCAGCGCAAACAGGCGCTGCCGGTGCAAGTCGTCAAATTTCGGCAGAATAGAAAGTCACAGCTCATGAACCATTCGGCTACGGCTCTGGTCGTTGCGCAATCCAAAGCGCGGAGAAAAGGATGGCTTCGTTACAGCACCTTGAGGAAGCTGGTGCCGTATTTCTACGTTTCGCCGGCGAGCCTGCTGCTTGTGCTGCTGATGCTGTTCCCCATGGTGATGGTCTTCAGATATTCGCTGATGGATGGCGCCATCATGAAAAAGGACGCTGCCTTCGCGGGCGTCCAGAATTATATGACCATCTTCGAAAATCCGGTCTTCTGGCAATCGTTGGTACAGACGCTTTACTTCACGATCATGAGCGTCGTCTTCCACTTCATCATCGGCTTGGCCTTTGCGCTGCTGTTGAACACCAACCGCGTCGATCCGCTTATTCGCAGCATCCTGCGTGTACTCTTCATCCTGCCCTGGCTGTTCACCGCCGTCATTATCGCCATCATCTGGCGCCTGCTGCTCGACCCGAACGGCGTCATAAACAGCGTGCTGATGGCGCTCCATATCATCAACTTCAAGGTCGAGTGGTTTTCGTCGACACGCACCGCCATCCACGCTTTGACCTTCGCAAACATCTGGGCAGGCTATCCGCTCTACATGGTCAGCCTGCTCGCCGGCCTCCAGGGCATTTCGAAGGAGCTTTACGAGGCAGCCGGTATCGACGGCGCGAACGAAGTGCAAAAGTTCTGGTACATCACCATTCCGCAGCTGATGCCGATCATCATCAGCATCGCGCTCCTCGATTTCATCTGGACGATGCAGGTTTTTCCGCTGGTGTGGATGACGACGGGCGGCGGCCCGATCTATTCGACGGAAGTGCTCTCCACCTTCACCTATAAACTCGCCTTCTCCCAGTACGAATTCTCACTGGCTTCGGCGAGTGCGATGATCATCCTGATCATCTCGATGAGCGTTACCTATTTCTATATCAAACACCAGCAGCGCAGGTAACCGCCATGGCAAAGCGTTCCTTCAAGAGTTCGGCATTGCCGACCATCCTGACCTATCTCGGCCTGGCGATCGGTCTTGTCTTCTCCACCTTTCCGATCGTGTGGATGTTTTTCAGTTCGCTGAAATCGAATACGGAAATCTTCGCCCTTCCGCCGCGGCTGTTGCCGGATGATTTTACGGTCGCCGCCTATCTGACGATTTTCAACGATCCGGTAAAAGTGCGGTTCTTCATCAACAGCTACTTCGTGGCCGGCGTCGTCACCTGCCTGACTCTGGTCGTCGCGATCGTGACCGCCTACGGTTTCAGCCGCTATCAGTTCCGGTTCAAGAACACCTTGAACATCTTCATCATCAGCACCCAGACCGTTCCGCCGATCACCCTTCTCATCCCCTATTTCGGAATGGTGGTCGCCTTCAGGATCTTCGATACCTATCTGGCGCTGATCCTCACCTACATGGTCTTCACCCTGCCTTACGCCGTCCTGCTGATGACAGGCTATCTCAACACGCTGCCGAAAGAACTGGACGAGGCCGTCCTTGTCGACGGCGGCTCAAGCTGGACGGCGCTTTGGCGCGTCATCGTTCCCGTCTCCATCCCCGGGATCGTTGCCACGGCGGTCTACACGTTTCTGCTAGCCTGGAACGAATTCCTCTTTGCGCTGACGCTGACGAAATCGATGAACCTCAGGACGGTTCCGATCGGTATCCAGCTTCTGATGGGCCAGCACGCCTTCGAATGGAACGAGATGATGGCGATGAGCGTGCTCGGTTCCCTGCCCCTCCTGGTCCTTTATCTGGTTGCTCAACGCTACTTCCTGGCGGGCATGACCGCCGGCTCAGTCAAAAGCTGATGGGGCGCTGATCGCGTTTCGAATTTCATAACGGGAGCAAAGCGCTGCGGCTAACGCCGACGTCCCAATCCCGCAGGGCATCGCCGACCTCGGCTCTGTTAGGTGCCCCGGTGCGACCGCCAAACACTTGGCACTTGAGCGCCGCCGCCATGGATGCAAAGCGCATCGTCTCTTCGATCGGCATGCCTTCCGCAGTAGCCAGCGCAAAAGCGCCATGGAAGATATCGCCGGCTGCGAGCGTATCGACGGCCCTCACCTTCGGAGCGGCAAAATGGAAGACTTCGCCGGTCAGGTCATCGAACCAGAAGCAGCCGTTTTCGCCAGCGGTGACGCTGACGAAAGCATGCTCGAACTTTCGTTTCAAAAGGCCGACGACCTTCACCAGCTCGGCTGCTCCAGAAAGCCGTTCGGCCGCCGGCTGCGAGAACACGATGTGGCTGGCTGCCGGCGCCAGCATCTCGATCACGCCATCGCTTGCGACATCGCCATCGAGAATGGCCGGCTTGCCTGCCTCTCGGGCCCCCAACAGCGTCGCCAGTGCGAGCTTCGGCCAC
This sequence comes from Rhizobium sp. LARHSG275, assembly GCF_052871115.1. Classification (NCBI taxonomy): domain Bacteria; kingdom Pseudomonadati; phylum Pseudomonadota; class Alphaproteobacteria; order Hyphomicrobiales; family Rhizobiaceae; genus Rhizobium; species Rhizobium sp. LARHSG275. The sequence continues at coordinate 180,154 of NZ_JBIXJN010000004.1, read as the reverse complement.
CGGACGTCAACCAGAACCGCGTCGAAAGAAGAAATGTCCTCTGCTGTGACCGGCTTGACCGTCTCGTGCAGGCCCGCATCATAGAAAGGCACAATGAGGCGCTCGCCCTGATCATCGACAAGGATGGTAGAGATCGCCGAGCGGGCGCCTTCCACACGCAGCATGCCGCTCGTATCTATACCGCTCTCGCTGAGATCGGCAATGATGCGATCGCCGGTGGCGTCATTGCCGACAGCACCCCAGAGGCTGGCATGGCCGCCCAGCCGGCCGACCGCAAAGGCAGCACTCGACGCCATGCCCTCGGCGATCTGCAGCATATCGTAGGGCAGAATTTTTCCCTGGCCGGTGGGCAACGAGCGCACGCGAAATACGGTGTCCATAACCGCCGCGCCGACACACAAAACGCGGCGCGCCCGACCGGGAGGCTGCTCGAAGGCAGAAGAAGTCGTCAAAACCGTTGTCTCACCCGCTCACTTGACGGCTCCGGCCGTCAGGCCCGCCACGATCTGCCGTTGCGCAAATACCGTCAATATCAGCACAGGCAAGGTGACGATCAACGCGGCAGCCGCGAGCGGTCCCCAACTGACCTGCTCGAACGAGAGCATGTTGTAAACCGCCACAGGAAGCGTGCGCGTCTCGCGGCTGGCGAGCACGATGCCGAAGACGAAGTTGTTCCACGAGAAGATGACCGACAGGATGAAGGCGACGACGATGCCCGGCCTGGCGATGGGCAAGGCGACCAAGCGGAAAACCTGCCAGGGTGTCGCGCCGTCGATGCTTGCAGCCTCTTCCAGCTCCATCGGCGTCGTCTCGAAATAGCCGATCATGATCCACACGACGATCGGCACGGTGACGACGAGATGGATGATGATCTGCGGCATGAGCGTGCCAAGCACATTCAACCACTGGAACAGCAGGAAGAGCGGGATCAGGAAGGAAAGGCCGGGCGTCATGCGCGCTATCATGATGACCATAGCGGACTTCTCCGCCTTCAGCCGTGCGATGCCATATCCGGCCGGTACGCCTATCAGCAGCGCCAGAAGCGTGGCCGCACCCGTCACCAGCACCGAATTCCAGAGATAGAGGAAGAAGTTATTCTCTTCGAAGACCTTCAGATAATTCGACCAGGCCAAGCGCTCCGGAATGAAGATCGGCGGATAGGCGCCGCTGTCGATCTCATATTTCAGCGACAGCGAGATCATCCAGAGGAAGAACAGGACGACCGGCGAGATCATCACCAGGGCAACAAACAGCAGTCCGATGCGATCGAGTGTCTTGCGCTTCATCAGCGTGCCTCCCCGTCGGACCAGTTCACGCGCTGCCGGAGCATCATAAGGACGAAGGAGAGCAGGACGATGAGGATGAAGAAGACAACCGCCATCGCCGAGCCATAGCCGATATCGTAATAGGCGAAAGCGGTGTTGTAGAGATAGATGTTGATCGTCTCCGACGCCGTGCCGGGACCGCCTTGGGTCATGGCATAGATGATGTCGAAACTTTTCACCGCATCGATGCTGCGGATGATCACGGCAATCATCAGGAACGGCGCAATCATCGGCAGCGTCAGATAGCGGAATTTCTGCCAGACATTGGCGCCGTCGATTTCAGCACTTTCATAGGGCTCGCGCGGAACCGCCGCCAGACCGCCGAGCACGATCAGCATGATAAGCGGCGTCCACTGCCAGGTCTCGACCAGCACCAGCGACGGGATGACGCTGCTCTGATTATAGATCCACTCCTGCGGGCCGATGCCGATGAAGGAGAGGAGATAGTTAAGGACGCCGAGCTGCGGATGGAACATCATCGTCCAGACGAGGGCAATGGCGACGGGTGTGGCCATCATCGGCATCACGAATATGCCGCGTATAAGACCGCGCAGCGGAAATTGAGCATCGAAAATCAGCGCCGCGAGCGTCCCCAGAAACAGGGGAACCACCACCGAGAGCGTCGTATAGAGCACTGTGTGCCACAGCGACTCCCAAAAGCGAATGTCGGAAGCGAGGCGCACGTAATTGTCCAGCCCCGCAAAGACCTGCGACTGGCCGAGCGTCCAGCTGTTGACGCTCATCCAGACCGTAAATACCCACGGAAAGACGATGACGGCGGCTATGACGATGAGCGCCGGGATGACGAAGGGCCAGTAGTTGGGAGCAAACCGATCCGGTTTGCTCCTTCCTTTCAACGTCTTGGCCACGGCAGCCGTTTCGATGCTTGTCGAGGCCATTATCCCTCGCTTTTTGCCAGGACGGGTTCGAACTGTGCCGTCGCTGCCTTCAGTTCTGTTTCGGGATCGGCGCCGCCGATCATGTTGGTGAGACCGACGCCATAAACGTCGCGGAACTCGGTGACCGGAATGATGACCGGCAGCGCGAGCTGCGAGATCTTGCCGGAACCGACGACGGCATCAAGCCATGCACCCGGCATTTTGACGCCTTCGCGAACCTTTGCGTCCTCGAGGACGGACTGGCGGAAAGGAACACCGGCGCCAGCCTGCAGCAGACGTGCGCCCATTTCATGCGAAATCGCCCATTGGCAGAAGAGATAGCCGGCTTCCTTTTTCTGGCTTGCCGCGACGACGCCAAGCCCGTCGCCGAAAGTGCCCGCGGCCTGTGCCTTCGGACCTTTCGGCATGATGCCGTAACCGACCTGGCCGACGACGCGGGACTTTTCCGGATTCTCAATCGGCGGCGCAAAACCGACACCGTCCAGCCACATGCCGATCTTGCCCTGCAGAAAGGCAGACTGCGCCTCGGCCCAGTTGAAGCCGGAGACGCCGGGAGGGGCTGTCTTGGTCATCAGCCTTTGATAGAGCTTGGCCGCATCGATCGCTTCCTGCGATGTCGTGCGCAGCTTGCCATCAGGGCCGAGCGGGCTCGAGCCATAGCCGAGCAGCAGCGACGTCCAGACCGGCGTATTGGCGTTCTTCAGGCCGCGGGCGACGAAGCCGTAGGTGTTGCTCGAAGGATCGGTGAGCGCCTCCGCAGCACTGGCGAGTTCTTCGAACGTCGTCGGGTAGGAAAGCCCCTTCTTCTCGAACAGCGCCTTGTTCCAATAGATGATCCAGTAATCGACCGAGAATGGAAGCGAACGCAGAACGCCGTCCGGATCTTTGGCAAAAGTCAGGCCGGCTTCGGCAAAGTCGGTTTCAACCAGAGACGGGTCGGTCAGAGAGGGGTCCTTGAGGAAACCGCCGATATCCGCAAGCCAGCCGCCCTTTTCGAACTGCCGCTTCTGGACATGATAGCTCATGTGCACGACGTCGAAGCTCGGCTTGCCGGAGCTCAGCTCGATGGTCGTCTTCTGACGCTGCTGTTGTTCGGGCGTCGCTTCGGCATTGACCTTGATGCCGGTAAGCTCCTCGAATTCGGACAGGTACTTCAGAAGTATTTCGCTGCGCGGGCTCTTGACCAGGTTGACTTCGAGCGTCGTGCCGGCAAAGCGCTTCCAATCGACGGCAGCCGACGCCAACCGCACGCCGAGCATGCTGCTGGCGCCAAAAGCGGCCGTACCCGCCAGAAAGCCGCGCCTCGTCGGGTTCAAAAACGATGACATGTGGTACCTCCTCCTTTTGCCGGCGATCTCCTCACCCCCGGCTGTTTATTTCCGATTATATCCTGAGCGCACGATCTCTTGCGTGATTAATGTGTGCGACAAGGCTGTTGACGGCGTCCTCCGCCGATCGTCTTTCGATCGCCTCGAGCACTTTCAGATGCTCGCCCATGACAGGTCCGACGTGACCATCGATGCGAAAACGATCCTGACTGATCAGGCGCATCTTGATCGAGTTCACCCGGTAGGCATTCGAGATGATGGTATTTCCAAGCGCATCGATAAAGGCATCGTGCATGCCCCAATCGACAGCTTGCGCGTGCACCTCCAACTCGTGCGATCCATCGCCGTTTCGAATGGCGTCGGCGATATCCCGATGCTGCTTCAGCAGCCCGGCGATCGTCTCGTCCGACGCAGAGCGGGTGAAAAGCGCGACCGCCTCCTTCTCCAGGAAGACGCGCAGCTGGAACGCCTCGCGAATAAGGTTCAGGTCGATATGCGCAATCTGCAACCCCCGCTGGGGCACCGTCTTGATCAGGCCTTCGGCTTCGAGCCTCGGGATGAGTTCGCGGATGGCGCCAAGCGTCAACCCCGTCAGCTCGACGAGGCGGCGCTGCGAAACGAACTGGCCGGGGCGCACGTCACGCGCAAGAAGGTGGCGTGTGAAGCTCTCATACGCCTTTTCCCGCAGTGTCGGCTGCTCGTCCGTTCCGTCCATCGCCTCTCCCAGAAACATGTCCGCCCTATGCCACTTTCGAGCGGAAAAGAGTGTCGAACGCAAGAGCGAGTTGCGCCTGCCCTTCGCCGGATATTGAAACGAGTGGTGGGCGAACCGCAAGCCAGATTTCATCCGACGTCAAATGAGCCACCATGGCCTTTACGGCAGCGGTCACCGGAAATTTCAGCAGTTCATCGACGAAATCCTCGATGCGGGAATCGTCCTTGCCGTCCTCTGCCATCAGCTTGACTTCGTGGGGTACGAAATTCGCCATGCCGGAGATCGCACCCTGGCCGCCAAGCCGCACGCCCTTCGCCAGATGACGTTCGTCCCCCACCAGGATGACAAGATCGCCATGCGCCTTCAACAGCGCTTCCGTGAAAGGCCAGTCGCCGGAGGAATCCTTGACGCCCGTGACGATATTGGGAAAGGCGGTCCGCAGCCGGCCGATCAGCGATACGCTCAGCGGGACCATGGTGACCGAGGGAATGTTGTAGACGATAATGTCTCGCGCCTTCTCGCCCAGGATGGCGAAAACAGCCGAAAACCACTGGAAGACGCCGTCGTCAGTGACGTTTTTGAAGTAGGAAGGGGGAGCAAGAAGGATATTGCGGGCTCCCTCGGAAAGCGCATGCCCGGCCTGCATCGCCGCATCCTCGGCCGCGTCGACCAGCACGCCGACGATGATTTGCTTTGCTGCTATCCCATTATCAAGCATGGAAGTGAGGACACGTTCACGTTCCTTGGTTCCGATGGAACAACCTTCACCCGTCGTCCCGAACAGCGTCACGCTCGAACATCCGGCCGCGAGGCTTCGCCGTGCCTGCTCGATCATCGCCTCGATCATGATGCCGCCGTGGCTGTCGAATGGTGTGGCGAGAGCGACTGAGAGCCCGAATTTTTGTGTCAAATATGCCTCCTCCCAATTACCGGCTCAGATGTAGCAGACTAACATGTTAGATGTAAAGAGGTGATTGCACACCGTCTCGTTACACGATTTGTCGCGGCCGCGGCTTCCCTCCGGTCAACTGGCACGCCTTGCTGTTGGCCCGTTCGCCCGCACGAGCGCCATCAGCATCGGGCCGATCGCAAACTCACCCCTCTCGGTCCTGCGGGTCAGATCTCTGAGATAGCCGCCGGGCGAGTTGATGTGGCCTCCCCTTTCCAGAATGCAGGCAATCACGGTGGCGGCATTTTCCGGCCCCATGCCGGAGCAGGCTTCCTCATAGGCCGAGGGACTGACGCCGAGCATCGAGCGCACGACGACAGCAGCCGACATCAAATCTCGCCAGTTGCCGATGGTTCCGCCAGGCCCGTAGTCGAGAATACCGGGGCAGGCTTGGAGGACGAGGCCGAGCGGGAAGGATTTCAGGTTATGCCCAGCCCCTGGATCGGCGGCGCCCCCCGCCCTGTTGCCGGAAAGCTTCGGTTGTTTCAGTCTTTGCTCGTCCGGCGGTCCGGCATTCGGTTCAAGATCGGCAACTGCCCTTTCGCCCTGCTTCGTCTCGAAGCTTGGTTCAAGTTCATATGTGGAGTTGGGATTTGAATTCTGTTTGTGATGCTCAATCTGAGACTCATTGGCGTCTATTTTTTGTGTTTTTATCTGCTTTTCCAGCAAGTTGACGATTTCAGCCCGAAGCAACCCCATCTCATCGAGTAGCGGGGTCAATTGCTCAGTGGTCGCCACGCGCGGAATCCGGGCGAGGAGCGTTCGAAACATCACCGAAATGCCTTCCCAATCACCGGAGACCTCTTCTTCGAAGGCCGTCGCAATCAGCTTGGAGATGTCGCGCCGGCAAATGGTCAACCGTTCCCTGATCGCGCGCAGCAGTTCCCGGTCGGCAACCGCCTGGGCGGCCAGGTTTTCGATTTCGACTGCACGCGCCAGAAGCGGTGCTACGCTGAACCCGAAGGCCTCGCCGACGGTCCCTGCCCTGTCGCGTCGCGCATAGCGCTTTCCATTCGGGCTGTCCTTGCGCAGGATCAGGCCGGCCTCGACCAGAACGGCAAGATGCCGCCTGAGGGTCGCTGGCGTCATGCCGCGGGCGCGAAGCGAAAGCTGCGCATTCGACGGGAAGACAATCAGGCCCTTCTCCTCGGAGATCTCGTCGTCTGGGTAGAAGGTCAGAAGCGCGTCGAGCACCGTCAGCGCCCGATCGGTAACGCCGAGCGCCGGCCGCGCTTCGCAGATCGCCCTGAACAGCTTCCACTTGCTGCGCTTCATCCCCGGCTCGATGGTCTCGGCCAGTTGCTGGCTTGCCAGCATGCCAAGTGACATCGGCCGCCGCCCAAAGGGCGTCGTCACATATCCACTCTCCATTTGCCTTCACCTTCGTTCAGGCAAAAGAAAACCATCCACCAATTTGGTGCCTAAGACGCTTGACTGTGATTCGTGGAAATGCGATTCTCGATGTGCTTAAGATCTGAGAAGGGCTTCCACGACGGCGTCGTTGGGGGCCTTTTTCTTTTGCGCGCTACGCTCCTCTGACCTTGTTGAACTCCTGGAACAGGCCCTTCAGCCTTTCCTGGACGAATTGATCGAAACCGGGTGCGGTCTTGGCGTCGAAAACGAAGGTTGCACCGGACGCTGTTTTTTTAATCATGACAGGCACGCCACTAACCTGAGTTTTGGCCACCGCCGGTTTCGGCGCAGCCGTCTTCTTCGTCGCCAGAACGAGTGCCCGCTGAAACCGCTCGTCGCTCGAAATTTTGCGCGCGTCGTCCGCGGACAACTCCACGATGATCTTGTCGACGTCGGCTTTCTCAAGCCGCTCGCCCAGTTCCAGCCATCGCCGGCGGCCGATATCGGGTGCTGCGCCTATGGCGTTGACGAGGTCCAGGGGAACCTGTCGTATGACGATCAGCATTCTCGACAGCGCCGCCTTGTCCACGCCGAGAGCCGCCATGATGACATCGCGGCCAAAGCTGCGTTCCTCGAGCCGCGATGCGAAGAGCGCGCGCTCGATGTAGGAGAGATTGGTTCGAGCGCTGTTTTCCTGTCCCTGGCTGACAACCAGCTGACCGTCGGTGAGATCGCGGACGACCGCGCGCACCCGGATGCCGATTTCTCGGGTGGCAGCCAGGCGCCGATGGCCGTAGGCGACCTGATAGCGTCCCCTGGTTTCGGGATGAGGGCGGACAAGGATCGGAACCTGCTGCCCATGCTCGCGGATCTGCTCGACAAGTTGCGCGAGTTCGGCCGCGTCGATCGCCAATCGATCGCTGACGAAGGAAGCATCGATCAGTCCGGGATCGAGTTCGACGACGGTCTGGCCGGCAGCGAGCTGCCGTTCCAGCTCACTTGCCCGCTCCATCTTCTCGGTAATGTTGCCGAGCGTCTTGGTGATACCGCCGACAGGCGCGGCACTGCGCTCCTGCGGCACGAATCCGGCGATCGGACGATTGTCACGCGGTGCGACTGCGTCCATCCTTTCCGGGTTCGGAGCGGAAATTTCGATGAGGTTCTTGCGCGCCATCTGCTATTTCCTTCCCCAGGTCGAGCGAATATGCGCCTCGATCTCGCCGTTCACGAGGTTGAGGGACTCCAGAGCCCGATCGTAGGTTCCGCGTGTGAACTGCGACCGCTCGACCTCGTAGAGTGTCTGCTTGGTGACACCGGCGTCGGCCACTGCCGTCGACTTCACCATGGCGTTGTGGAGCATTCGATTGCCAAAGATCGCCCGCATGAAGCCGGTCATCTGGCTTTGCGGTCCGTCATTTGGCTCGAACCGCGTCACCAGATAGCGCATCCAGTCATAGCTGGTACGCCCTCCGGCCTTTTCGACGACCGACATCAACTCACTCGTCATCGTCAGAAACTGCGACATCGACATGACATCCAGCATCTGCGGGTGAACCGTGATCAACACCGAGGTGGCCGCGCAGAGCGCCGACATCGTCAGGAACCCCAGCTGCGGCGGGCAGTCGATGACCGCGACGTCGTAAAGGCTTTCGATCTCCGTCAGGACTTCGCCGATGCGGGCAAAGAACATCGTCTCCGCCGTACCCGACGCCATCGCCTTCGGCGTCTCGTGCTCGAATTCCATCAGCTCGAGATTGCCCGGAATGAGATGCAGATTGGGCGTGTAGGTGGCGCGCACGATGTCGGCGATGGGGCGCGGCTCCTCATATCGGATCGCCCCATAGATCGTTTCGCCCTCTCCGACGTCGAACTCCGGCTGATGACCGAACAAGGCGGACAAGGAGGCCTGCGGATCGAGGTCGACGGCGAGCACGCGGTAGCCCCTAAGCGCCATGAACTGCGCCAGATGGGCCGCAGTAGTGGTCTTGCCCGAGCCACCCTTGAAGTTCATGACGGAGATGATCTGGAGCTTTTCCCCGGGCCGGCGGGCCGGCACATATTTCGGCGTTCCGTTTCGCTCGTCGAGGACCCGGCGAATCCGGTCCATGTCCGTTGCACTGTAAAGCCGCCGTCCGTTTGCGAGCGGATCGGGCCCATGGCCGTCGGCGGCTACTTGGCGGAGATAACCTTCGCCGATGCCGATAAAGGCTGCAGCTTCCGCCGGCGAAAATGTTCTGATGGTCTTTTGCGAGAGCGGGGGAAAGATTTTTGCCTGATGCTGCTGAAGTTGATAGGATAACTCCTTCGCATCTGTTGCCAGAAGCGATGGGAGGTGCTCTTGATCGTCTTGAAGAGCAAGACTCGGCTGCATGATCTTTTTCCCAGGTAACTGCGCAATTTTGAACGAAAGCGCTTCAGTTGCGCAGTTACTATATGCCTCGATTCGTTACCAATTTACAAATGCTTAACCAAACCGTCCGTTTCAGCCCGCCGAGACGGCCGACGACATGACACAGATTTCCGGTGATTCGCCTATTCGCCGAGGGCTCGAAGTGACTGATACCCACGGTGGCTTTCCAGCCGACCGAGATCAATGACGTCGCCGTATAAGCCGGATTTATCAACAGCTTGGGCGCTGCCTCTCTATTTCCCATCATCCTTCAGGTAGTTGTTGCCGTTGACCGTCGGAACCTTTGTCCGGCTCGAACATGCTCATGGTCTCGGTCTTGCCGCTCGCGTCGGTCAGATCGAGACGATAGCCGGAAGCTTGTAGCGTCCGCTTGCGCCGGCCGGTTGCTTGACGTGGTGACGCCCGATTGCGATCCGCCGATTTCGTTCGTCATCGAGGCGCCCGACCAGCCTGTGCGTTCGAAAGTATCGTTTCGATGAATCCTCAGCGTATGGCTGGACGCCACCGACCCCGATGAGGTCTGGGATTTTATGCAGGTTTCTTGAACGCTTAGCCAATGCTCCACTAAATGGATTACTCACGACGCCACGCCACCTCCTATTAGGCGAATGGCGGGGGGCCGGCAAAAGTGGGAGAACTATCGACCGGAAATTCTCCGCACTTGAAGGTTCCTACGACGCCTGGAGGTGTGCCATGAGAACCATGTGCTCCGCATTGACGCTGTGCATCGCCATTGCCCTTTGCACGGCAAATGCCAGATATGTCACCTTGCCCGGATACGCCTTCAAGACCAACCCGAAATGTCAGCGCCACGAACCGAAAACGAGGTTTGACACAAGGTGCGACTGGCCGAGATTGGGCTTCAAGGACTTCACGCCCCCGCTCGTGACCGTGCTTGGAATCTGAAGATCCTTCTCAGCATCCGGCGCTTTAGAGATAACCGCTGGCACGGAAATAATCGCCTGGGCAGTTGCCCGACCCGCCCGAGAGGCTCTACTCCCGCGCCAGCACGAAATCGTGCTCATCACTTCGCCGAGTTTGTCAGGTCCGGCTTCGAGAGCTTGCGCCACCTGATCAAGCGTCATGAGGAAGCCGTCGTCTGGGGCAACTAGCGGGGCGGCAGCCTGCGATGAAGACGTGCTTCGCTAACGACCGAAATTGGGATGTACGGGTCGCTACGCGGCACCTCACATTCTCGAACATTCCCACCGCCGCCCGCAGCACCATGGTGCTGGTAACATAGCTGGCGCTTTTCCCTCGACGACACTTAATCCGGCTCGTCGAGGGAGATTTGTTCGCCTAGAAGCGACGCGGTCCTTCGGGCTTGTTTCCGACGATCGTGTCGATCCGGTCCAGAACGTCAGACGTCATCTTCTGTCGGTGTGAGAGGGCCGCGAGATTGTCCTGCAACTGGCTGGCGCGCGAGGCTCCAAGAATGACGGTCGAGACGTTCCGATTGGCAAGGCACCACAAAAGGGCGAGATGCGTGATCGACATGCCGATCTCGTCCGCGAGCTTTGCGAGCTCGCCGACTTGTCTGAGCTGGGCGCGGCCGGCATCGCTGGACCACTTCTCCTTCAGCCATTCGTAGCCCGGCAGGTTCATCCGGCTGTCGGCCGGAACACCGTCGTTGTATTTGCCGGTCAGGACGCCCGAGGCGAGCGGCGACCAGGTCGTGGTGCCAAGGCCCATCAGGTCATAGAGCGGCAAGTAGTCGGACTCGACCTTCTGGCGTTCGAAGATGTTGTACTGCGGCTGCTCCATGGTCGGCGGCGTGATGCGCAGATCCCGGGCAACGGCATAGGCTTCCGTCAATTGCTGCGCCGACCATTCCGACGTGCCCCAATAGAGCACCTTGCCCTGGGCAACGAGATCATGCATCGCCCGGACCGTTTCCTCGATCGGCGTGTCGATATCCGGGCGGTGGCAGAAGTAAAGGTCGAGGTAGTCGACCTGAAGCCGCTTGAGCGCTGCATGGCAGGCGTCGGTCACATGCTTGCGCGACAGGCCGCGCTGTGTGGGCTTCTGGCCTCCCCAGAAGACCTTGCTGGAGACGACGAAGCTGTCACGGCTCCAGCCAAGTCGGTTGAGCGCCTCGCCCATCACGATCTCGGACCTGCCGCTTTCGTATCCTTCAGCATTGTCGAAGAAGTTCACCCCGTTGTCGTAGGCAAGCTTCATGAGGTCGACGGCGTCGCCTCCATTGACCTGTTTGCCGAATGTGACCCATGAGCCGAAAGAGAACTCGCTCACCTTCAGGCCCGACCTTCCCAAACGTCGATATTCCATCATGCAACTCCCGAAAGTTATGAATAGGTACCGGCCGGTCACCGGGGTCGGTGTCGCCCGATTGATCAACGACCGATTGGCGTAATCTATGGCATGAGCAACGATATGCGAGGCTCAGCTACGGTTCTCATACCCTCTTTTGTGACGAGACGCCGAATCCAAAGAAAAGGGCGCTCCACGACATCAGTCGGAGCGCCCCGTGGCATGCGATCGACGACGTTTGCGGCGGAAGTCGACAGCAGCAACGGTAGAATGATGAGATTCGGAACGGATAGGCAACATGCGATTGGAAACTGCGACGTTATCGCGCGCTGATTGATCCTGTCATCCACCGGATATCCACAGCCTATCCACAGGCACCGCTGCAATGATCGCAGCAACTTCAATGACATTCGCCTGTCGGCAAACCACTCCTCACAAATGCTTATGTGACTGTGGAATGACACCGCATCTTTGTTTGTCTGCTTGGATACAAACCGTGCCTTGGCTCAGATAGGCTCACTTCTCCTCCCGACCGTGGCGGCGGACGCCGGGAGGGGTGGGCGGTGGGCAACATGAGGGCCCGCCGCCTTCCTTTAACCGCGCCCTCGGCCGGGCCAGTTCACACGCCACTCTCGCCGACAACCAAGTCGTTGGAAAGGCGTCCTCCAACCGCCAGCCCTTTACCACGCGCATTGCTAGCCCGACGGCATGACGGCCGGTGTTGCCGATAAACTCCCGCGTGCGGTCAACTCATTACCGAGGCGTCGCCGACGATCCGTGCGGCAGCCTGGAAGCCCGCGTAATCCGATACCAATCCTTTGGACCTTCCGCTGCCACTCCAACGCTAGCCGCCGGAATCCCGCCCAATGTTGACTTACCCGGCAAACGAATGTTTGCCATTTCTTGTTTTGCAGTGCACAATAAATGCTGCCAACAGGACTTGAGCCGTTGAGAATTTGCATCTACAAATCAGATGAAGCTCCTGAAGTAACGCTGTTTTTGCGAGAAGGCGTACCGGTGCCGGCACATCCGAAGGGCCAAAAGTGGCGACACTTAAAGGCGGTTGTTGGCGAAGAGGTAAGGGCGGACCTTCTGACACAAATAGAGATCGGCAATGGATGTCTTTTCGTCAACCTTGGGGCATCCCCGAAGCACTGATCTAGGATGCCGCGGTGAACGCCGTTCATCCAGCATGGATATATGCTCGCTCATTATCTTACCGGCCGTCAGATACCAATCGGCTGTATTTCCAGCAGAATGCCGATAGCGGCGCCCTTCGATAGGCGATCACCTCCACACGCTCATCGTCTCCCACCGGTTCGCTGATCGGCGGCTTGCGCATCCCGCACTCCATACTTCAGTTTCCAGATTGGCAGCCGCCCCGCTGATGTTCTTGTTATGTTTGAATGAGTCACTAATCAATCTGGGTGAATTGCTTTTTAAGGCTTTGCTGATGAACTGCCATCATGAGAAAACCGCCCCGCAAGCCTTCCAAGACGCTGCCCGGTGAAGCCTCCGAACCGCTCCGCAGCCGGCCGCGCCGGCGGCGAGATCCCGCTCAGCCTAATCTTGCTCTCGATCCGATGCCGGCGCATATCGCGCCGCGTCGGGCGGAAGGGAGGACACGGTTTCAGATAACGCACGACCCGGAATTGAATCAGGCCAATGGTCAGCAGGGTCAGCAGCAGACGACCGACCGGGACATGGCTGCTCGCAACTACCTGAACCTCGACACCGCGATCTTTCTGGGGATCCTGTTTATTGCGATCGTCTTCAGATTCCACAAGATCACCTTGCCGCTGGTCGACGGCTTCAGCTGGCGCGAGATAAGCACGGCAATGATGGCCGACAATTTCCAGCAGCGCAGCTGGAACATCTTCTTTCCGGAGGTCAGCTGGACCGGACCCGGGCCAAGCTATCAGGGCCGCGAGTTCCAGATCGTCAGCTATCTCACAGCCTTGCTCTACCAGCTCTTCGGCTGGCACGACTGGTTCGGCCGCACGGTTGCTGCCTTCTTCGGTCTGGTGACGGTGTTTTCGCTGCACCGGTTAACGGCGCTCTGCTGGGATGAGATGCACGCCCACGCGGCGGCACTGGCCTACGCGCTGATGCCGGCGGCAATCATGATCGACAGCTCGTTTCTTCCCGATCCCGCGATGCTGGCCTTGGTCACTCTTGGCGTCTGGCTGTTCGTCAAATACTGGGCGGGCGGCAGCGGCTGGCTCTTGCCGCTCGCCACGGTCTGCTTCTCGCTCGGCGTGCTGTCAAAGCCACCAGGCATCGCTGCCGGCGCCGTCATCGTCTATCTGATGGTCTGCTGGATTCTGGAGAAGAAGCGAAAGCAGGCGACCTGGGTTTTCCTGTCGGGGCTTTTGAGCCTGGCCATCATTGGCGCTTATTTCAGCTGGGCGATTTATCTCGGCCGCAGCTATCCGCCGTTTCATGTCGCCGGGACCGGCGGCTATATCTGGGATTACGGCTTCTGGACATATGTCAGGGACAGATTCTACTTCGAATCCTTATGGAACACCTCGGTCTTGTGGTTCTACGGCTATCCGTTCTTGGTGCTGCTGGCGGTCGGCTTGTGGATGCCGCCTAGCCCCGCCGAAGACCCGAAGCAACGCACCCTTTCGGCCATTCCCTATGTGTGGCTGGCTGCGGCCATGATCGTCTATCTGGCTGCGGCCGGCGAGATCACCAGCAATGTGTGGAACTTCCACATCTTCCATGTGCCGGTCGCGATGTTCTGCGGCCACGGCGCGCTGCTTCTGGCAACGCTTGCATCTCGAGGCATTCTAACGCCGACGATTGTGCTTCGCTCAATCTGCATCGTGGCCGTCGGGCTTGCCTGGTCGACATTGCCGCTCGTCAGGACGATGAAGAAGCCAATCGCCATGAAGGGCAAGCTGCTTGGCGAGGAACTGGCGCGGTTGGCGCAACCGGGCGACCTCGTCGTCGCCATCGCGCCCGAGGTCGGCGATCCCGTCGCAGTCTACTACAGCAGGGCGCGCGGCTGGTTGTTCCCGCCTGGCGGAGGCGATGTCGAATGGTCGAAATTCGTCGCGGATGACGCCACCGCGATCGCACAGCTCGACGAATTGCGCGCGCAAGGCGCGGATCTGTTCGGCGCGGCCAAGAACGCCGTCGACAAGCAGGGCCGGCTATTCGTCGAGCATCATGATGGTGTCATCGACTATCTGGACAAGACCGCAACCAAGCTTGTGGATTCAGATGATTTGCTGGTCTACAGGATCACCCGTCCATGAGATCGAGACAGTTCACGGCCATCGGGTTGGAACAGGACAGTTCGAGAGAAAAGAGACTTCGGTATCTCGCATTGCGTATTCCCTTACCACGACCGGATCAATGCTGATCCGGTCGCAGAACCACAATGCGCCGTTTATTTATTGGACGCAGCGTCTTCGATGACCTTCGCGACTTTATCGGGATGAGAGACCATCACGACGTGAGACGCGCCTTTAACCACAACCGTCTCTTTAGAACCCGCTCGTTCCGCCATCCATCCTAGCGCCTTTGGCGGTATGTTTTTATCCGCGTCACCATAGACGAACCAAGACGGGATCTTCTTCCAGCTCGCCACGGTCGAGGCCTCGCCAAGAGCCTTATCGGTGATTGGGCGCTGTGTTGCGGCCATCAGCTTGCCATCCGCCTTGGATACATCTGCAGCGAATTGATCGTGAAACGCGCTCTGCTTGATGTACAGGTCCTTTGCTCCCCCATCCAACTGCACGGGTTCCGCGAGGGTCGGTGCGAGCGTGCTTCCGGGAAACTTGCCCGAAAGCGTGAGGGCAGTTTCCCCAACATCGGGCGCGAACGCCGCGACGAAGACGAGCGATTTGACATTGGCGCTGCCGGCTGCTGCCTCGTTGATCACTGAGCCACCGTAGGAGTGGCCGACGAGAACGACGTCGGTCTTCAATCCAGCAACCACTTTGCCTAGGTAATCGCCATCGGACGTTACGCTTCGAAGCGGATTAGCGACCGCCACCACCGGATATCCATCTTTTTCAAGACGTGTGATCACGCCATTCCAACTGGAGGCATCTGCAAATGCGCCATGCACAAGGACGACCGTCGGCTTTTCGGCCGCATGGGCGTTCAAAAGGCCACCTGCGGTGATCGCGACAGCGGCGACAAATATCTTCAACATAGTCAAACTCCTTTTATATCGCACGCGATTACGTAGTGCGCAATCTTTCGGAAAGCAAGTCCTGGAATTCCCGTTCACCTCGATTTGACGATTGCGGTGAGCCATTGAGACCGCACGCATTGCTCAGACCAGACCCGGCAACGATACCGGTCCGCGGCAGGTCAATTAAATCCCTTACCTGCCGGTCAAAAGCCGCATGACCTACTCCCCCATCGATTGGTAGAGCCAGTCGGAGAGCTTCTCGGTTGCCACGCGCGCGCCGGCGCCCGGAAGCAGCGCGTCGTCAGTCAATTCAACGCCGAAATACGAGGCGGATGGATCCGTTACCACCTGCCGTTCATCTTCGTTTGCGGCGAGATAGATCCGAGCGATTTCATCAATACCGAATTGCTCCGGGCCGCTGATTTCGGCGACATCGTTGAACGGCGCTCCCATTGCTAATTCCGCCAGCAACGCGGCGACGTCTCCAGCTGCGACCGGTTTCATGAACGCCGGCGGCAATCGAAACAAATCACCATCAGAACCGGTGTCGATCAATCCGCTGATGAACTCGTAAAACTGCGTGGAGCGGAGAATAGTATAGGGTCGCTTCGACGCCCTGATGAGATTCTCCTGCACCATTTTCGCGCGGAAGTAATCGCTTTCAACGAGACGCGGCGTACCGACGACGGAAAGTGCAAGATAGTGGCTGACGCCGGCCTCAGCTGCGGCAGCAAGCAAATTCCTGGTCGAAGCCCTGAAAAAATCCAGCGCTACGCGGTCGCCGAAGGACGCCGCGTTGGTGACATCAACAATGACCTCAGCCCCTGCCAAGGCCGTATCAAGGCCTTTTCCGGTGATGGTGTCGACGCCGAGCGACAACGATGCAGCCGCGACTTGATGACCGGACTGGCGCAAGTTTTCACTGAGCCGTGTTCCGATAACACCGGTTGCTCCCGCCACGGTGATTTTCATCTCAGCACCCCTTTGTTGCATTGCGCGGCGCGAATGAGGACGAGATCGCAGACGGGCTCCCTATCGTCTTCAATGTCTGGCGATCGATTGGGTCGA
The DNA here is from genome assembly GCF_052871115.1 of Rhizobium sp. LARHSG275. NCBI lineage: Bacteria > Pseudomonadati > Pseudomonadota > Alphaproteobacteria > Hyphomicrobiales > Rhizobiaceae > Rhizobium > Rhizobium sp. LARHSG275. Next base: position 163,683 of record NZ_JBIXJN010000004.1, on the reverse strand, counting down.
CAATGACTGGAAAGCCAGGCGCCATCTATCGTCCAAGGGGTTCGGTCGCTTTAGCCGTAGGTCTAGGAAAGCCAGCCCAACGGTTAGGATGCCCCACCAGGAAGGCAGAACAGGTCCCCAATTTATCGTTCGCGCAAAAGTGCCGACCCGGCACGGCGGCTACACCCCCGCGCAATGCATGGGTTTCCATGAGTTGCGGTTGCAATGTGGCGGGGTTACGGTTTGAACATGAGCTCGCCAGCCCCGAAATCGAGAAGAACAACGGTAGAAACGCCGACGATCCGCTGGCTTTGCCTGTCCGGCAGGAGCAGCTGATGATGAGCGTCTGGTCGCACCGTCCCCGACCCCTGCATCTGGGGCTTTTCATCGTCGCCTATGTGCTGGCATGCGGATTCGCGCAGTCGCTCGCAATTGTCCCTGGAACCGGCATTTCCATCTGGCCTGCGGCGGGGCTTTTCATCGCGACACTTGTCCTCGCCTCCCGCTACAGCTGGCCTTGGTGGGTACTGGGGGGCTGCCTGGCTGAATTGTTCAGCAATTACGTATGGTTCCACAGCCCCCTGCCTGCGGCCGTCCTGATCTACATCGGCAACGCTCTTGAAGCGGTGGCCGGAGCATGGCTCGTCAACCAGACTTTGAAGCGGCCAGTTCGGTTTGAAACCTTGCAGGACGTTTTGGCATTTGTGGTACTGGGCGCAGGGATCGCGCCCATCGTCAGCGCGACTGTGGGAAGTGCGACCCTGGCATGGTTTGGCATGCAATCGCAATCCTTCGCAACGGCTTGGCCTCTATGGTGGATCGGAGACGCCACCGGCGCCTTGATCGTAGCGCCGCTGGCGCTGGTTGTATTTCATAGCTGGCGCGGCAAGACCCAGCTCTCAGCCGCGCAATGGGTGGAAGCTGGCGTCCTGGGATTGATCTTTCTCGGCGTTGCCGCTCTTTCTCTGAGCGGCTACCTCCCCTTCGCATACATCATCATGCCGCCCCTTCTTTGGGCTGCCGTTCGCTTCGAGTTCAAAGGTGCTGCCGTATCCTTGGCTCTCCTCGCCCTGATCACGGCGCTGTTTACGATAACGGGGACCAGCCAGTTCGCCGGCGATCCCGAGTCCCAGAAGCACAAGCAGGTCATGCTGCAGCTTTTTCTGGCCATCTCGGCATTTTCGGCGCTCATCGTGGCCGCCATTTCCCGGCAGCACCAGTCGGCATTGCTCAATTTGCGCCAAAGCATAGAAACATTGCGGGAACGGGAGGAGGAGCTTTCGCATCTCGTGGATATGGTTCCGAGCCATGTGTGGCGCCTGACGCCCGATGGCGAGCCGACATTCTTCAATAGGCGGATGGTCGATTTCCTCGGCCTGGATGTGGTGGATTTCGATAAGCCGGGCATGAGTCGGCTGGAGGCGCTCCTGGACGCCACTGTTCATCCCGAGGATGCGGTGGGGTTCGGTGATGCCCTGCGGAGGTGTCTTCTCACGGGCGAGAACTTCGCCAGCCGCTATCGCTTGCGCCGCGCCGACGGAATTTATCGCTGGATGTCGAGCCGGGCCGAGCCAATGCGGGATCAGGCGGGGCGCATCGTCCAATGGTACGGCCTTTGCCACGACATCGACGATCAGGTCCATGCCGAGGAAGCTGTGCGTCGAAGCCAACAACAGCTTCAGCAGATCATAGACGCCGTGCCGGTCCGCATCTGGAGTGTAGAGCCTAACGGCGGGTCGTTCTATTTCAACAAGCGGTATCAGGACCATTTCCGCTCGGTTATCGCCGATTTCGACGCTCTCGGTGAACCGCGCATCGACGATCTGCTGCAGCAGCTGGTTCATCCCGAAGACGCTCCCGATATCCAGCGCACGCTCCGGAACTGCTTCGAAACCGGCGACGGCTGCGCGATGCGATTTCGCTGGCGCGAAAAGGATGACGTCTACCGCTGGGCGGAGTGCCGGGTGGAGCCTCGGCGCGACGAAAACGGAACGGTCGCGGAATGGTATGGCGTTTCTCTCGACATCGACGATGAGGTGCGCGCACTGGAGGCGTTGCGTAACCGAGAGCGCGAACTCTCGCAGCTCGTCGACATGGTCCCGGCTCAGATCAGGCGCCTGACGCCGGAAGGGGAGCCGGTCTTTTTCAACAAGCGCCTGATCGACTTTTTCGGTCTCGACGTAGGCGATATGGACAGGCCGGACATGAGCCGCCTCGCCTCGGTCATTCACACCCTCGTCCATCCCGATGACGCATCGAGGTTGCTGGAGACGGTTCACCATTCACTCGCCAGCGGCGATCCCTTCTCGATAAAATACCGCATGCGCCGTTTCGACGGTGCCTATCGCTGGGTCGACGGCCGCGCGGAACCGCTGCGGGATCAAGGCGGCGCAATCATGCAATGGTATGTGATCTCAGTCGACATCGACGACGAGATGCGCGCGCAGGAAGCGCTGCGCGACCGCGAGCGAGAGCTTTCGCAACTGGTGGATATGGTTCCCAGCCTGCTCTGGCGGCTCAACTCGGAAGGCACCCCGACCTTCTTCAACCAGCGCCTGATCGATTTTCTCGGTCTCGGCATCGCCGATATGGAAAAGCCCGGCTTGAGCCGGCTGGCAGCCCTCATCGAAGCCGCCGTCCATCCCGATGATGCCGCCAGCCTCGCCGAAGCGCTCAACCATTCCCTCGTCACCGGCGAGGGCTTTTCGAAGCAGTATCGCCTGCGGCGCGCCGACGGCGTCTACCGCTGGGTGAAAGGCAGCGCCGAACCGCTGCGGGATCAGAGCGGCCGTATCGTCCAATGGTATGGCCTGTCGCATGACATCGACGATCAACTACGCGTCGAGGAGGCGTTGCGGGAGAGAGAACGATCGCTCTCGCAGCTCGTTGAAACGCTGCCGGCAATGATCGATTGCGCAGCACCTGATGGGGAGCCGATCTATCGCAGCCAGCAACTGCGCGACTTCCTCGGTTATAATCTCGATGAGTTGGATGGAACAGGCAAAACCCGGCTGGACGGCACACTCGATGCCGGGGTTCATCCCGACGATGTGGCAGGGGTCAAAGAAAACTATGCCCATTCATTGTCCACTGGCGAGCCCTATGCGCGTAGGCACCGTCTGCGGCGCCATGATGGTGAATATCGCTGGGTCGAGACGCGCGCGGCACCGATGCGCAATGCCGAAGGCGTCATCGTCCAGTGGAATGTCATATGCCTCGATATCGACGGTGAAGTTCACGCGGAGGAAGATCTGCGTCGAGCGCGAGAGGGTCTTGCACGGGCGAGCCAGGTGGCGAGCCTGGCCGAGCTTTCGGCCTCCATCGCGCACGAGGTGAACCAGCCGCTTGCGGCCGTCGTGGCCAACTCACACGCCTGCCAGCGCTGGCTCATGGCCGAGCCGCCGAATATGGAGCGTGCACAGAGGACGGTCGAGCGCATCATCCGGGATGCCAACTCGGCGGCGGATGTCGTCAGCCGCATTCGCGCCTTGTTCAAACAATCCGTTGACAGGAGGATCCAGACGACGCTCTCCAGCATCATCGACGAAGCCCGCAACCTCATGGCTGACGAAACGTCGCGGCGTCGCGTTCGGATGGACGTGAACGTCGACGGCAACCTTCCGCTCATCGCAGTCGATCGCATCCAGATCCAGCAGGTTCTGATCAATCTGATCCGCAACGGCATTGAGGCGATGGAAGCCATTGCAGGAGATAAGTTGATCGAGATGCGCGTGCGCCACATCGGCAATGTTGTGCAGACCGAAATCAGCGATCGCGGCCACGGTATCGAGTTCCCCGAGAAGATGTTCGACCCTTTCTTCACGACAAAAGAAAATGGGATGGGCATGGGGCTGGCGATCTGCCGCTCGATCGTCGAGCAGCATGGTGGCCGATTGTGGGCCGAGAAGAACGAACCTCGCGGAGCCACGTTGATCTTCACATTGCCTATTGAAACGAAGGCGGTGCCATGACGGTTGACGACCATATCGTCTTCATCGTCGACGATGATGAACGTGTTCGGGAAGCGCTCGGCGAGCTGCTGGACTCGCACGGCATGCGCGCCATCGCCTTCGAATCGGCCGGCGACTATGTGAGAGCGGACAAGCCGGACGTGCCCGCCTGCCTCGTGCTGGATATCGAGCTGCCTGACATCAACGGTCTCGATCTGCAGAGGCAGATCGCCGACAGGGATCATCCGCCGATCGTCTTCATTACGGGACACGGCGACATTCCCTCCTCCGTGCGTGCGATCAAGCATGGCGCGGTGGATTTCCTGACCAAACCGTTCAGCGATGCGGATCTCATGGCGGCAATCCAGGCGGCGCTTGCTCAGGATCGGGAAAAGAGAGCCGAGCGCGCCGAGATCGACATGCTCAGACGGCACTATCTCGACCTGACGCCGCGCGAGCGCGAGGTGCTGCCACTCGTTGTCAGCGGCCTTCTCAACAAGCAGGCGGCAGCCGAATTGGGAATCAGCGAAGTAACGCTGCAAATCCACAGAAGAAATGTGATGCAGAAAATGGCGGCGGCGTCGCTCGCCGATCTGGTGCGGATCGCGGAGAGATTGGAAATACCAATAACCCACTCGCGCCGAGTGGGAGGGAATTGAACATGAACAAGACAAGACACGTCGTGGCAATCGTCGATGATGATCCAAGGTTGCTGGAATCGATGGGCGACCTTCTGGAATCTGCGGGTTATGTGGCCCGCAGCTTCTCGTCGGCGGGCTCGCTGCTCGTCAACGGGCTGTCGGACCTCGACCTGCTCATCACCGATATCGGAATGCCTGGCATCGATGGCTTCGAACTTCGTGACCTCGTGAGGAAGTCACGTCCGGAGCTGCCGGTGTTCCTGATCACCGGCCGCCACGAGATAGCCGATCAGGGACGCGCTCAAGGCGCGGGCGGATTTTTTCGCAAGCCCTTCGATGCCCAGGCCCTGCTGGCGGCCATCGCCAATGCTTTGCATAAATCGACAGATGGAGGGTGACATGAGAGTTGACCAGCCGTTGCAGCGGAGATCGGCGCCGTTATCACTGCAGTGCACTTATGAAGAGAACCAGCCGCTTGTCATTATCGTCGATGACGACGCATCGGTTCGCGAGGCGCTATCGGAGTTGATCCTGTCGGCGGGTTTCCAGTCGACCAGCTTTGCTTCGACCCGTGAATTGCTTGACGCCGATATCTTGGACAGCCCCGGCTGCCTGATCCTCGATGTGCGCATGCCGGGGGCAAGCGGCCTCCACCTGCAGCGTCATCTGGCCGAAAATGGCAATTCCAAGCCGATCATCTTCCTGACCGGACATGGCGACATCCCGATGACCGTCCAGGCGATGAAGGCCGGTGCCGTGGATTTTCTCACCAAACCGGTGCGGGACCAGACGCTGCTCGACGCCATCAGTGCAGCCATTGCGATGGATGCCGTACGACGGGCGGAAGCCGCGATCGCCAAGCGCAATATCGAGCGCTTGGAAACGCTGACGCAGCGTGAACGCGAAGTTCTGCATGAAGTGGCGCGCGGACGTCTGAACAAGCAGATCGCCTTCGACCTCGGCATCAGCGAAGTGACAGTCAAGCTGCATCGCAGCAATGTCATGCACAAGATGGAGGCGGCCTCTATCGGCGAACTGATCCGGGCCTGGGAAACACTGCCCGCACAAATGCGCCAGGTCGGCCCGCGCTAGCGCATAGGCGAAGGATGCCGGCCTCGAACATGATCTGCCGCCGCTGTCCATTTGATGCGCGCCGTATCCGATTCGCGCCGGAAAAGACGATGCGGCGCCGATAATGGGTTTCGGCCCCGCACCCATGCGTTATCTCTAAATTAAAGCTCGGGGATATGACCCGGCTTTGGTTCCCCAAAGGAGATCTCGCCTTGAACAATCAATCGTCAGCCGCGCCGTCCCCTGAATCCAACGCCTTCGACAACGAAGCAAACTTCTTGTCGGCCATGGGGAACGCCAAACGGCTTCACATTCTGCATCTGCTGGCCGAAGGAGAAATGTCCGTGGGCGTTCTGGCCGACGAGGTCGGATTGAGCCAATCTTCGACTTCCCAGCATTTGGCAATTCTTCGAGATCAGGAACTCGTGCAGCCGCGAAGGGCTGCCCAGACGATCTACTATTCACTTCAATCCGACGCGGCCAAGGCGATGCTCGATACGCTCGCTGACGTCTTCGGATGGCACCGTCGCACCCAAGGGGAACGCGTCCGAGCCGCAGGCGCCTGACGAAATGACGAACCGTTGCCCTTGCGGCTCATGATTGGCCTCCAATTCTGCCGAGCATGATCTTGTAGGCAACTCAGTATCGGCGCCGAGGCAACGAAGAGCAGCGCAGCGGGGAAGAACGCGGTTTCGAAGGAGATGATTGCGGCTTGAGCGTAAGCGCCAAGCTGGAAGTCGGGGCGTAATTCCAGGCCGGGATGCAGTTGCGCGGGAGTCTCGCGATCCTTCGCCCACATGCCCCCGATCGCATCGATCCCTGATGTACGTTTGATGTACGCCTCCTAGACCACGGTGTGATTACGCCTCCATTGCGAATGGAGATAATGAACCACATCAGGAACGGAACAGTCAGCACGAGACGGCCATGACTATGGTCGTAACGAACGGCCGGCGGACGGAGGCGATCATGGACGTATATGAGGCAGTCAAAAGTCGACGGTCGGTGCGCGGATTTAAAGACGAGCCTGTGCAGAGGGAGGTGCTTGAGCGTGTGCTGTCCGCCGCCGCTTGGTCGCCGTCAGGATCGAACATCCAGCCGTGGAACACCTACGTGATGACGGGCGCATCGCTGGCAGAACTCAAGACGTCCGCCGTCGAGCGCGTCGCCCATGGCGACCCCTGGGACAAGCGGCAGTACGAGATGTACCCGCACGAGCTGAAGCCCCCCTATGGGGAGCGCCGGTCCGCCTTCGGCAAGGAGCGCTACAGCGCGCTCGGCATTGCGCGCGAGGACTGGGAGGCGCGCCAGCGGGCAGCAATCGCCAACTGGAACTGTTTCGGCGCGCCCGCCGCCCTGTTCTGCTACATCGACCGTGACCTGGGGCTACCCCAATGGGCTGACGTCGGCATGTATCTGCAGACCGTCATGCTGTTGCTCCGCGCCGAAGGTCTGCACAGTTGCCCGCAGATGGCGTGGTCGCAGGTTCGCGAGACGGTCGCGGAGGTCCTGTCGCCCCCGGACGGGCTGATCCTCTTCTGCGGCATGTCGATCGGGTACGAGGATCCCAGGGTCAGTTACGCCCGTACAGGCCGCGCCCCGCTCGACGAGACGGTCACGTTCCTCGGCGATTAGTGACCTGCGATCAAAGGACAGGAAACCCCTTCTGTGATCCTAGCGTATGATACGTCCATTCTCATGCGAGATATTGGAGAACGCCATGACCACGCATAAAGTAGGCTATCTCATCGGCAGCCTCGCCAAGGGCTCGATCAACCGCAAGCTCGCCAACGCGTTGGTGCGGCTCGCCCCGCCGGAACTTGAAATGTCGGAGATATCCTTCAAGGACCTGCCGCTCTACAGCTACGACTATGACGCCGACTACCCTCCGGCTGGCAAGGCATTCAAAGCGGCAATCGCGGCTGTCGACGCGGTGCTGTTCGTCACGCCCGAATACAATCGATCCATACCCGGCGGGCTGAAAAACGCCATCGACTGGGCGAGCCGCCCCTACGGCACCAACTCGTTCACACGCAAGCCATCAGCGGTGATCGGCACGTCGCCGGGCGCGATAGGCACGGCAGTCGCCCAGCAGAATTTGCGCAGTGTGCTCAGTTTCTGCAACTCTCCCCAGATGAATGCCCCGGAAGCATACATCCAGTTCACAACGGGGCTGATCACCGATGACGGCGAGGTCACGAACGACCAAACCGCTGATTTCCTTCGCACTTACATGCAGGACTTCCATGTCTTCATCGCAAGGGTTCGCTCAGTGCTGCCGAAAGATGCCTAGAACAGGATGATTTTAGGCCGGTCGGCCTAAAATCCGAATCCTCCTAAATTAAATACTTAGAGCATGATGTCACCCGAAACCGCTCACACCTTTCGGCATCATGCTCTAGAAGCGTCGCCCTGCGGGCGCTGGCCGCGTCCATCCGAGCGGCCAGCGCCTGTTATGAAAGCGCGCAATGCCCTCAGGCGAAGGCGTAGGAGCCGTCGGGCCGCTTAGGCACGCGCCGCTGCCAATGGATGTAGCCTTCCTCTTCCATCGCCTTCTCGTCAATTTCGACGCCCCAGCCCGGCCGATCGGGACGCAATTCGAGATAACCGTCCTTCGGCAGATAGGGATCGACGACGTAGCGGGTTTCTCCCTGCCGCTTCTCGATATCGATGCCGCCATAGACGTAGGCCTGTCCCTTTGGCAGCCGGTATTCGAGGATGCGGAAATTTTGCACAGCGGCCGAAAAATGAACGTTGACCGCGGTGGCAAGCGGTCCCATCGGGTTATGCGGCGCCACACCGACGAAATAGGCTTCGGCGAGCGTGGCAATGCGGCGCATTTCACTGATGCCGCCGACAACACAGATATCCGGCTGGATGAGGTCGGCGCCCTTGACCTGTAGCAGGCGCAGGAACTCGTTTCTGTTATAGAGCGACTCACCTGTCGCCAGCACGCAATTGAGCCCCTGTTTCAGATCACCCCAGGCCTCGATGTTCTCGGGCCGCAGCGGTTCCTCGTAAAACAGCGGGTCGTAGGGGGCCAGCGCATTGCCGAGTTGCCTTGCGGCGATCGGCTCGAAGATCTTGGCGTGGGCGTCGAAGGCAATCTCGTATTCGTCATTGACCGTTTCGCGCAGCGAGCGGAAATAATCCGCCGAGGCTTTGACGACATTGCCCCAGCGATGTGCGTGCATGTCGAGCCGCCAGGGGCTGAGCTTGAAGGCGGTAAAACCCCACCCCTCCTTCAGACGATCGAACTCGTCGCGGGCCGCCGGCGCATCCGGTGCAGTGTATACTCCGGCATAGACCTTGATGCGGTCGCGTACTTCGCCGCCCAGCAGCTTGTAGACCGGGACGTTCGCCGCCTTGGCCGCAAGGTCCCACAGGCAGTGATCGAGCGCGGAGATCGCGGCAAGGCCAAGCGCGCCCGGCGGGAACCGGCTTTGCTGGATCAACAGATTGACGAGATAGTCGACGCGTGTCGGATCCTGGCCGGACAAAAATTCGTAGAGATAATCGAGCAGCGGCGGAAGCGCCTTGTCGGGGCCGTGATTGTAGCATTCGCCCCAGCCCGTCAGTCCGTCATCGGTGTCGAGTGCGACGATCACGCGGGGACGGTCCTTGTCGCGGGTCATGAAAACCCGCATGCGGTCGATCTTCATCTTTCTGTCCTTCTAGCGATTGAAATAGCTGCGGCGCGACTGGCGCGTCTGCACGTAGAGATGCTCGTTGTCGGTTCCGGGATTGTAGGCGCCGGCACTTTGCGGTACCGAGACATTGCCGCCGCTGGGGAAGCGCGCCACGAAGGCCTCGTCGATATCGCAGCCAAGTCCCGGGCCATTGGGAACGGCGATCAAGCCGTCGACCTGTTGCGGATGCGGCACGATCGTCTGGCGGCGGCCCTCCCAGTCATCGTCGAGGCGCTCGAGGATGAGGGCGTTCGGGATCGCCGCAAGCAGATGCAAAGCCGCATATTCCGCCACCGGCCCGAGCGAGCCCGAATGCGGCGCCATCTGGATATGATGCGCCTCGGCCATGGCCGCGATCTTCTTCATCTGGGTGATGCCGCCGGCCCGGCCCGTGTCCGGCTGGATCACGTCGACCAGTTCCTTCTCGATGAGCTCACGCTCGCCGAAGATGGTTGCCGAACGTTCGCCAGCGGCAAGCGGCACATGCGCTGCGTCGCGGATGCGCCGGTAGCCGTCGATATTCTCCGGCGCGATCGGATCTTCCACCCACATCAATTCATAGGGTTCGAGCGCCCGGACCAGCCGGCAGGCATCCGCCGGCGTCAGCCATGGCGGCCCATGCAGATCGATGGCGATGTCCACGTCGTCGCCGACGGCCTCACGCAGGGCGGCGACCTTGCGGACCGGATCGGCGACACCGCCGCATTTGATCGCCTTTATGCCGCGCTCTTTGAGGGCAAGCGCGTGCTCGGGTGTATTTGCATGCGAATAGATCGGGATCCGGTCGCGCACCTTGCCGCCGAGCAGCATCCAGACAGGCACGCCGAGCGCCTTGCCCTTGATGTCCCATAGCGCCATGTCGATCCCGGTCATAGCACCGCCGCCAACCGTCCCGAGCATGCCATGGCCCATCATGGCGATATGCATCTTCTGCCACAGCCGCTCGGTATGAGCCGGATCTTCGCCGATGAGGAGTGGGGCCAGATCATGGATCGCCGCCTCGACAACGCGCGGCCAGCCGGAGCATTCACCGATGCCGGTGATGCCCTCGTCGGTATCGATTTTCAGAAAGAGCCAGTTTCTGGTGCCACCGAAGTGCTTGGACGCGCCATCACCCGCACGTTGGTCGGAAGCCCATTTCGAGGGGTCTGGTTGACCGACACGCATGAGAAAAGTGCGGATCCCGGTGATTTTCATCGCAGAGAACTCCCATTCTTCAAAATGTCCGGCGCGACGTAGCGGAAACGCCGCGAATGATCGCGATCACGCGGATCGGGGCGCGGGATTGCCGATATCAGCGCCTGCGTATAGGCGTGCTCGGGCGTGCGGCAGACCTTCTCCGCATCGCCGATCTCGACGAGCTGGCCTTTGTACATCACCCCGACACGGTCGCACATGTAGCGGATAACGCCGATGTCATGACTGATGAAGATATAGGCGAGGCCGAGTTCGTCCTGCAGGCGCATCAGCAGATCGAGCACCTGCGAGCGCACGGAGACGTCGAGCGCCGAAGTTGCCTCATCGGCAACGATGACGCGCGGATTGAGAGTGATGGCGCGGGCAATGCCGATGCGTTGACGCTGGCCGCCGGAGAATGCGTGTGGATAGCGCTCGCGTGCCCTCGGGTCGAGACCAACCTGCTCCATAAGATGGCAAACCCGCTCTTCCAGCGCCCGCCCCTTTGCGACACCATTGACGAGCAGCGGCTCGCCGATGATCTGGGAGACGGTCATGCGCGGGTTGAGGGAGCCGAAAGGATCCTGAAACACCATACGCAATTCCCGCCGTGCGGCGGCGAGCGTCTGACCTTTTGCCGTTGCCAGATCAATGATGTCGCCGTCGGCACGGCGATAGAGGATTTCGCCTGACGTGGGATCGATCAGCCGCATGATCGAGCGGCCCATCGTCGTCTTGCCGGATCCGCTCTCGCCGACGATGCCGAGTGTTTCGCCCGGCAGAAGCGAAATGGAAACATCGTCCAGCGCTTTCACCTCGCCGAAATCCATCGATACATTGCGGAGTTCGAGGATCGGTGGCGCCGTCGTGTCGAGCGGCGGGCGCGCCAGCCGGATTTCGGCCTTCGCTTCCAGCTTCAGCACCGAGCCGATCAGCATCCGGGTATAGTCGTCTTTCGGCGCATGAAAGATCTGCTCGACCGGCGCATATTCCTTGGCGACGCCGTTGTGCATAACGAGCACATCGTCGGCGATCTGCGCCACGACGCCCATGTCATGCGTGATGAAGAGCACGGCCATGCCCTTGGCCTTCTGCAGCCGCGCGATCAGGTCGAGAATTTCGGCCTGAGTCGTCACGTCGAGGGCCGTGGTCGGCTCGTCAGCGATCAGCAGCTGCGGTTTGCAGGCGAGCGCCATGGCAATCATCGCGCGCTGGCGCATCCCGCCGGAATATTGAAAGGCATATCGGTCCAGCGCTTTATCAGGTGAGGGAATCTCGACCTGCTTGAGCAGCGATATGGCCTCAGCACGCGCCTCTGCCTTGTTCATCCTGGTGTGAAGGCGAAGCGCCTCGACGATCTGGTTGCCGACCGTGTGGATCGGTGACAGCGACGACATCGGCTCCTGGAAGATCATGGCGATGTCGCGTCCGCGGATCGCTCGGATCTGGCGCCCGCGCGGATTGAGGCTGGTCAGGTCGATCGAGCCGCCGTTCTGATCGTTCAGTGTGATCGATCCGCCGGATATGCGGCCGGGCGCGTCGACGATCTGCAGGATCGAACGCGCCGTCACCGATTTGCCGGATCCGCTTTCGCCGACGACACAGAGCGTCTTGCCCGGCTCGATCGAGAAAGACAGATCGCTGACCGCGCGAAAGACGCCGGTGCGCAGGGGGAACTCAACCGTCAGATTTTTCACCTGGAGCAGCGGCCTGCCGGCAATGGGAAGGATATCGGTCATGCCGGCCTCATTTGTTGTAAGGATCGGCCGCATCGCGCAGGCCGTCGCCGAGAAGGTTGAGCGCCATCACGGCGACCACGACGGCACAGCCCGGCATGAAGAGCCATGGCGCGGTAGCGATCGAGCGAATGTTCTGGGCCTCGCGCAGAAGCACGCCCCAGGAGATGGTCGGCGGCTGCAGACCGAGCCCCAGAAAGGAGAGAGAGGTTTCGGCAAGGATCATCGCCGGCACCGCAAGAGTGATCGACGCAATGATATGGCTGGCGAAACTCGGCAGCATGTGGCGAAAGATGATGCGTCTTTCGCGAACACCGTCGAGCCTGGCGGCAGCGACGAATTCCTCGGTGCGCAAAGACAGGAAGCGGCCGCGAACGACGCGGGCGAGCTGCGCCCAGCCGGTCAGCGACAGGATGATCGTGATCATCATATATTGCAGCGTCGCAGGCCAGTCCTGCGGCAGGGCCGCGGCCATTGCGAGCCAGATCGGGATCGTCGGCAGCGACAGCACGAAATCGATCACCCGCTGCAGGAAGAAATCGATGCGGCCGCCGTAATATCCCGAGATGCCGCCGAGCACGATGCCGAGCATGAGCGAGAAGAAGACACCGACGAGGCCGATCGACAACGAGATCTGCGAGCCCTGCACCGTTCGGCTGAAAACATCGCGCCCAAGCCTGTCGGCGCCGAACAGAAGCAGCGGCGTCGTCTTGTCGGGCGAGGCGATCAGATGGATGTTGGTCCTGAACAGGCCGAACACGGAATATTCATAGCCGCGCCCGAAGAACTGGACGTCGACACGTTTTGACGTGTCTTCCTTGAAGATGGCGGCCAGCGTTTCCGGATCGCGGGTCAGCTTCATCGGATAATAATGCGGGCCAAATGAGAACCCATTCTGCGTATCGATCAGATGCAATCTCTGCGGCGGGTGAAAAGTCGCCCGCGCATTTTGCAGATTCGGATCGTTGATGGCGAAGAAGCCGGGAAGCAGGGCGACGATATACATCAGCACGGTGACGACGAGCGCGACCATGGCCAGCCGATGCCGGCGGAAAGCCCACCAGATGAGCTGCCACTGCGATGCGACGGCGGCGCGATCCGGCGGAATGTTCGTAACGGTGATGTCGGCCATATCGGCTCCTATTCCAACCGGATGCGGGGATCGACCAGCGCAAGCAGGATATCGCTGATCAGAGAGCCTATCAGCGTCAGCGCGCAGATCAGCAGAACGAAGGCGCCGGCGAGATACATGTCCTGGGCCATCAGCGCCTGCAGCAACAAAGGAGCAGCCGTCGGCAGATTGAGGACGATGGCGACGACGACCGAGCCGGAGATCAGATTAGGCAGCAGCCAGGCAATCGTCGAGATGAACGGATTGAGCGCGATCATCAGAGGATATTTCACCAGCAGCCGGAACTCGGAGAGACCTTTTGCCCGTGCCGTGGTCACGTAAGGCTTCGGCAGCTCATCGAGCATGTTGGCGCGCATGACGCGGATGAGGCTCGCCGTCGAGGAGACGGCAAGAATGATGACGGGAAGCCAGAGATGCGAGAAAAGATCGCCCATCTTGGCGAAGCTCCAGGCCGCGTTCTCATATTCCGGCGAAAAGAGCCCGCCGACGTCCTGGCCGAATTCGACAGCCGCGACATACATCAGCACCAGCGCCAGCAGGAAGGACGGAACGGCCAAGCCGAAGAAGGTGAAGGCAGTGAAGAAATAGTCGCCGATCGAATATTTGCGCACGGCGGAAAAGACGCCGATCGGCAGCGCGATCGCCCAGGTGGCGATCAATGTCGACAGAGCCAGAACAAGCGTCAGCGCCATGCGTTCCCAGATCAGATCCGAGACCGGCTGCTGCCATTCGAAGGAAATGCCGAAATCGCCGCGCGAAAGTATACCCCATATCCATTTGAAATATTGGATCAACATCGGATCGCCGAGACCGAAGCGTTCGCGCAATTGCGCCGCCGTGTTCTGATCGACGATCTCGTTAGAGGCGGCCAGCGTCGCGATATAGGTGGTGACGTAATCGCCCGGCGGCAGCTGGATCAGCACGAAAGCGAGGAAGCTGACGGCAAAAAGCGATGGAATCATCCATAGCAGGCGTTTGGCGATGAAGACCAGCATGGGGCGCCTCTTGCATTGAACGCCGCCTTCCGGACCTTGTCGGCCGCCATGGCCGGCAAGGCATCTCGGAGGGCGAACTGAAAGAAGGCGCCGTACCGTCAGGCACGGCGCCGGAGGTGCAAATCAGCTCGTGAAGGTGAACTGCTGCGGCATTGCCGGCCCCGGATTGGGCCAGGACCAACTATCCGGCTGCTTTTCGGGAACATTGCGCAGATTGTTGCGGATGATGCCGAAGCCGCCGACGGCAAGGCAAAGCCCGACAGTCTCGAATTCTTCCGCCGCGATATCGAATATCTGCTTCATGATCGCACCGCGCTGGTCGAGATCGGCCGTCGAACGCGCCTCGTCGAACAGCTTCATACGCTTCTTCTGGCTTTCCGGCGGCTCTTCGCCGCGTGCACCGTTGGAAGTGTACCAAAGCGTCCACGGAATGGCGTAACGCGAGCCTTGCGGATGAAAGGCGAAGAAATCGCGCGGATCGAGCATCGGATCGAGGCCACCGGGGCCAGGCCATACCTGCGCATCATGGGCATTGTCGTCGCCGCGGGTGTAGTAGAGCGCCCGCTCGATCGTGTTGACCTTCATGTCGATGCCGATCTGCGCCCAGTGGGTCTTGACCAGTTCGAGCGCGTCGACGAGGTCGGGATAGAGCGTCGGAATGACGTCGATCGAGAAGAACACCTTCTGGCCGTCCGGCCGGAGGCGGAAACCATCGCCACCTTTCTTGTAGCCGGCCTCATCGAGCATCGCGCCTGCCTTGTCGGCGTCAAATTCGGTGAACTGGCGCGCGTATTTCTCATTGTACCACGGATGGGTCGGACGCGGCCCGGCCTGGTAGGGCTCGCTCTGGCCGAAATAGACGATATCGATGAGTTCCGGGCGGTTGATGCCGATCGAGAGCGCTTGCCTGAATGCCTTGTCGGCAAACATCTTGCGCATCGCCGGATCTTTGTGAGTGATGTTGAAGTAGATCTGGCACTGCTGCGAGGCCGAAGGCACGAGCGTCAGCAAGCGATAATCGCCTTTTTCCATGTTCTTCGACAGCGTCGGCTTGTTGGCAAGCACGCTGATATGGCGTTCCTGGATGTCGATCTTTCCCGAGATGACATTCAGCATCAGCGATTCCACATCCTGCGAAATGCCGAAGTTGATCTCATCGATGTAGGGAAGCTGATTGCCCTCGGTGTCGACCTGCCAGAAATATGGATTGCGGGTCATGACGACACGCGTCGCACCGCCGGCATAGGGTTCCTTGACCACCCATGGATCGAGCGTCGGCTTGTCGACATTGCCCCAGCGCGACGGGATCTCGATGTCACCGCAGCGGCTGCGGAATAGTTCCGTCCAGCTGGTGACGCCGGCTTTCTTCGCATCGGCCTCGATATTGGGGTTATATTTCGGCAGGAACTGGCTGCAGTAATGCTTCGGAAAGAGCGTCGGATGCTGACCGAGCGGCGTAGCGAGATTTTCCAGGTAAAGCGCGTTGGCCGCCGCAAAGGTGAACTTCACCGTATGATCGTCGATCTTCTCGACGGTGACCGGCTTGCCGGCGACGGCAAGCTGCGCCGGTGTCGAGCTGTAGAGTTCGGTGTTCTTGACGCAGTCTTCGATCGCAAAAACCACGTCGTCGGCGGTAAAGGGATGACCGTCCGACCAGCGCACGCCCTCGATCAGATGGAAGGTGAATTGCGTCGCGTCGTCGCTGACTTCCCAGCGCTCGG
Organism: Rhizobium sp. LARHSG275; assembly: GCF_052871115.1. NCBI lineage: Bacteria > Pseudomonadati > Pseudomonadota > Alphaproteobacteria > Hyphomicrobiales > Rhizobiaceae > Rhizobium > Rhizobium sp. LARHSG275. The sequence goes on along the minus strand of NZ_JBIXJN010000004.1, from coordinate 147,593 downwards.
CAAGATTCGGCTCCACAGCGGTAAATTCGAGGTTCCAGCGCACGAGACTCTGGTTGCCGACCATGCGCAGGATGCCGTTGTGGTCGGATGAACCGCGAAGGCCGCGGCGTAGCGAGCCGCCATAGGTGCCGACTTTTTCGAACGGCTTGACGACCATCGGCTTCTTCGGCAGGCGCTCGGCGAGCGGCGGCAGTTTTCCGTCCTTCACAAGCTGTGCAAGTGCGGGTGCTTCGCCGCCTGCGGCGGCAGAGACGCGACCGGCAATGGACAAGGCTGCGACGCCCGCCATGCCACCAAGCACAGTGCGGCGGGTAACGCCGCGCGACAGAATTTCATTGGGCATCGAGTTCCTCCCTTTCTAAGCCGGTGCACCTTTTGAACCGGCTGATGCGGCAGGCTCCCGACCTGCCGCCCGCACCCTCCTCGGCGCTGGGACCGAACCATAGACACGTTCCCAAATGATTACAAGAGTTGACAGATAATTACAAATTTTGTAGCGATGCAGCAACAGAACCGGGTTCTCGCGCGCCAATAACAAGGCAAATACGCATCCAAGACAGAGATCTGTTAGAAGCTGTACACTTCCACGCAGACGTTCGGTCGGCAACTGCAAGAGCCCAAATCGTTCGGAGAAAAGCACCATAATGACATTCGCGGTCGATGCCGTTTCGAACAGGGGCGCAACGCGCTTCAGCGACATCATCTACGAGAAGATCGTGGGGATGATCGCCGACGGCAATTTTCCGGTGAACGAACGGCTGCCGTCGGAGACGAAGCTCGCCGCCGATTTCGGCGCTTCGAGACCCGTCGTGCGCGAAGCGCTCGAACGCCTGAGAGCCGACGGCCTGGTCGTTTCGCGCAAGGGCTCGGGCTCCTATGTCCGGCAAAGACCGGATTCGTCGATGCTGAAAATGGTGCCGGTCGGATCGCTCGCCGATGTCCAGCGGTTCTTTGAATTCCGCGCCGGGCTCGAGGCCGAGGCGGCGGAGCTTGCCGCGCGAAACTGGCAGCCGGCCGACAAGGAGAGGATTACGGCAGCGCTTCTTTCGATCGAGCAATGTCTGCGCAACGGAGAGCTCGGTGCCGAGGAGGATCAGGTTCTGCACGATGCCATCGCCATGGCGACCGGCAACCAGTTCCACATCACCGTTCGCGAATGGTTCAGGCCGCATTTCGCCATCGGGCATTCCGTCACGCGAAGCCTGAGCTTGAAACGGACGCTGGAGCAGATTCGCAGCGTCCAGGATGAGCATGCGGTGATCGTCGAGGCGATCTTCGCACGGCGGGAAACCGAAGCGCACGATGCGATGAAGAAACACATACTGAACGCCCGCGCCCGCATGTTTCAGGGGGTTGAGCGATAATGGAAGGAAGAATAATGAAACGGATCGCTGTGACGGGCGCTGCCGGCCGTGTCGGAACGCTGCTGCGCCCTCACCTTCACGCGCATTTCGAGCACGTCCACCTGATCGACCTGCAGGAACCGGCTGAGCTTGGCGAAAACGAGACTTTCGTAAGAGCAGACCTTACAAAGCTCGACGAGGCAACGGCGGCGCTGAAGGATGTCGACGGCGTCGTTCATCTCGCCGGCATCGCCAGCGGCATCGACATGAACGCCATTCTGCACGCGAATGTGCTTGGAACCTACAATCTCTACGAAGCGGCACGGATCAACAAGGTCCAGCGGGTCGTCTATGCTTCCAGCAACCATACCACCGGCTTCTATCCGCGCGGCGAAGTCATATCGCCGCTCGACCCGATGCGCCCCGACAGCCCGTATGGACTTTCCAAATGCTGGGGCGAACTGGTGGCGGGGCTCTACTACGACACGTCGGGCATTCGCTCCCTTTCCATCCGTATCGGCAATGCCGGCACCTATCCCAACAGCGAGCGATCGGTGGCAATCTGGATCAGCGCGCGGGATCTGGCGCAACTGGTGCGGATTGGGCTCACTCACCCACAGATCGCCGCAACAGTCGTCTACGGCGTTTCCGACACGGACACGCAATGGTGGGACAACGAGCTGGCGGCACGATTGGGCTACCAGCCGCAGGACCGGCCGCGCGATTACGCACTGATCGAAGAGGGATCCGAAGGTCCGGTCGCGCTGGCATTCCAGGGTGGCGGATTCTGTGAGATCAATCACGACGGCACCATCCGCATGCGCGACGCCGATGGCTTGGTCAAGAGCTTGGAGACGGTTGAATGACGGCGCCGCGGGTCATCCGCCCGGACGTCCGTTCCGTAATCCAGCAACCGCTGACGGTCGGTGAATCGCCGGTATGGGACGAGGAGACCGGCACTCTGTGGCTCGTCGATATTCTGGCGCCGGCGCTCGTCCGGCTTTCGCCTTCAGGTAAGATCGACCGCTTCGAGATGCCGGCCGCAATCGGCGCGCTCGGGCTCTGCCGCGATCACAGGATCGTCGTGGGGCTCCAAACGGGCGTCCATCTCTTCGATCCGGTTTCGGGAGATTTCGAGTTTGTGTCGGATCCAGTCGGGCGCCACATCAACTGCCGCCTCAATGACGGAAAGGTCGGCCCCGACGGGCACTTCTGGATCGGCTCGTTCAGCGAAGCCAAGCCGCAGACCGATGAGGCCGCCCTTTACCGCGTGGGCGCCGATGGCCGCACGCGGACCGTTGCAACCGGACTGACCAGCTCCAACGGTCTCGCCTGGTCGCCGGACGGCCGGCGGATGTATCACTCCGACAGCCGGCAATGCTTCCTGCAGGCGTTCGACTTCGATCCTGATACGGGCGAGCTCGGCGATGGGCGCCGGCTTCGCAGCTTCACGGAAGACGAGGGTCGGCCCGACGGCGCGACAACCGATCGTGACGGGTTCTACTGGAGTGCCGGCGTTTCCGCCGGTCGCCTCAACCGGATTTCGCCCGAAGGCGACATCGTCGAAATCTACATTCTGCCGGTTCCCGCACCGACGATGCCGTGTTTCGGAGGGCCGGATCTGCGCACCCTCTACGTCACGAGCCTGTCGACGGACCGCACCGGACATTTCGAGGCAGGCACTGTCATTGCCTTCGATGTGAATGCGGAGGGCTTGGCGCCCTACCACTTCGGATAACGACCATTAGGATGGAAAGCGAACGGGGAAGAAAAAATGAGCATCGCGATCATGCGCAAGGCGCTTACGGGCGTTTCGGGTGTTCCCGTCACGGCCTATGACGGGAGAGGCGAAGTCGAACCTCGGATTACGGCGAAAGTCTATGAGCGGGTGGCGGCAGCGGGTATTCACAACATCGTCGCTGCCGGCAATACCGGGGAATTCTATGCGCTCACGCCGCAGGAAATCAGGATCGTCCATGAGGCGGCGGTTTCAGGCGTCGACGGCAAGGCGCCGGTGACGGCCGCAATCGGCCGGTCGCTGCGAGAGGCGATCGGCATGGCGAAAGATGCGGCGGTGATCGGCGCATCCGCCGTCATGTCGCATCAGCCCGTCGATCCCTTCGCAGCACCTGCGGCCCAGATCGACTATTTCTGCAATCTTGCGGATGTTTCCGCCCTGCCGCTCATCGCCTATGTCAGGGCCGATGGTTTCGCCGTCGCCGATATCGTCCGCCTCGCAAATCACGGCAATGTTGCCGGCATCAAATTCGCCACGACCGATCTGATGTTGTTGTCGAGAGCGATCCCGGCGGCGAGCCCCGGCGGCGCGCTGTTCGTCTGCGGCCTGGCGGAGAGCTGGGCGCCGACATTTACCGCAGCCGGCGCCCGCGGCTTCACGTCCGGCCTCGTCAATGTCGCGCCGAAGCTCTCGCTTGCGGTCCACGCTGCGCTTGAAAAAGGCGATTTTGCCGCCGCCAGGGCGATCGTCAACAAGCTCGAGCCATTCGAGCGGATGCGGACCAAATTCCGCAATGGCGCGAACGTGACCGTCGTCAAGGAAGCCGTCACCTATTCCGGTCTCGATGTCGGTCCCGTGCGTGTGCCGGGATTGCCGCAGCTCGACCAGCATGACCGCGAGGAGCTTCATCGGCTCCTTCAAGGCTGGGAGGCCGAAGGCGACATTCAAACTCATTCAGACCAACCGGTCGTCAAGGCGGCCGGCTGATTTCGACACTATCCACAAACAACAGGATTGGGAGGTCTTGAGATGCTGAGACAAGTACTGACAACGATCGCAATTGCCGGCGCCCTGACGACGGCGCAGCCCAGCTTCGCGGCGTCGCCGCCCAACATGCTGGTGATCGGCACCAATCTCACCGGCATAAGGACGCTCGATCCGGCCCAGAACAATGCCCGCACGGTATCCGAGCTGATCTCTAACCTCTACGACAACCTCGTGCAGCTGTCGCCGGACGATCTTAAAACGCTGAAGCCGATGCTCGCGACGCAATGGAGCGTCTCGGCGGATGGCAAGATCATCACGCTGACATTACGCGACGACGCGGTCTTCCAGAGCGGCAACAAGGTGACCGCCGAGGATGCAGCCTGGTCGATCCAGCGCGTCATCAAGATGGGACAGGTCGGCTCCACCGACATCGCACTGTGGGGCTTCACGCCTGAAAACGTCGAAAAGCTCGTTCGCGCAAAAGACGAACACACGCTCGAGATCGAGCTGCCGCAGTCGGTCAATACCGATCTGGTGCTCTATTCGCTGGCGGGCTCGTCGATCGGCATCGTCGACAAAAAGACGGTGCTGTCGCACGAGGCGAACGGCGATTTCGGCGGTGCCTGGCTATCCGCCAATTCGGCCGGCAGCGGCCCATTTAGTCTGGCACAGTGGCGGCCGAACGATGTCGCGATCTTCAATGCGCAGCCGAAATATTGGGACGGCAAGCCGGCCATGGCGCGCGTCGTCGCTCGTCATATCCCTGAATCCGGCAATCTCCGGCTTCAACTCGAAGCCGGCGACGTCGATGTCGGCCAGTATGTGGCAAGCGGCGACCTCGATGCGCTCGCCAGCAAGAAGGACATGGTCATCGAGAATGTCCCGGGTCTGGGCTTCTACTATATCGCCCTCAATCAGAAAGACCCGGATCTGCAGAAGCCGAAGGTTCGCGAGGCCTTCCAGCATGCCTTCGACTGGAAAGCGATCTCCGGCAACATCATGCGCTATACGGGCTTTCCCTGGCAGTCGATGATCCCGCGCGGCATGATCGGCGCCCCTGAGGAAGCTGCCTCGCACTACGATTACGATCCCGCCAAGGCCAAGCAGTTGCTGGCGGAGGCCGGATATCCCAATGGGCTGAAGAAGGTGCTCAATCCGTCGGGAGCCCCGACCCTGCCCTTCGCCGAAGCGCTGCAGGCGAGTGCCCGCGCTGCCGGCATCGATCTCGATCTCGTGCCCGGCGAGTTCACGCCCGCCTTCCGCGAGCGCAAATTCGAAGTGCTGCTCGGCAATTCCGGCGCGCGCCTGCCCGATCCCTTCGCGGTCGCCACGCAATATGCCTTCAACCCCGACAATAGCGACGAGGCACGCCTCGGCAGCTATTACCTCTGGCGCACGGGCATGAAGGTGGACGAGCTCAACACGCTCATCGACCAATCGATGAAGGAGCGCGACACGGAAAAGCGTACCGACATCTTCAAGAAGATGGACGGCATCTATGCCGGCATGGCCTCCCCGCTGGTCATCTTCTTCCAGCGAACCGACCCCTATGTCATGCGCGCCAACGTCAAGGGCTATCACGGGCATACGACATGGTCGACGCGCTGGCACGACGTGACCAAGGAGTAGAACGCGTGGCAAGCGCCGATACGACATCGAAGGAGGAGAGCAGCCGGCACTCCCCGGCGGGCGGGTTCGCCGAGGCGGCCCCGCACCCGGCACTGAGCCTGCTGCGGCGCCTGGCGGGACGCGTCGTAGCCGTCGTGACGACGCTGCTCGGCCTGCTCTTCCTGACCTTCTCGATGGGCCGCCTGCTGCCTGCCGACCCGGTGCTCGCCATCACCGGGGCGGAAGTCAGCAAGGAGGTTTACGATCGCGTCTATAACGAGCTGGGTCTTGGGCAGCCGATCTGGATGCAGTTCCTCTCCTACGTCGGCAAGATCGCCACAGGCGATCTCGGCATGTCGGCGACGACGGGCCAGCCGATCCTCACCGATCTGATGACGATCTTTCCCGCGACGATCGAACTTGCGATCATCGCCATGATCATCGGTGCGATCGTCGGCATTCCTTTAGGGATCACTGCTGCGGTCAGGCGCGGGACCATTATCGACCACGTCGCGCGGATCGTCGCCCTTGCCGGCCACTCCATCCCGATTTTCTGGACCGGACTGATGGCGCTCTTCGTCTTTTATGCGAAGCTGAAGCTCGTCGGCGCCTCGGGCCGGATCGATGTCTTCTATGAAGGCCTCGTCACGCCGATGACGGGCTTCCTCCTGATCGACGCGGCGATAGAGCGCCAATGGGACGTGTTTTACAACGCCCTTGGCCACATCATCCTGCCGGCGGCAATCCTCGGCTACTATTCCGTCGCCTATATCAGCCGCATGTCGCGGAGCTTCATGCTGGAGCAGCTCAGCCAGGAATACATCATCACCGCCCGGGCCAAGGGGCTTGGCACCCGCAAGGTGGTGTGGCGCCATGCATTCAAGAACATCCGCGTGCAGCTTTTAACGATCATGGCGCTGACGTTCGGCGGGCTCCTCGAAGGCGCGGTGCTGATCGAGACCGTCTTCGGGTGGCCGGGGCTCGGCCAGTACCTGACCCGGGGGCTGCAGATGAACGACATGAACGTGGTCATGGGTTCCGTCCTGACGATTGGTGCCGTCTTCCTGACGATCAACATCCTGTCGGACTTCCTTTATCGCATTCTTGATCCGAGGACACGATGACGCCATGACGATCTCCTCTGAGCACGCGGACAGCACTAACACTGGCGGCCTTCGCAACTGGCTGCTCGCGCAGGAACCGCGAGGCTGGTTTCAGTCGTCGGTGCAGCAAATTCATCAGGGCTGGCGGAAATTCAGCCTGCACCCGCTTGGCCTGGCGGGACTTGCCATCATCGTAGTGCTGATCGTCGTGGCGCTGGCCGCACCCCTGCTGACGAGCTACGATCCGATCGTTCAGGACATGGCCGGGCGGCTTGCCGCGCCATCGGCCAGCCATTGGCTCGGCACCGACAATTTCGGCCGCGACGTCTTCTCCCGGGTGATCTACGGCGCCCGCACCACGCTCTACATCATCATGCTTGTCACGGTCATCGTCGCCCCGCTCGGCCTGTTGATCGGCACCGTCTCAGGCTATTTCGGTGGCATCGTCGATGAAGTCCTGATGCGCGTCACCGACATTTTCCTTTCCTTTCCCGGCCTCGTCCTCGCGCTTGGTTTTGCCGCAGCGCTCGGTCCAGGCATCACCAATGCGATCATCGCGATTTCACTGACGGCCTGGCCGCCGATCGCGCGTCTTGCGCGCGCCGAGACGCTCAGCCTTCGCAAGGCGGATTACATCGCCGCCGTACGCCTGCAGGGCGCGACGTCAATTGCGATCATCACCCGTCACATCCTGCCGATGTGCATTCCCTCGGTGATCGTCCGCGTCACCCTCAATATGGCCGGCATCATCATCACCGCCGCCGGCCTCGGCTTCCTCGGCCTCGGCGCGCAGCCGCCATGGCCGGAATGGGGTTCGATGGCCGCCAGCGGACGTGAATTCATGCTCGACAGCCCCTGGGTCATCGCGGCACCCGGTATTGCCATTGCGCTGGTCAGCCTCGCCTTCAACCTTGTCGGTGATGCGCTTCGCGATGTTCTCGATCCCCGAGGTTCGGAATGACTGACCTGATCGATATTCAGAACCTCGAAATCGCCTTCGGCGGCGGACAGGTGCGAGCCGTTCGCGGCGTCAGCTTTTCGCTTGGACAGGAAAAGCTCGGGATCGTCGGTGAATCCGGATCGGGAAAGTCGACCGTCGGCCGCGCGATCATGAAGCTGCTGCCACCGACCGCGATCGTCAATGCCGAGCGGATGCGCTTTTGCGACGTCGACCTGCTCAAGGCGAATGAAAAAACGATGATGACGATCAGGGGACGGCGGATCGGCCTGATCCTGCAGGATCCGAAATATTCGCTCAATCCCGTCATGCGGATCGGCGAACAGATTGCCGAGACCTACCGCTTCCATCATCCGAGGACGAGCAGGGCAAAGACCTGGCAGCAGGCTCTCGATATGCTCGAGGCCGTTCAGATCCGCGATCCGGAGCGTGTGGCCCGCCTTTATCCGCACGAAATCTCGGGGGGCATGGGTCAACGGGCGATGATCGCCATGATGCTGATTGCCGAACCCGAAGTGCTGATCGCCGACGAACCGACGTCAGCACTCGATGTGACGGTGAGACTCGAGATCCTGGCCCTGCTCGACGAGCTCGTCTTGCGCCGCAATCTCGGGCTGATCTTCATCAGTCACGATCTCAATCTCATCAGGAATTTCTGCGATCGCGTCCTCATCATGTATGCGGGGCGGGTCGTGGAAGTGCTCGAAGCGCGCGATCTCGACAAGGCCAGACATCCCTATACGCAAGGGCTTTTGGCATCCCTGCCGACGATCGAGGATCCACCCGCCCGACTGCCGATCCTGAAGCGGGATCCCGCCTGGCTCGACGAACCCGCATTGGAGCCGCCACGGTGATCAAAATCGACAATCTCTCCATCCGTTTCGGCCATGGCCAGCGGCCCGTCGTCAGAGATGTAAGTCTTTCCATCGAGAAGGGAACTGCTTTCGGCCTGGTCGGCGAATCCGGCTGCGGAAAGTCCACCGTTCTAAGAGCGCTCTCCGGTCTCAACTCCAATTATGACGGCCGGATCGAGCTCCACGGAGAGACGCTGGACCGACAGCGCAGCCGGCCGTTCTTTCGCCGGGTGCAGATGGTGTTCCAGGACCCTTATGGATCGCTCCATCCCCGCAAGACCATCCGCTCGCAGCTAAAGGAACCGCTGCGCAACCAGGGCCTGGATACGAATTCCGTCGACGTGAACGCCGTCCTGAGATCAGTCGGCCTCGACCCGGCGCTGAGCTACAGATTTCCGCACCAGCTCTCCGGCGGGCAGCGGCAGCGCGTGGCAATCGCCCGTGCCTTGATGCTGGATCCGGACGTTCTGCTTCTCGACGAACCGACATCGGCGCTCGATGTGTCCGTTCAGGCCGAAATCCTCAATCTCCTCCAGGATCTGCGAACCAATCGCGGCCTGACCTATCTGATCGTCAGCCATGATCTCGCCGTCGTCTCGCACATGTGCAGCCGCGTCGCCATCATGGAAGCGGGCGAGATCGTCGAACAGGTCGATGTCGGCGCCTTGCGAAGAGGTGCGGTCGAACATCCTTATTCGCAACGCTTGCTGCGGGCGAGCCGGATGTATGGAAAGGCGTAATTCCGAATCTGGCCTTATTCGCTCGATCTAGAGTACAGGCCAAGGTCGCCTATCACAGCAAATTCGCAACGTTGATAGAACTCCGACAGCGCCCCTCCTCGCTTCGAGATCAGCCACAAGCTGCTACATCCTTCAGCTGTGGCTGTTTCGAACATTGCAGAAAGTAGAGCGGTCCCAATTCCCTTACCCTGTGCATCGGGCTGCACTGAAAGCTCGTCCAGATAAATGACCGGGCCGGTATGGCGCCGCTGTCGTATCCCGAGCGCAATGCCGAGCACCTTGCTTCCGTCAACTGCCGCAAGTGCAATTGACCTAGGAGTTTCAAGCACATAGGTCACATTTTCTGCAGCCGCTTCAAGGGACCAGCTCTCATTCCACGGAGGCAGGGCATAGGCATTTACCAATACGACGGCCGCACCGCTAATGTGTTTTTCAACCAGACGCTCGATCCGAAATGACATAAACTCGCCTCACGCCACGTCAGGTGACATTCGCCGAAGGCTATTGGTTTCGCAATGGTAAGTTGCCTGCATCCGCAGGTTTTTCGCCGAGCTTGTCCCTGAAAAGGGTAAAGATCGCTGCTCGCCAAGCAGGTCCGGGCCAGTCCGCCCGGCTGAGCCCAGCATTGAAAATGCCTTTTTCCACCCGCGCGAAGCCGCAAGATCCCAGGCGGGGCTGAACGAATGAACTCTACCGAGCGCAGGCAGCATCTTTTCTTTTCGGCAAACCGCAGCATTGGCAGGCTGATCCTGTTGAAAACGCGTGCGCTGCGGCGAGCGAATACGTCCCATACGGAACCAATTCACCGCCGAGCGGTTATATGACACCCTCCTCCTCGATCAGACGAGCGTCGTTATGCGGATGTTACGCGGTCCGAAAGTTACTCAGCTGATGAAGGTCCTTGCATGTGCCATCGCCGTTGCGACGGCGTCGATAGTTATGGCCTGCGACGCCAAGGCCGACGAGTCCGCGTTCCTGAAGACACTGGCGGGAAATTGGAGCGGTAAGGGTACGGTGAAAGTGCGGACAAATGCACCCACCATGACAGTCACTTGCCATTTCAAGTCGGATGCGAATGCAAGCTCCCTTGCACTCAATGGGCGCTGCACCAGTCTCGTGCTTTTTTCCCGTGTCATCAGCGCTAACCTCAAGGCTAGCGGTGACACCTACACCGGCTCCTACGTGGGCGCGGGCACTGGCACCGCGGGTCTTGGCGGAAAACGCGCTGGCAATGCCATAAGCCTCGCGATCAGATGGGCGAAAGAAGTCAATGGCGATCGACTTGCGCAGATGACGATCGAAAAAACCGGGGCATCGGGCATGCGCCTCACAACCGTCGATACCGACCCCGCGACAGGTCGATCGGTTGTTACGAGCCGCATTGAGCTACGTCGGAGCTGATATCTTTTTGCGTTCAAAAAGCCACCAGTGTGCTAAAGGGTTGATAGAGAAGCCCCGAAGCTATAGTTTCGCCTTCGCAAATCGCTGAACGACACAAGGAAATAGTTATCTCATGCCGACAGGTACCGTTAAATTCTTCAATGACGACAAGGGCTTCGGCTTCATCACCCCTGAGGGTGGCGGGCAGGACGTTTTTGTTCACGTGTCTGCGCTGCAAAGCGGCGGGTCGCTCCGCGAAGGCGACAAGGTCAGCTTCGAAATCGGACAGGATCGCAAGACCGGAAAATCGAAGGCTGAGAACGTCTCGACCATCTGATCGAAAACCGAAGATGGCCCAGCCTGCGTTGAGCAGGTTGGGCTCGTCGTCATGGCGACCTGCGATGTCGCCCTCTTCCGCAAACGACTCCAGCCGGAGCGTTTCCGCCTGTCCCCATGTCACGAAAACGCTCTATCTTTTTGTTCTGCGCAGTTCCGGGCGCAAGACCGCTCCGCAATATGCCGGAGTTGCTCTATAGTCGATTGGCGCGCAATAAGGTGTCACGAGACAAATATCCCGCAAGCGTCCCATCGGCGGCTCTGACATGCAGTCCCGGCATCTCACCGGAGAGGATGAGTGCCAAGGCGGAAACTCTCGACGAATTCATTGACGGGACGCGCAAGATTTCTTGCGGGTATCACATATTGAAAGCGGCGGCGGCCGTCCGGCATGATCGGTCAGACGATGTTCAGCAGCCCGATCAGGCAAAGCCCGAGAGCCCCTAACGCCAACAGCGACAGCGCCCCCGCTGCGAGGACACGACCGCCGGTATGGGCGACGGATCTGACATCGACGGAGAGGCCCAAAGCCGCCATGGCGGTGACGGTGAAGGCGGCAGAGACAGCCGCCATCCCGGGCAGCAGCGGCGCCGGGATCGCGTCGAGGGAACGAAGCGTCGCCATGGCTGCAAAACCGAGGATGAACCATGGGAGAACATAGCGGAGCTTGACTGGCGAACTGCCGGGACGGCAGCCATGGACTGCGCCGAGCACGAGGATGACGGGTCCGAGCATCATCACGCGGATCAGTTTGACGAGCGTGCCCACCTGAGTGCTGACGGCCCCGGCAGAGGCCGTGGCCGCCAAGACCTGCGGGACAGCATAGGCCGTCAGTCCTGCGAAAACACCATATTGTACGGCGCTGAGACCAAAACCCAGGTGAAGCAGCGGCAGCGTCAGCACTGCACCGATGCCGAGCACTGCGGTAAAGGCTATCGAGGCCGCAATATCGTCCGGTTTGGCGCCGATTACCGGAGCTGCGGCGGCAATTGCAGAATTGCCGCAGATCGAGTTGCCGCAAGCAACCAACGTCGCCAGGCTGGCCGGCAGCCCGAAGAGCCGCCCGATAACAAAGCTTCCGGCCAAAGACAGAGCAACCAGAACGGCAATTCCGCCGACCAGCGGCAGTCCAGCCTGCCTGATGGCAGCCATGCTGAGCGAGGCGCCGAGCAATACGACCGCAATCTCGAGCAAGGTCTTGGCGGCGAATTGGATGCCGGGAATGAAAGTCTGCGGCAGGCAGACCGAGGAGCGCACGGCAATGCCGATCAAAATGGCGAGCACGAGGTTCTCGATCCAATGCGAGCCGAAAACCATCATCTGCAGCTGTTCAAGGAGATACGCAGAGAGCGTGACTGCCGCACACAGGACGAGTCCCGGGAGGACGGCAGGAAGCGACAGGGAACGGGAGGCGGAAACGATCATCGGCGAGACCTTGCGCAAGACTACAATCTCCCACACCCAATTGTCGACTTCCATTGAATAGTTTAGGATCGTTCATTCGCTAAAATCGAACGATTGAATCAATGACGTTTGAACAACTTTCCATTTTTGTCGCGGTTGCGGAACGCGAGCATCTGACCAATGCCGCCTTTGCGATCGGGCTGACGCCCTCAGCCGTCAGCTCGGCTATCCGCAATCTCGAGACCTCCTATGGTGTCGAGCTTTTCCACCGCGTCGGACGCCGCATAGAACTGACATATGAAGGACGGGTGTTTCTGGGGGAGGCAAGAGCGACGCTGGCACGCGCAAAGGCCGCAGCGCTCGTCCTGTCCGATCTCGGCGGCTTGCAAAAGGGTGAACTGGTCGTTTTTGCGAGCCAGACGATCGCCAGCTACTGGCTACCGGCGATGCTGATGCGTTTCAAGATCCGCTACCCGGGCATTGACCTGAAGCTGATGATTGGCAACACGACCACCGCGGCAAAAGCGGTACTCGATGGATTGGCCGAAGTCGGGTTCGTCGAAGGCAGCGTCGATGAGCCAGCGCTGCACGTTCAGCCGCTTGCCAAAGACGAACTCCTTGTCGTCGTCGGTCCGCGCCATCCCTGGGCGCGTGGCAAACCAATTGCACCGGCAGAGCTGGTTTCGGGCACAAAATGGGTCATGCGGGAAAAGGGGTCCGGAACCCGATCGGCTTTCGAGGCGGCGATTTCCAATCTCGGCATAGGCCCAGGAGATCTGGCTGTCGCGCTGCAACTGCCGTCGAACGAGGCGGTCATATCGGCAGCAAGAGAGGGCCTCTGCGCGACGGTCGTTTCGGGAGCCGTGGCAGCACCACTCTTGACGCAAGGTCTCCTGGTCAAGGCGCGCTTCCCTCTGCCGTCCCGCCAATTTGCGATCCTGCGGCATAAACAAAGGCACGCCAGTCGCGCCTCGCTGGCGCTGGAAACGATTTGCTGCGAGGACAAAGCTGCCGAAGTCCAGAATTGGGATGATTGGGCGCTCTAGGCGCCTCATCCGCCACGCCGCCGGCTTGACATCGGCAGTGTTAAGGCAGAAGCCGCACTCGGCCGCGCATGCGCGGCCGTTTTTGCGAGGATGCGAGAGATGACGACCAAGACTGGCTTAGCCGATGCCGGAAACCTGATCATAACAGGCGTCGTGCTGATGCTGCTCGGCGATCTGCTCTTTGCGCTGAACGATGCAATGGGCAAGTGGCTGGTCGCCAGCTTTGCCGTCGGCCAAGTGCTGGTGATCCGCTCGGTCGGCGCCTTCATCGTGCTCGGACCAATGATCCTCCGGCAAGGGCCGATGGCGTTGTTCCGCGTCGAGCAGAAGGGCCTCCAGTTCATCCGGGTCTTCATGGCGACTGTCGATGTCGCCTTGTTCTACGCTGCCGTCGCCTATCTGCCGCTCGCAGATGTGATGACCTTCTATATGGCCGGGCCGATCTACGTTGCTGCGCTCTCGCATTTCTTTCTCGGAGAAAAGATCGGCTGGCGCCGTTGGCTCGCCGTTCTGACCGGCTTCGCAGGCGTCGTCATCGCGCTGCGTCCGTCCACGGCGATGCTGTCGCTTCCATCGCTCTTCGGACTTGCCGGCAGTCTTGCCTTTGCGCTGTCGCTGGTGATGAGCCGCTATCTACGCTCGACCAGCGACACGACGCTCGTGACATGGCAGACGGTCGCGGCGCTCGTCACCGGCATCGTCCTGAGCATCGGTCATTGGCAGCCGGCGGCGCTCATCGATTGGTCCGGCATGCTGCTGCTCGGCGTCGTCGCCTCCTGCGCGCATCTGCTCATCACCCGCTCGCTGAAGCTCGCACCGGCATCGCTGCTCGCGCCGCTGCAATATACGCTGCTGCTCTGGGCGATCGTCCTCGGCTACCTCTTCTTCAATGATATTCCCGATACGCAGATCATCGTCGGTGCCGCAATCATCGTCGTTGCGGGGCTCTTCATCTTCCATCGGAAGAATTTGAAAGAGACGGTTCCGGCCGAAGCCGTCCCGCCCGACGGTCATTGAGAACTGGTGCAATCGCAGCAAAGGCGCGAAGCGGTTTTATAAAGGGCTAGGGCATTTTCGTCACTCGGAAAGACGGAGATGTTCTAGCTCTCATCCGCGGGCGGCTCCTCCCAGCCGAAGACGCTCCGACCGCCGAAATCGGCGGATTGGCGGAATTCGCCGGCGATGATTTCCTTGAGGTCTGGACCCGTCACATAGCGTTCCATCTGCCTGGATTGGTCGTCCAGGCGCTTGAGCGCCTGCAACTCCTCCTCGCGTCCGAGCCTGCCCTTCTGCACCGCCGTTTTCATCACGGCGATCGTCTCATCATAAACCTTGAGCGGGACCGGAAAAGGATGGCGATCCTTGCCGCCATGGGCGATCGAGAAGCGCGCCGGATCGGAAAAACGGCAGGGCGCGCCGTGGACGACTTCCGCCACCATCGCCAACGCCTCCACCGTGCGGGCGCCCACGCCTGGAACGAGTAGCAGCTCTTCGAAATCCGCCGGGCCGCGGTCGGCAGCGGCAGCCAGGTTTCCATGCAGCCGCCGCATGTTGACGTCGCTCTCGCGGACATCGTGATGGGCAGGCATGATCAGGTGCGGCAGCATCGGCTGTGCGGCAGGTTCGGGCGCCGGCTCTTCGGCACGCAGCAAGGCAGCGGCCTCGCGGATGATCCGGTCGGGACCGAGGGTCGCCAGCAGATCGAGCTGACCGCGTCGCGAGCGTTCCGCTCGCCGGTCGGCAAGATTGACGATTTCACCCTGGCTCCGTCCCTCGATTGCCGCATGCGGCGAATCCACGAAGCTCTCCAAGCCTTCGGACAACCAGTGATAGCGCCGGGCCTGCCGCTTGTCGCCGTTCATGCCCTGCTGCACGACCACCCAATGGCCGTCATCGGCGACGATGAACCCGTGCAGATAAAGATCGAACCCGTCCTGAAGGGCGGCGCTGTCGACCTTGGCTATAAGACGGCTCGTGGTCGCAAGCCCCTCGCCGTCGAGACCGACACGCTCGCCAATCGAGACGAGCTCCAGCGGCGTCTTGCGCGAATGCGCGCCGCGGCCGCCGCAAACATGCAGGCCGAGCTCGCCGGCACGCGGCTTCAGCCCGCGTTTCAGCGCGCCGAGAACGCTGGTCGTGATGCCGGAGGAATGCCAGTCCATGCCCATGACCGCGCCGAAGGACTGGAACCAGAAGGGATGCGCCAGCCTGCGCAGGAATTCGTCGCGGCCATAGTGATGGACGACCGCCTCGGTGATCAGCGTCCCGAGCCGCGTCATCCGGTCGCCTAGCCAATGCGGCACGCGTCCTCCGTGAAGGGGAAGATCGGCGCTGCCTGCTCGTTGTGACATTTCGCTGTGTCAATCCTCTATGGCGGGCCGCCGCCCATTGCAACAGCCGCGTCCTGCGGTCGGGAACCCGGTGAAATTCCAGGCGTTTGTTCTCAGTCGAGAGGCCGAGGCAAACATGACCGCATTTGAAACCATGTCCGATCAATCGTACCTGACCCGAACGAAAGCGCAACATCCGTGCGGCGAAAAACAAGAAAGCACGGCACGGCGCCTGCAAGGATATGCGGAAAAGGCTGCTTTCCTGATCAATGGTAACCGCTATTTCTCAGAACTGGCGCGTGCGTTGCGGCAGGCGCGACGCAGAGTTTGGATCATTGGGTGGGATTTCCATCCCGATATTCGGATCGAGCCCGAAAAATCCGACGAAACCTTGGCCGACCTGCTGCATTCCGTAGTAGCGACGAACCCCGACCTCGAAATACGCATCCTCGTTTGGGCGCTGGGGCCGATCTATTCGGACAAATCAATCCAGTTGCTTCGGAAGAAGGATTTTCCAAAGGATGACAGGATCGATCTGCGCTTCGACCTTCCAGGTACAGTACGCGGCTGCCATCATCAAAAGCTCGTCTGCATTGATGATGCCGTCGCCTTCATCGGCGGCATCGATCTGACGTCGCGGCGATGGGACACAAGGAGCCATCGCGTCATGGACAGGTGGCGGCGCGACCCTGGTGGCGAGCCCTACGATCCTCTGCATGACGTTCAGGCGATGACCACTGGCGATGCCGCCCGGATGATCGGCGACATCGCCAGGCGGCGCTGGGAAAACGCCACCGGCGAACGCCACCTGCCGTTGACTGAGAGCGTTCCCTTCACATGGCCCGCCAATCTCGCCGTTTCCATGCAGGAGATCCCGGTCACCTTGGCGCTGACCGAACCGTCGACCGCTTTTCGCAACGGCATCAGCGATGGCATCGCCATGACATTGGACGTCATCGCCCGGGCGCGGCGGCAGCTCTACGTCGAGGCGCAATACCTCGCCTCCTTCCGTGTCGCCGACGCCATTGCCGCGCGGCTGCAGGAGGAGGACGGGCCCGAGGTCATCATCATCTGCACGCGGAGCTCTCACGGCCTGATCGAAAAAATCGTCATGGGCGGCAATCGCGACCGCGTCATCCGTCGCCTCAAACGCGCCGATCGCGCAGCCCGCCTGCGCGTCTACTATCCCGTCGTGCCCGGGCCAGTGCAGAAAAAGGACAACGAGGTGGAGGTGCTCATCCACTCCAAGCTGATGATTGCCGATGATGAGCTGATCCGCATCGGTTCCTCCAATCTCAACAATCGCTCGGAAGGGCTGGATTACGAATGCGACATGCTGTTCGAGGCCGACAGCGGCGAACACCGCCGCGCGATCGCTGATCTGCGTAGCCGGCTTCTGGCGGAATATCTCGGCACCGCCCCGGAGACTTTTGCCGCAGCCTTCATGAGAAGCGGCTCACTGGTCCAGGCAATCGACGCACTCAACGACGGGCCGCGAGGTTTGCGGGAATTCGCCGTCGATCTGTCGGGCAGCATTTCGCCGATTCGGGGTACTGGCCTCTTCGATCCGGCTCGGCCTTTCGCACCCCTAGACCGACTGGGCCTCGGGGCGCTCGTCCGCCTCCTCATCCGCCCCGCGTGATTTCCGCCGGAAGATTACCTCGCTGATAGCAAGGAGCATGGTACCGAGCGCCAGCGGAATGAAGAAATAGGCACAGCGGAATGCAATCAGCGCGCCGATCGACGCCTCCTTCGGCACCGCGTAGGAGACAGTTGCCTCGAGCACGCCGAGACCGCCCGGAACATGCGTTGCGATGATCGCCGAATTGGCGAGCACGTAAGCCGTTACCGATCTGAAGAAGGCAACGTCGCCGAAGGTGGAAAGCATCTGATGCAGACAGGCGGAGACGAACATGAAGTTGATCGTCCCAATTCCGACCTGCGCAACCGCGATCGAAAATCGCGGCAGCTGAAACGACCAGCGCCACAGCCGCAACGTGCCGCGGACGAAAAGCGCCAGAGACGCATAGACGACCGGCACCATCAGCGCCAGTGAACCGAAGACACGGGCGCTTGCAGGATCGATGCGCAACAGGCGCCCGGCATCGCCGGGATTGATAATCATGACGAGGCCGCCGAGCGCGATGAGCCCGAGCCCCACAGTGACACCGCAAAACAAGATGACTTTCGCCACGTCTTCCGTCGTCAGCCCCCAACGCGAATAGTACCGATAGCGGAAGGCGCCGCTGCTTAGTCCGGCAAATCCGATATTGTGGCCGAGCGAAAGGCTGACGAACGAGGCGAGTAGAATGTTCCGGTATGGCAAGGATTTGCCGAGCGAGCGGATCGCCAGGAGGTCGAAGCAACTGAGGCAGAGATAAGATGCCGCCGTAAACAGAAGCGCTGTGCAGAAGGTCAAGAATGGAATGCTGCGAACCGATTGGACGATCTCATCCAGGCTGTACTGTTGGAAGATCCGATAGAGAAGGAAGACCGCAAGACAAAGGGCGGCAATTAATAATCCATTCCAGATTATGCTTTTCAGGCTCATCTATTATCCATTCCGAAGCGCGATGCGCAGATTTTGCGGGCGAGCGCTTCCCCCTGCCTTCGAAGAAAGCACGAAGGCGTTACGTCGATCATCTGGAACGATCAAACGAGTTCTGTGTTCCCCCGAAGGACAATTTCCATGTCCTGGGGGAACGAGCTTTCAGCGGGGCCGATGCCGGATCAATCAATCAAACTCCTGACCTATAATGTGCACAGCTGCATCGGCGGCGACCGGAAGCTCGATCCCGGCCGCATCGCTTCTGTCATCGCCGAGGCGAAGGCTGATATCGTCGCTCTTCAGGAGGTCGATGTTCTCCGGCGCAGGACCGGCGGTGTTGACCAGGCCCATGCGATCGCCTCGCTTTTGAAGATGCAGGCTCATTTCCATCCGGCGCTGTCGATTGCCGAGGAGCAGTATGGCGATGCGATCATCACGGCGCTGCCGACAGGCGCGGTCAAGGCCGGCCCGCTGCCATCCATTGGCGAACAGCGCGGCGCTTTGTCTGTCGAAATACTGGTCGGCGACAGAAAACTGCTGGTCGTCAACACCCATCTCGGCCTTCGTGGCCGCGAGCGCATCCGGCAGATGACGACATTGCTGAACCCCGGCTGGCTGCGCGGCACGGCGGATGAGCCTCTTCCAACCATTCTCTGCGGCGATTTCAACGCCATTCCGTCCTCGGCGACCTACCGACTTGCCGCGCGGTCATTGAAAGACGCCCAGCTCGCAGGCGGCGCCGCGCCGAAAGCGACCTTTCCGTCGCGCTACCCGCTGATGCGCCTCGACCACATCTTCGTCACTGACGATCTCATCGTCAAACAGGCGGCGGTCTTGGAAAGCCGCCTGACAAGGATCGCATCGGACCACCTGCCCCTGCTCGCCGAAATCGGCTTCGCCTGATAGTCATCGGCATTGATGACTTTACCGGGCGAGCTTCCGGTTCATCACCGCCGCCACCAACGGCAGCGCCGTCGTCGCCACGGCTGCCAGAGGCAACCTCATGATGCCGCGCGTGACGACGAAGGCCGCCGCCATAGCACCTGCCAGCTTGAGCCAGGGCTGATTGCCGAGCTGCGCATGGGCGCTGGCATCAGCCCATCGGACGTTCTCCGTAACAACGGTCGCGGCCTGATGTTTGATCACGTGAAGGCGAGCCCGTAGGTTTTCGAGTTCTTCTCTCAGTTCTTGCAAACGGCCTTCCAAGACATGACCTTCGTAGATCTGGAGGGGCTCCTCGACGGTGTCTGCAACGGAAGCATAACCACCGAGCGTCGCAATATATGCCCGATATTCGGCCTCGCTGGCGAAACCCTCACGTCTAATAAGATCAGGGTTGATGCTCGCCTCTTCAAAGGAGGCCGGCGCGATTTCCACACCGTCGTGCATATCCTTGTTTGTGCCGGTGTCCCCGAGTTCGTCCTTGAACATGATGCGTCTCCAGTTGTTCCTGGCGATAGAACGCTCGAGGGCTCAGAAGGATGCATCGGCCTCCGCTCCTGCCTTCATCTTCGCGAGGCGCTGAAACGCTCCGGCCGAAAGTCCGCCAGCAGCTGATGGCGGCGTCCAGTGCCGATCTCGTCCGCCAGCAGTTCGCCGGCAATTAGGCCGAGGGTGGCGCCGCTATGGCTGAAAGCGACGAAATAACCCGGGATCGACGGCAGTTCGCCGAAGACGGGCTCGCCGTCGCCCGGAATGGGCTTCGGCCCGACCCCATAATCTTCGACCTCCAGCGCCGGATTGCCTTCGAGAACCCTGGAGGCCTCGCGCAGCAGCCCCTCCAGCGTCGATTGTCTGATTTCGTAGCTGCCGTCGGGCCTGACACTCACCTCTTCCTCGGACCAGGCGGAATCGAGCGCGAAGCCACCGTTGGGCGTCGGCCGGATGGCGACGCGAGGGGTATTGAGCACGGCCTTCAGCGGGTGGCGGATCGGCTTGGTCCGGACGAGAAGCGCGACGGGCGTTGCATCGCCGATATGCTGGCCGACCTCGGCCACGATTGGGGGGACGTCGCCGCCGGCAGCGAGCAGCACGGCATCCGCATCGCGGCGCATGCCGTCTGCCGTGATCACGCCACGGGCACGCCCGCTTTCGACGTCTACCGTCGCGCGACCCGCGTCCGTGATGATCTCGCCCCCCAACGTGCGGTATTCCTGCGCCAGCACGCCGATCAAGGACGGAAGATCGACCCAGCCCTCCCCGGGATTGAAGATCGCGCCTTGGCGCGTCACAGTACTCGCGTCCACACCTGGCGTTACCCCAGCAATTCTTTCCGGGGAGAGCCATTGCGCGTGATAGCCTAGCTCACGCTCATAGTCGAAGACCTCGGCGATCTCGTTGCTGGCATCGTCCGCATCCCAGGTCAAGCCGCCGTTGAAGCGCAGCCACGGCGCGTCGGGATTCCGGACAGCCAGCGTGCGGTAGCGATCTATGCCGGCCAACCGCAGCCGGTGATAGGCCTCGGTGCGTTTGCGTGCCGAGTTGAGCCAGGCGAGCGAACGGCCGGAGGCGCCATTGGCAAGCGGGCCGTCATTGACGAGCACGGTGCGGACCCCGAGCCGTGCCAGATGGACAGCGGTCGAGACGCCAAAGATGCCGCCACCGATGACGACGACCTTGGAAGGCTTGATGGAAGCGTTCATGTCGATAACCTTGTTTTCTGCTCTTACTAGATGAAATCCGGCGCGCCGGCGTGAGGACGACCGGGAGCACCATGCGTTGCCTCAGGCGCTTCAGAGAACTTCAGCAAGGAAGCGCTTCAGCCGCTCGCTTCGGGGATTGTCGAAGATCTGCTGCGGGCAGCCCGCCTCGACGATGCGGCCCTCATCCATGAAGACGACCTGATCGGCCACCCTGCGCGCAAATCCCATCTCATGCGTCACCACGGCCATCGTCATGCCCTGGCGGCCGAGAGCGGCCATCAGGTCGAGCACACCTTTCACCAGTTCGGGATCGAGCGCACTCGTCACTTCGTCAAACAGCATGATCTCCGGATCCATGGCCAGCGCGCGTGCGATGGCGACGCGCTGCTGCTGCCCACCCGACAGACCTGCCGGCCGATGATCCCTGCGTTCTGCGAGACCGACCTCGGCCAGCCGTGCCTCCGCGATGAGCCGCGCCTCCTGCCTCGGCATCTTCTTGATCTTGGTCAGCGAAAGCATGACGTTTTCGAGTGCCGTGTGGTCGGGAAACAGGTTGAAGTGCTGGAACACCATCCCCACGCGCCGGCGCAGCCTCTCTTGCTTCATCGCCAGGATGCTCTCGCCATCGAGCAGGATGTCGCCGCTTTTCGGTTCGACAAGCCTGTTCATGCAGCGCAGCAGCGTCGATTTCCCCGAGCCGGAAGGGCCGATGATGCAGGTGACGGTGCCGGCGGCGATGTCGAGATCGACACCCTTGAGCACGTCGAGATCGCCATAGGCCATGGTGAGGTCGCGGATGTTCAGGACGCCGCCTTTGAAGCGCGGTGTCCTCTCCTCGGCCGTGCCCGTGGGGTGGGGGCCGGCAGCGGCCCGCAATTCGCTTACCTCGACCAATCCGCTCGCAGCACCCGAGCCGCGGCCTTGTTTTCCGAGGCGCAGTCTCGCATCAATATAATTGACAAAGTGGGTCAGCGGCACGGTGATGACGAGATAGAAGACGCCCGCCAACAGCAGCGGTGACAGATTGCCCGTGACCACCGCCTGATCTTGCCCAACACGGAAGATTTCCCGCTCGGAGGCGAGCAATCCCAGGAAGTAGACAAGGCTGGAATCCTTGACGTTTCCGATGAATTGATTGACCAGCGCCGGCAGAACGCGCCTGATGCCTTGTGGAATGACGATCAGGCGCATGCCCTGGCCGTGGCTCATGCTGAGCGCCCGGCAGGCTTCCATCTGGCCGCGCTCGATGCTTTGAATGCCGGACCGGAAGATTTCGCCTATATAGGCTCCGGCAATCAGGCTGAGCGCCAGGATGCCGAGCGGAAATGGAGACGGACCGAAGATCTCGCGTCCGATCCGGGCAAAACCCTGGCCGATGATCAGGATCGTGACGATCGCGGGCAGCCCGCGGAAGATATCGGTGTAGATGCGCGCCGGCAGCCGCAGCCAGCGGGATTGCGAGATGCCCATCACAGCAAGCGCCATCCCGATGATGACGCCGAGCACGGTAGAGGCGGCGGCCAGGATCAGCGTGTTCTTCAGGCCGACGCTGATCATGCTCGGCAGAACGTCCGCCATGGCGTCCCAGTCCAGGAAGCTGCGGCGCAGATTTTCAAGCCAGTTCATTCAGATCCCCATGAATTCTTGCCCGGCGCAGACGCCGCCGTCCGGCAGAGCCTTGGTAAGCCGCCCACCATGAGCGGGCGGCTTGCGGCGTCACTTCTTGGGAAGATATTGTTCCGGCATCGGTGAGCCGGGGAACCACTTTTCGTAAAGGGTCTTCCAGGTGCCATCCTGCATCGCGTCGTGAAGCGCGCCGTTCAACGCCGTCAGGAAGGCATCATTTCCTTTTCGGACCACGAAGCCTGCCGGCGCATCGAAGGACGGGATGTTTACCGCAACCTTCAGTGCGGGATAGCGCTCGCCATATTGCTTGGCAGCCTCGTAGTCGAGAAAATGCGCATCGACCGTTCCGTTGTTGAGCGCGGCCACGCCGGAATTGTTGTCGGGGAATTTCACCAGATCAGTTCCCCCGAAATTCTTGGCTGCATAGACTTCCTGCAAGGTTCCCTGCACGACGCCGAGACGCTTGCCCTTGAGGCCATCGGCATCCTTGATACCGGCATCCGGGGTCAGGACGGAGAGATAACCGGCGAGATAGCCGTCGGAAAAGTCGACGGTCTTCTTGCGGGCTTCGGAGGTTCCGATCGCTGCAACGGCAACGTCGAACCTTTCGTTTGCGACCGACGGCAGGAGTGCAGAAAATTCCTGGCCCGTGAACGTCACCTTGTCTTTTGGAAAGCCGAGGCGGGAGACGACGTTGAGAAACAGTTCGATATCGAAACCGGTGAACTGGCCGTCCGCAGTCGCAAACGTATAGGGCTTGGAATCGCCCATCGTGCCAACGCTGATGGTCCCTGGCTCGATCAGGTTATAGGGATTGTCAGCCGCCGCTGCGGAGCCTGCGCCCATCGCAAGAAGGCATGTTAAAAGGCCAGCGCGCAATGGGGCGAGGGTGGCCACGAATGATTCAAAAGGCTTCATGTTCGTTCTCCGCTCTGAAAGGAATGCTCTTGTCGGCATCGTCGGGTCGCCCTGCCCCGCCACATATGCGGCTAAAGGCTTCCTGGACAAGATACCGGTCTCCCGTATAAAGAGACCGGTCTCATAACATATTTGATATCCGTCAATTGACCGGTAGTCAACAACTCTTGTAGTCCTCAGCTCATGGAAGATTCCGCTCATCCGAAACGTTCAGTCACGGTCGCCGACGTCGCGAAGGCCGCAAAGGTCTCGAAGGCGACGGCCGCCCGCGTTCTCGGCGGCTACGGCGTGGTCAGCGCCAAGGTCACAGATCAGGTCATGGCGGCTGCCGCCGCCCTCGAATACCGCCCGAACGAGCTCGCCCGAAGCATGAGCACCGGAAGATCCGGCATCATCGGGGTCGTGGTCGGCGATATCGAGAACGCTTTCTTCAGCCTGGCGGTGCGCGGCATCAGCGATGCGGCCCGTCTTGCGGGCTTCAACGTCATCATCGCGAATTCGGGCGAAGAGCTGGATGCGGAAAAATCAGCCGTCGACCTCCTGATCGGCAAACGCGTCGATGGCCTGATCGTCACGCCTGCCCGTTGCGACAGCGTCGATCATCTCCAGCACGTCCGCCGCGCCGGCGTGCCATTGGTTCTGTTCGACCGGGCCATCCCGGAACTCGAAGTCGACGCCGTGACCGGCGACGACCGGAATGCGGCCATCACCGCGACCCGGTACCTGATCGGGCGAGGACATCGCCGCCTCGCCTACGTCTCTGCCATGGATGCCGGCGACGGTGGGCTCACCGATATTGGGTGGATCTCGAATTCCGCCGTGCGCGAACGCGTGGAGGGTTTTGTCAGCGTGCTGACCGAGGCGGGTTTGTCGAGCCCTCTTCATTATGTCAGGCTTGGCGCTACCGACCAGCATCAGACGGACGCCGTGATCAAACGCCTACTCTCGGATGGATCGCCGCCAACGGCGCTGCTAGCTTCAGACAGCCTCGTCGGTTTGCGCATCTTCAAATCGCTGCAGTCGCTCGGCCTGTCGATCCCCAAGGACGTCTCGATGATTTCGTTTCTCGACGCGGACTGGACCAGCGTCACCGTTCCGCCGATCACCATCGTCGACCAGCGCGTCTATGAGATGGGCAAGCTTGCCGGCGAACGGCTCGTCGCCCGCATCGAACGCACCCCCCTTGCCGTCGAACATCTGCGCGTCAGCACGAACCTCGTCGTGCGCGGTTCTGTCGCGACGATCGACCGGTGAGATCGCGGCTAATCATAGAGCTCGCCGTGACCGATCTGCGCCTGTCTGGCTGGTGTGTCGCTGATCGAGGGATCGTCGGCCGGATCGGGATCTCTCTTGTTGGCATCGCTCATAAACTGCGCGGCCTTAAGCAATGCCGCGGTGATTTCTTCGGTGCCCCATCCGGCTTCATTGGCAGCTGCGATCACCCTTTCCAAAGCGTCGCGTGCGGCAGCGGTCGCCTCTTCGAAGCGCTGCGCGGGGAATTCGGTCTTCGGTGATGGAAAGTTCATCGGCGTTCCCTCCATGTGTATGGCAGTTGGAGGATGAACGCAGGTCGCGGGAAATGGATGCACGACTATGGTGATTTAACCAGCGGAAGCCGGTTCGTACCCAACCGAAAACGGTCGACGACGTCTTTCCCGCGTCAGATGACGGTCTGCAATAGAAACGGCGAGCGCTCCACTGGACGCTGGGCAAGAATCCTCAGCATTGCGGGGCCTTGTATGCCACTGGTCGTGCGCGAACGACCGTCGTGATAGACTACGGTCATGACCTGATTGAGAATATCGTACCTGATCTGTGCGATCGTTCGGGTGTGAACCGGAAAAATGAATTCATCGGGGCTAATTTCCAGCCCGGTGGTTTTCAAGGTCATCGCGATGCCTCAGCAACAATAGACATTTCGGCCCGACCGATGGTCTGAGCCCAACGGCGCCTATCAAGCACATATTGCTGCGACGGTCGCGTGACATCGGCGTGACACGCAGAATCGAGATAATCAAATGCGGGCCGCGGGTCTCGTAGCCGTCGGTCGGAAGCCTGGCGATGAGCCGTCAGTGCACCGTTCTGCAGATTGCGTGCACGTGGGCACCTTTTAGCGAATATTCAACCGAGCGGACCAGCGAGCGGACGGCCTCGTCCACATTGAAAACAATGTCTCCGAGTCGCTCAATCTCATAGTCGAGCTCGTACACTTCTACCTCGTCAAACTCTTCACTCTGCAGCATCCGCCGCATCGCCTCGATCAGACGCTCCGTCTGCCCAACGATATCAAGTGCACTTCTCACGATAATATCGAACATGTAATCCCTCGCTGATGATGGAGCGTCGGGCATATCGATGATTTTCGCAATCCTGAAATCTTGTTAGAGCCGGTCGCGGACAGAGTCATAGAGCTCGCGCAATTCGTCCAGTGCCGGCCGATAGCGATAGCGCCGCGGCGGCTCTGCACGACGTCCGGTGAAGATAAGCGCTAACGCGCCACATACAGCCGCCACCACGACCAATGTCGAGACCGGGTGATGCTTCACCGCCGCCTGCGTCTGCCGCATTGCGTCGCCGGCATTCCCCTTGGCCGATTGGGCGGCGTTGGCCACCCGCTGCTGGAGCGCGTCGATTTGTTTTCGCAGCGCGCTCAGGTCTTCCTGCAGATCAGACTCTGCCTGCCTTGGAACTCCGACGGAGGCGGTATTCGTATCAATGATGGCTTTTGGCACGGGCTCGCCAATTTTGGCTCCCGTGGTGTCGAGTGTTTTCGTTGCTGTGCTCTTGCGGGGCGGCATGATCATTCTCCTTCCTAATCTCTCAAGGCAACTGCTCGTTTTAGTCGTCGTCGAGCGAGAAAACCGGGCGGTAATGGCGCTCCGCGATAAGCAAGCTCCTGTCGGGTCGGATGACGTAGATTTCCTCAACCTCGCGTCCCCATTGATCGGTGAAGGTGTGCGGGAAGGATGAACCTGCGGGCGACTTCGTCAACTTGGTGCGGGGCTGGCCACCATAAGTGATGCTGCCAGGAATGGGAGCGAGGCCTGACGACGAATAACCGCCTACACTCGTCGTGCAGCTTGTCAGCACAAGGGCGAAAACCAGCGCAAATCCTATCCTTAGCTGCATCGGAACCTTCACTTCTTCCTGTCCCCCGAGTGTTGCTCGTCTTTCGCCAAGGTAACCAGGCTTGAGGGACATTTGTTCCAGAATTTGCCTGAGACATGAGACAGGCGAGGCTCCCGATTGAACCGGAACAACCCCGTCATCGCGTAGCTCGGTCAGCAAAGGAGATACGCTGTTGCGGATTGCTGACTGGCGCAGCCAATCGACAATCGTAAGGGCGCCAAGGCGCTGGGACTTGTCAGCGGTATTAAATCAGGAATCGCACTGATGAAAGAATAGGATTTGCACGAGGGACTAAGAACAACCCGAACGCAGCATCAGCGTCCCAGCGGTACCGGCGCAAGGACGAGTCGGCAGCGGCGGACGCCGCTGCCGCTACAGCTCATCGCTGCGACGCTTCACTGCGTGCTTCAGCGCAATCAGATGTTTGCGCCGCTCAAGCATATAGTCGGCATAGCCGACACAGATAAACAGCAATGTCGGGCCGGCGAAGATGACGATGAGAGCCAATGCAACAAGAATGAATGCGGTCGTCATGGTCTGTGTTCCATCATATTGGTCATGTTGTGCGGAAGGACCTCGTGCCTTCCGCCGATCAGTTTCCACCGCTGCGGCTGCCGCTCACTTTCGCTTCGGGTCGTGGCTGTGATGGCGATCATGCTCACCGCCACCGCCTGAGACCTTGCTTTGCGTGCGCCTGTCCGGCTCTGCCGCCGGCTTGGGTATTTCGAGCGGAGCCTTTGCGTTTTCATGCGATGCGCCGGGGCCACCCTGACGGATGGTCGACGGGCTCTTCTTCGATGTAGACATCGATGCCTCCTACCGGTCCTGCTGGTTACCCTGATGGGTCGTATTGATCTTGCTATTGCCTTGCTGCCCCTTCTTGTCGGGGTTTTCAGCGCTGCTTGCCATTTCGGCATCGTCAGCACTGGTCCTTGCTCGCTTGCCAGCGACGCCCTTGCCGCTGACATTCTCGGCTGGAACGGGGGGTAACCTGCTGCTCATCAACGTCTCCTCATTCAGGATCTCGATTGGCGCTGTGATCTGAATATTGCTCAGTCTGGACCGTCTTGCTGTCGAGGCCGCGCTCCTTGGAGTGCCGGGCCTTGTCGCGGTTGGAAAGGACCATGTTTTCGGGAAGCTGCTCCTCGTCGAGATTGGTCATCGCGCCGCTGCCGTCGCCCTTCCCCTTCGCTCCGGCGCCAATATGTTTTCGGTCGGCATTTGCCATAGTCTTTCTCCCTTCGGTTATCAGGTCAAACAATCAAAACCCGCGGAGGTTCCGCCTGAAAAACAAATCGCGACAGCAAGGGCGGGTGTTCCTACGATTTGTCCAGATGCCTGCGCAGTTCGTCCTTATGGATGAAGTGATCGGTTTTGCCCGGCTCATGATCGGGATGTGAAACCTCCACATCGAGTTCATCAGGAAGCGCGATCGCCTGTTTGGCGTTCATGATGCCCAGCGCAATTCGCCCTTCTTCGGTATCTACGGCGACTTCGACCAGCTGTTTCTTAGAAATCATCTCGAGGATCCTCATCCTTGCCTATTCAGAATCCGCCCATCTGCTATTCGTTCCCTCGCCCCTCGATTTTGCGGCCTTTCTTCTCCCATCGCCGCCGTTACGCGCTTGAGTAGCGGACTCGACGTCATATCCTCGAGCAACACCGATAGCTTCGGCCTCCAGTTCGGATAGCTGTCACTCGTGCCTGGAATATTGGTCGGCTTTTTCTCGTCGGTGAGATCGGCAAGACGCACTGCGGCGAGAAGCGATGGAGTCCTGGCAATGAAGCGATAGGCGCTGACGGTCAGTTCCCGCAGCGCCTCCCGACTTGCCCGCGCGGTAAGCCCAGCGGGCAGGTCGAGGCCGGCCGCCGTGAGCGCCGCCTTCAGGCTTCTCCGCTCGCGCTTACGATGTTCGAGATGTCTTTCGGTAAGATCCGGCGGCACGATGCCGTGATCGCACCGGTCCTGAATGTCGGCGCCGCGCCACCAACCGGCAAGGGTCCGGTGGTCGTGCGTCGAAATGCAGGCCAAAGCGAGCACGGGATAGGTGTCCGCCGGCTTGAAGCCCTTCTCGTCCTGTTCATAGGAAAGGATGCGGTAGGAGAGAATGTGGGCTGCCGCCAGATCGTCCTGCAATCCCTTGGGGATCAGTCCCAGGTCTTCTCCGATGACGAGGCACCGATGCTCGGCGGACACTTCTGCGAGGATCTGCAGGAGCCGATCCTGGGGATAGCGGACATAAGCGCCGTCGTCTGGTTTGCTGCCCAATGGCACCAGGAAGAGGCGGCGAAGCGCTGCGGCGTGGTCGATACGAATGGCGCCCGCATAGCGCATGGCAGCGCTCACCATGCGCCGGAAAGGCGACATTTCTCCTGCCGCGATCGCGGAAGGCAGGTACCCAGCGAGGTGCCAGTCCTGTCCATCTATGGCGAAGGGATCGGGTGGGCTGCCGATCGTGGCCTTCGAGAGATAGATATACGGCTCGCTCCATGTCGCCGAGCCGTCGACCGCCTCCCCGACGGCAAGATCGAGATAGAGTCCGATCCGCAGGCCGGCCTTCCGCGCCCGGTCCGCTGCCTGCATCAGCTGCCGATGGGCGAGCCATTGCAACCACATGTGAAAGCGCACATCGTCCGCGTGTCCACGCTCGAATTCGGCGACGGCTGCGCTGTCAAAGCGCTGGAAATCCGCCGGCCACCGTTGCCAGCCAGCGCCCGCCCCCCGCTCGACCATGGAAAACGAAAGGCATTCGAAAAGCGCGTGCAGCCGCAAGCTGTTTCCTCCTTGCGCGACGAAGGCATCGAAATCAGCCGGATCATAAGCCTCGTCGATCACGCTGCGCCTTCGCCAGGCCGGCCAGAGATCGCGAAGAGCCTTCAACTTGATCTCTGCGACGCCGACGTAGTCGACGAGATCGGTTTGGCGAAGGCTTGCCAATTTCCGTTCGAGTTCCGGGTCACAGGCAAAACCCGGCAACCGGTCGACCGCGACATAGAGTGGGTTGAGATGCTGGCGGCTCGAGGGCTCGTAGGGACTGCAACGCTCGGGATCGGCGAGAAACGGCGCGTGAAGCGGGGTGAGGCCGATGAAATCGGCGCCCAGCGATCCCGCGAGATCCGCCATATCCGAGAGATCCTCGAAGTCTCCTATGCCCCAGTTACGTGCCGAACGGAGTTCGTAAAGCTGCAGGCTTATGCCCCAGACCGGCGTTTTGGAAAGGAAATCCGGCAGAAATGACCTGGCGATCTTCTTGGCCGCAGGCTGCCGCCGCGGCGCACCGATCTCGTGATCAGCCGCTCCCGCCAAGTCGATCTTCAGTGCCTGAAGGATCTTGCGTTTGGTCTCGCCTGATATCGCCACCTCCTGATTGTCGGGACTGGGCCTGGTCAGGCCGATGCCGTGCCGGCGGGCGAGCTTGTCGAGGTCAGCAGATTTCATCGTTCGATCGCCTTCCTGTCAGCGCGCCATCAAGCCTCGCTGATGCTCCAGATCACCGTCCATGGCGCGAGATTGCCACCATCGCTGCCGCCGAGACGGAAGATCGTCTCGCCGACGTCTTGCTCCGAGACGAGCGGCGCCGCCTCGGCGCCGAGGTTGGCGTGCAGATGAAGACGTCGGTTTTGCGCCAGGCTCCAATCCACCGCGAGCGCGCTTCCCGCCGAGCGATAGACCGCGTTTCCGCCGCCGGCGCCTTTGAGCAAAGGCACGATCCTGCGGTGCCGGAGGTCGAGAAGCGTCCTGTAAAAATCAAGGATCTCGGAAGAGGTGAGTTTCGACCAGTCCAGCTTGGCGGCGGCGAAGGTCGATGGCGCCGTCGGGTCGAGAAGATCGTTGGCGTCGAATCCCGGCAAACGGGAGAGCTCCTCGCGACGGCCCTTCCTGACCTTCTCGTTCAAGTCCTCGTCGAAATCGCAGAAGAAAGGGAAAGGCTCTTTGGCGCCCCATTCCTCGCCCATGAACAGCATCGGGATCTCCGGCGCCAGCAGGTAGATGGCGACGACGGCCTTGACGACATCGGCAGGGCTCGAAGCAAGTATCCGGTCCCCCAGCGCCCTGTTGCCGATCTGGTCATGGTTCTGGATGAAGGAGATGAAAGCGGTGGGCGGGAGGTGGCCGCTCGGCCTGCCGCGGCTTCCACCGCGGTAGGGCATGTGTTCCCCCTGAAACACGAAGCCTTCCGCCAGCGCCCGGCCGAGCTTGCCGGCGTCACCGGCGTAATCGGCATAATAGCCGAAGGTTTCGCCCGTGGCGGTGATATGCAGCACATGGTGGACATCGTCGTTCCACTGGGCGGTGAACAGCCTCACTTCCCCGTTTTCGTCACGCTGCAACAGGTCGCTGTCGTTTTCCTCGTTTTCGACGATCAGGTGCACATGCCGGCTGCACGCCGCCGCCCTGACACGCCGGGCAAGCGCGTGAAGCAGATGCTCGGCGCTGTCGTCCTTGATGGCGTGGACAGCATCGAAGCGGAAACCGTCGAGCCTGAACTCGGTGATCCAGTAAATGGCGTTCTCGATGATGAACTCGCGGATCATCTCGGATCCGTCGCCGTCGTAGTTGATGCCGTTGCCCCAGGGCGTCTTGTGATGATCGGTAAAGAGTGGCGCATAGGCCGGGATATAATTGCCGGCCGGCCCGAAGTGATTGTAGACCACGTCCAGAAAAACCGAGATGCCGCGCTGATGTGCTGCATCCACCAGCGCCATGAAATCTTCCGGCCGGCCGTAGCTGCGGTCCGGAGCATAGGGAAGCACGCCATCATAACCCCAGCTGTAACGTCCGGGGAATTCACTAAGCGGCATGATCTGCAGTGCCGTGACGCCTAGCTGCTGCAGATAGTCGAGATGCTCGATTGCCGCCTTGAAAGTACCCTCCGGCGTGAAGCAGCCGATATGCATCTCGTAGATGACCATCTCTTCCCAAGGCCGACCCGCCCAGTCGATCGTCTTCCAGCGATAGAAGGAAAGGTCGACTGCTTCGCTCGGCCCGTGCACATCCTGCGGCTGAAACCGCGAGGCGGGATCGGGAATTTCGAGACCGTCCGGCAGGACGAAGCGATAGCGGGTACCGACACTGGCATCCGCGACCGTATAGTGGTGCCAGCCGTTTCCGAGCGCCTGCATCGGCCGCGGATCAGCGCCTTCGAGTTTCAGCGACACGCTTTCATGCAAGGGAGCCCAGAGGCGAAACAAAATGCCCTCTTCGGTGAATGCGGGGCCGAACTTCATTTTGGTCAAGGGAAAGCCTTCGATGAAGTGAGATTGGATTTGGGTAACTTTTGCGGGAGCAAAAAGTTTCGTCAGCAAGCGGACGCGCGAAGGCGGCCGCTGTCACCATTCACCGAAACATAGAAGTCTGGGTCAGTCGAGCCAGGTCGCTGGCTCGCGCATTCCATGTACGACCACGACAATTTCGGCGCCGTAACTGGTCGGCTCATAGACCGCGATGTAGCGCCCCTCGACAAGTAAGCGGGCCGCGGGGCTGATTTCCGGGCGCGCAGGTCCCATTTCGGGATGAGCGGCGACCAGTTCGAACTTTTCAAAAAGTTTTTGCAGGAGCCTGTCGGCAGCCAGTTCATTGTGAACGGCGATATTGCGCCAGATATCGCGCATCTGGCGCTGGGCACGCGGAGACAACTTATATTTAGCCACGAACTGCGCGTTCTGCTTTCAGTTCTTGCAGGAAGGCCGCAGGGTCAATCTCTTCGGGTTCGCCGCTGGCTTTACCTTCGGCATATTCCCGCTTGAGTTTTTCCAGTTCAAGCGCGCGAATTTCCTCCCGCTGTTCCAGCAAGCGGAGGCTATCACGCATGACTTCGCTGGCGCTGGCATAGCGTCCACTTTCAACAAGCTCACGGACAAAGCCTTCATAGCGAGGCCCGATATTATAGCTGGAGGGCATGGCAATACCTTTCATCGAAGCCATGTTATCAGTTTTTGATAACCTGGACAAATAAAACTCCCGTCAACCGCCTTGACTGCGACCCGAAATTGCGGCGCCGGCACTTCGACTGTCAGGCCGCCGCGACTTTGCCCGAGAGAGCCTGATCCATCGCCGCCTGAAGCTGTTCCTGCGTGAATGGTTTCTTCATCCGCAGCATCCGGCCGAGGCCATGGTCTTCGGAAAACTCGGCATAGCCCGAGGCAAGGATGATGGGCAGGCCTGGAAAGGAGGAGCGAAGGTGGCGCGCAAGCTCAGCGCCCGTCATGCCCGGCATTGCATGATCGGTGATGACGAGATCGCAACCCTGTCCGTCGGCAAAGAATTCCAACGCCTGGGAAGCGGAAGATGCCTCTTGCGGCAGGTGCATTGCCGCGTGCCACGGCCGTGGTCACCTGGGCGATATTACGGACCTGGGCCGTGAGGTTGCCGCACATGGCGTTGACGGAATCGGTCAGGTCCTTCCAGGTGCCTGCCACCCCAGGCACCAGAGCCTGCCCGCCGAGCTTGCCTTCGGTGCCGACCTCGCTGGCGACTCGCGTCACTTCCGAGGCGAAGGACCTGAGCTGGTCGACCATGGTGTTGATCGCTCCCTTGAGCTGCAGGATTTCGCCGCGCACGTCGACGGTGATCTTCTTGGAAAAATCGCCATTCGCAACAGCGATCGTGACGTCGGCGATATTGCGCACCTGCGCCGTCAGGTTCGAGGCCATCGAGTTCACGCTTTCGGTGAGGTCCTTCCAGACGCCGGTTACTTCCGGCACCTGCGCTTGACCGCCGAGTTTTCCGTCCGTGCCGACCTCGCGCGCGACGCGCGTCACTTCCGACGTGAAGACACTCAGCTGCTTGATCATCGTATTGACGATATCGGCGGAGCGCAGGAACTCACCTTTGAGCGCCCGCCCGTCGACATCGAGCGGCCCGGTCTGCAGCAGATCTCCCTTGGCGACCGCGGTGATTGTGCGCGTGACGGCGGTCGTCGGCCATAGAAGATCGTCGATCAAACCGTTGATCGATCCTTCCATTTCGGACCAGGAGCCGTCCGACAGGCCGAAGTGTACGCGCGTGCTCGTTCGCCCGTCCCGGCCGACCACCTGCCCGACATGCTCGAGCTGCTGGGCCATGCGTTGATTGGCGGCGATGATGCCATTTAGAGCGTCGGCAACCTTGCCGGAAATGCCGGTCAAGTCGGAACGCATCCGTACCGAAAAGTCGCCTCGCCTGACCGCAACCAGCACCTCTAAAAAGGGCGCTGGCATCGTCAAATGCCGTAGTTTTATGGTCCTGCCCGTTGAAGCCCTCATCCGCAGCCTCTTCGCGCGAAAATCCACTCGTTTGTGTGCTCACGGAATCCCCCTGTTCGAACAAACCTAATTTAGTGCTCCGCCGGAAAAAGGCGATGGGCGTCCATAGGGTTGCAGAGAGAAGCCAAACCCAAGATCAACGGCCAAACTTTGCCCGCGCGGGAACAGTTTCCGCTCGACCGTCGTTTCCGCCAAGACAAGGAGAGTGACATGTCGAACGTCTCAAGGACAGGCAAAGAAGAGATCAACAATGCAACGAGCTTGACGACCTTCGGAAGGTCGGTCGAGAGTCAGGCGCAGATGCAGGATGCCGCTGCGGAGGCATCGCCCGAAACCGGCGGCGAGGTCCTCAATATCTATCGGCTGGAACCCATCGCCAAACCTGACGATCCCCGGTGGGACAATGCTCCCAACCACGGCGTCATCGTCGTTGCCGCGAGGACGCCCGGCGACGCCAGGATCGTCGCCGCGGCGCGTGAACTCGATTTCATGGAAGTCGATGCTGCGCCCGCCGAGGACGTCACCACGGCGAATGCCAGCGCCTTCCGCGACGACAAGCTCTACACAGTGATCGAGATCGGTCGGGACAGAAGTGATATAAAGCGAGGTATCCTCAATGGCACGGTCTCTGTCGACACGATCCGGCCGGTCGAGACAGACTAAAATCCTTCTTCACCTGGGAGTTCTCATGAATACCGCCAATCTGCAGCTCAAGGGCCTGATCATGGCGATGGCCTCGCTATGTGACGCAATCGTCGAGAAGGAACTGCTCACGCGCGGGGAAGTTGACGCCGCGCTTTCAAAGGCTCAAAAAGCGATCGAGGAGGATGACGACCACGAGCTGTCCGGCGCCAATCTAGCAGCGATCCTGTTTCCGATCCGCGTGCTGCGGCTTGCCGGCGAAGCCGGTCGCAAGGGCGAAGGGGCCACGTTTTCTGAATACGCCAAGCGCGTCGGCAAGCTCAGCTGAGCATGTTCGAAGACTTTTCTCTCGAGACCGTCGACGTTGGGCCAGGGGCGTTTCGCGTCCGTCACGGCGGAACGGGACCGGCCGTTCTGCTTCTCCACGGCCATCCTAGGACACATATGACTTGGGGCAAGGTGGCCGATCTGCTGTCGCCCTACCTCACGATCGTCTGCCCCGACCTGCCTGGTTTCGGCCGCTCCTACCTGCCGCTCGATACTCCCGACAGCCGCAACTCTTCGAAGCGCGCAAAGGCCGGAGCCCTGGTTGAACTGATGCTGAGGCTGGGACACGAGAACGTCGCGGTGGCCGGCCACGACCGCGGAAGCTTGGCTGCCTTCCGCATGGCGATGGATTATCCCGAACGCGTGCAGAAACTCATCATCGCCGACGGCATCCCCGTCATAGAGCATCTGGAACGCGCCGACTGGAAATTTGCCAGAGACTGGTACCACTGGTTCTTCTTCGCTCAGCCGGAAAAGCCGGAACGGGCAATCTTGGCCGCTCCCCTGGCATGGTACGACAAACTCTCGACGGCACTCATGGGAAAGCAGACCTATGACGACCTCATCGACATCATCCACGATCCAGCAGCGATCCATGGGATGATCGAGGACTACCGCGCCGGCATCCGCATCGACCATCTCCACGACCGCGAGGACCGCGACGCCGGCCGAAGAGTGACCTGCCCCATGCTCTGTCTCTGGTCGCTGCGCGACGACATGGAACAGATCTACGGCGATCCGGTCGCCGTCTGGCGGAACTGGGTGGATGACGTGCGCGGCTTCGGCATAGACAGCGGCCATCACGTGGCCGAGGAGAATCCTGGAGCGCTCTCGCAGGCGATCCAGGAGTTTCTCGAGCACGGATAGCACCTGAGCTCAAGACGCACTCCGGTAGTGTCGCCATCCCGCTACGTGCGCAGCGCTGTCAGTTTTCGCTATAAGTTGATCTTTCCTCTCTTGTTTTAGTCCCACTCCTGTGGCTATACCCCGGCCGCATATGTACACGCACCGGGATTTCTTTCGTGACTAACCTCAAACCACTTCTGGCCGCCTGCGGCCTCTCAACCATGATCGGCCTTACCGCAAATCCGTCTTTGGCCGGTTCGACGACCTACCCGCTGACCCTGGAAAACTGCGGCGCGCAGGTAACGTTCGAGAAGGCGCCCGAACGGGCGATCGGCCTCGGCCAGAACAGCGCTGAAATCCTGCTGCTGCTCGGCCTTCAGGACAAGATGGCCGGCACGGCCTTCTGGCCAAGCAAGGTTCTGCCGCAGCTCGCGGAAGCCAATGCCAAGGTCAAGCTTCTAACCGTAGAGATGCCGACCTTCGAATCGATGCTCGCCGAAAATCCTGATTTCGTCGCAGTGGCCCTGCCGAGCCTGGTCGGGCCGAACAGCAAGATTGCCAAGCGCGAAGATTTCGACAAGGTCGGCGTCGCCACCTATCTCTCGCCCAGCACCTGCCTGAGCACTAAGGACGTCAAGGACCAGTATGGCAGCCGCGCAGAGCTGTGGAACATGGATCTTCTGTATAAGGAGATCGACGAACTCTCGCAGATCTTCGATGTCGCCGATCGCGGTCAGGCGCTGATCGCCGATTTCAAGGCGCGCGAAGCCACGCTTCGCGGGAGCGTTTCGAAGGACGGCAAGAACCTTTCCTACGTCTTCTGGTTCTCCAGCCCCAGCCCGTCGGCCGACGCCTATCTCGGCGGCAAGAACAGCGCGTCCAGCTTCATCGCCGACCTGCTCGGCGGACACAACGCGATATCAGCGGAAGCGGAATGGCCGACGCTCGGCTGGGAAGGCATCATCGCCTCCAATCCCGACGTCATTGTCGTCGCCAGTCTCGACCGCAACCGCTGGGAGCTCGACAAGCCGGAGGCCAAGATCAATTTCCTGAACACCGATCCGGCCGTCAGCCAGATCCCTGCCGTGAAGAACAAGGCGATGGTGATCATGGACGGCCAGGCCATGAACCCGACCGTCCGCACGGTCTACGGCGCCGAGCAGGTGGCCGGCCAGCTGAAGGCTCTCGGTCTGTTGAAGTGACGGAAGCGGGCCGCATCTTCCGGCAGCTGGGAGCCGTCCTCGCACTGCTCGTCGCCTCTTTCTGCCTCATCGCTATCGCCATTGGCGTCAGCGTCGGGATCGGCGACCTGCCGATCCCGCTTGCAACCACGTTTTCGGCCGTCACCAACC
This sequence comes from Rhizobium sp. LARHSG275, assembly GCF_052871115.1. Taxonomy (NCBI): domain Bacteria; kingdom Pseudomonadati; phylum Pseudomonadota; class Alphaproteobacteria; order Hyphomicrobiales; family Rhizobiaceae; genus Rhizobium; species Rhizobium sp. LARHSG275. The sequence goes on along the minus strand of NZ_JBIXJN010000004.1, from coordinate 110,491 downwards.
GGCTGGGATGGACCGCGGTCGAACTGAACCGCATCCATGAGACGGTGATCTGGGATTATCGTCTCAGCCGGGCGCTCGTCGCCGCCTTCTGCGGCGCGGGCCTTGCGCTGTCGGGCGCGATCATGCAGTCGCTGCTGCGCAATCCGCTCGCCGAACCCTATGTTCTCGGCATCTCCGCCGGCGCCTCCACCGGCGCCGTCGCGATCGTCATCCTGGGCGTCGGCTCCGGCGCGGTCTCACTTTCCGCCGGCGCCTTTGCTGGTGCCTTCGCAGCCTTCTTCTTCGTCGCCCTGCTGTCGAACGGCACGCGCAGCGGAGCCGATCGCACCATCCTTGCCGGTGTCGCCGCGTCACAGCTTTTCAACGCCACGACCTCCTATATCGTCACCACCTCGGCCAATGCGCAGCAGGCCCGCGACGTCATGTTCTGGCTGCTCGGCAGCTTCGGCGGCGTGCGCTGGCCGGAATTCGCGCTGGTCTCGATCGTCGTCGGCATCGGCCTGGTCGGCTGCCTGTTTTACGCCCGCGTGCTCGACGCCTTCGCCTTCGGCGACGAGGCGGCATCCTCGCTCGGCGTCAATGTCGGCCGCGCTCGGATGGTGCTCTTCGCGCTGACGGCAATGATGACGGCGACGATCGTCAGCATGGTGGGGTCGATCGGCTTCGTCGGCCTCGTCGTGCCGCATGTCGCCCGCTTTGTCGTCGGGCCGCTGCATGTCCGTCTGCTGCCGGCCTGTGCCATGACAGGGGCGATCTTCATGGTGCTCGCCGACATCGCCGCACGCGCCCTCATTCCGAACCAGATCCTGCCGATCGGTGTCGTCACGGCCCTGGTGGGCGTCCCCTTCTTCTCGATCATCCTTTACCGATTCCAGCGCGCATCATGAGTATCAAGGCCGACAACCTCACCTGGAAAATTGGCAGGAAAACCATTCTCGACGGCGTTTCCATGGAGGCGCAGCCCGGCCGGATGCTCGGCCTGCTCGGGCCGAACGGCTCGGGCAAGACCTCGCTGCTGCGGCTTCTGGCCGGCCTGAAGCGGCCGCATTCCGGCCGCGTCACGCTCGACCGGAGCGACATCGGCACGATCAGCCGTCGCTCGATCGCCCGAAGGATTGCCTTCGTCGAGCAGCACGCCACGACAAATGCCAATCTCAGGGTCGTCGACGTCGTCAAGCTCGGCCGGTTTCCGCACCGGTCGATGTTTTCAGGCTGGAAGAAGGCGGACGAAGAGGCGGTCGAAGAGGCGCTGGCGCGCGCCGGCATGGCGGAGAAGCGCGACGATCGCTGGCAGAGCCTGTCGGGCGGCGAAAAGCAGCGCACCCATATCGCCAGGGCGCTCGCCCAGTCGCCCCAGGAGCTGATCCTCGACGAGCCGACGAACCATCTCGACATCCAGCACCAGATCGGCCTGATGCGGCTCGTCTCCGGCCTGCCGATCACCAGCATCGTCGCCCTGCACGATCTCAACCATGCAGCCATGTTCTGCGACGAGCTTGTTATCATGCAGCAGGGCAGGATTGTCGCCTCCGGCGCACCGCAGGACGTATTGAGCGAAGACCTTCTGCGCGAGGTCTTTTCCGTCGAGGCCCGCATCGAAGCCTCGCCCCATCATTCGCGCCCGCACATCCACTATCTCAGGTGACAGCGGCCGCTCTCACGTCACGATCTGCAGCGGCAAAGCGGTCGTCTTTTTCAGTGTCTTGAGGACGATGCTCGATTTGACCGATGCCAGATTATCGGTGACCCGGATCATTCTTTCGAGAAACTGACTGAGATGGTCGAGGTCGCGCGTCATGACCTTCATCAGAAAGTCGGCGTCGCCCGTCTGCGAGTAGCATTCCAGGATCTCCGGCGCGGTCTCGATGAAACGATGGAGCCGCTCGTTTCCGCCTTCCGTATGCGCGCGCAGGCTGACAAGCGTATGCGCAACGACGGTGAAACCCAGCCTCACCGGATTGAGGATGGCGACAACGCTCTGAATATATTGCTCCTTGCGCAGTCTTTCCAAACGACGTGCGCATTGAGTGGCGGACAGGTTGACCTTCTGGGACAGCTCGCCCTGCGTCACCTCGCTGTTTTGCTGGAGGGCGGCAAGCAATTTGATATCGAACTGGTCGAGCATGGCCTGCCCTCTCATATAAGGGGAATTTCTGCGTAATATACCCGCAATTCGCCGATTGTCTGCATTGACGCGACTATAAAAGGAGATAATCGCAGAAATTCGTCGCGAAAGTTCCGCTAATCTCCGGCCAATGACATCAAAAAAGAGGTGGACCTGTGTTTGAGGAACTGAAGAACCGGCCGGCCGACAGCCTGCTTGCACTCATCAAGGCTTTTCAGGCGGACGAGCGCTCCGGAAAGATAGACCTCGGCGTCGGTGTTTATCGCGACGCCATGGGACGCACGCCCGTCATGCGTGCCGTCAAGGCCGCGGAGCGGCTTCTTCTTGAGACTCAGGACAGCAAGAAATATCTGGGCCCCGAAGGCGACCTGCAATTCGTGCGCCTGCTTGAGCCCATCATCTTCGGAAACTCCCCGAAAATCGCCGACCGCCTCGCCGGCATTCAGACGCCGGGTGGAAGCGGCGCGCTCCGACTCGGCGCAGAACTCATCCAAACGGCAAATCCATCGGCGAAGGTTCTCTTGGGGACGCCGAGTTGGCCCAATCATGCACCGATCTTCTCTTCGGCGCGGCTGACCGTGAAGGAATATGCCTTCGTCAACCTGGCTTCACAGCATGTGAAATTCGAAAGCGTGGTGGACACCTTGTCTTCCGCCAACGCGGGCGACGTCGTGCTGCTTCATGGTTGCTGCCATAATCCCACGGGTATCGATTTCACCATGGAGCAGTGGCGAGAGATTACCGATCTCCTCGTTGCGCACAGGCTGGTGCCGTTCATCGATCTTGCCTATCAGGGGCTGGGCGACGGTCTCGAACAGGATGCCGCGCCCACCCGCATGATCCTCGATGCGGTCGAGGAAGCGCTGATCGCCTATTCCTGCGACAAGAACTTCGGCCTCTATCGCGAGCGCGTCGGCGCGCTCTATGTCGTGGCCCGCAATGCCGACGACGTTGCAAAGGCCGAAAGCAACATGGCGGCCCTCGCCCGTGTCAACTGGTCCATGCCGCCGGATCATGGGGCGGTCGTCGTCAGGACCATTCTCGAAAGCCCCGAAATGACGGCAATGTGGCGCACGGAACTCGAAGAAATGTGCGAGCGCGTCAACGGCAATCGCGCGGCGCTGGCCGCGGCCTCTCCCGAGCTGGCCTTCATCAGCCGGCAACGCGGGCTGTTTTCCAATCTCTCCATGCTCAAGGAAACGGCGGTCGCGCTCAGGGCAAACCACGGCATCTACATGGCAGATTCCGGGCGCATGAACCTTGCCGGCATGCAGCCGGCCGATGCCGGCGCCATCGTCGCGGCGCTCCGGGCCGAAGGCTGCCTGAGATCGTAACCGAACGCAGCATTGGAGCCTCCGAATGAGCAGGAAAGAAACGACCGGTCAGGCGATCACCCGTTCGCTCGTCACCCACGGGATCGACACCGTGTTCGGCATCCCGGGCGCCCACATGTATGATTTTAACGATGCCCTCTACGGTGCCGGTGACAAAATTCGGTTCATTCACACCAGACACGAGCAGGGCGCCGGTTACATGGCCTATGGCTATGCCAAGTCCACCGGCCGGATCGGCGCCTATACCGTCGTTCCGGGCCCGGGCGTCCTCAATTCCGGCGCGGCTCTCTGCACCGCTTACGGCGCCAATACCCCGGTGCTGTGCATCACCGGCAACATCATGTCCCACCTGATCGGTCAGGGCAGAGGACAGTTGCACGAACTGCCGGATCAGCTCGCGACGATGCGCGGAATTACGAAAACGGCGGAGCGGATCAATCACCAGTCCGAAACCGGTCCGGTCACGGCCGAGGTCGTCGCCAAAATGCTCTCCGGCCGCCAGGGTCCAGGAGCGGTCGAAGCGCCATGGGACGTGTTCGGGCAATTCGGCCCAGAAACCGATCTGCCGGTCGGCACGAGAGCACCTCATCCGGCCGTCAACTCTGATCAGGTCGCCGCCGCTGCGGCACTGATATCAGGTGCCGCCAACCCGATGATCATGGTTGGTGGCGGCGCGGTGGATGCTGGAGCGGAAATCGCTGCTCTTGCGGAATTGCTGCAGTCGCCGGTCACGTCCCATCGCTCCGGCAAGGGCATCGTCGCCGACGATCACCCCAACTACCTGAATTTCGTCGCGGCCTACGAATATTGGCGGAAGACGGACGTCCTGATCGGGATCGGCAGCCGGCTGGAATTGCAGTTCATGCGATGGAAGTGGCTTCCCAAGGATCTCAAGGTGATCCGCATCGATATCGATCCGACCGAAATGGTCCGGCTCAAGCCTGATGTCGGCATCGTCTCGGACGCCAAGGCCGGAACACAGGCCCTCGTTGATGCGCTTGCCGGGCTGGGCCGTGAAGATCGCACGCGCGAATTTGCCGAACGCAACGAACAGGCCAAGTCTCGCTTCTCGGCAGTGCAGCCGCAGCTCGCCTATCTCGATGCCATTCGCCGAGCCCTGCCAAGGGATGGCTTCTTCGTCGAGGAAATCTGCCAGATGGGCTTTACCGCCCGATTTGCATTCCCGGTCTATGCCGCTCGTCAGTACGTCACATGCGGTTATCAGGACAATCTGGGTTTCGGCTTCAACACGGCCTTGGGCGTGAAAGTCGCCAATCCCGACAAGGCCGTTATTTCAGTTTCCGGCGATGGCGGCTTCATGTTCGGGGTTCAGGAACTTGCTACCGCCGTCCAGCATAAGATCAATGTCATCGCCATCGTCTTCAACAATTCGGCCTATGGCAACGTACTGCGTGACCAGAAGCAGGCGTATAAAGGCCGTTATCTTGGCTCGGAGCTCACCAATCCGGACTTTGTCGCGCTTGGCGAGAGCTTCGGCATTCGAGCATTCAAGGTGACGAGCCCTGGCGAACTGAAAGACGCGATCGAGGATGCCCTGTCTCTCGACGAACCTGTTCTCATCGAGGTTCCCATCGAGAAGGGATCCGAGGCGAGCCCTTGGCCTTTCATTCATCCAGCTCCGCACGAATGAATAGGCAAGGGCTAAAGGCTTATGGTGACGGTCCTTGCAGAAAGATCGTCGACAGTGGCGGCAACGTCAGCGACAGGGAGACGGACCTGCCGTGGGCGGGCACGGGTTCAGTCGACACCGCGCCGTTGACAAGGCCCGAGCCGCCATATTCCCGCGCATCCGTCGTCATCCGCTCGACCCACACGCCGTCTCTCGGCACACCGATCCTGTAACCGTAACGCGGCACCGGCGTGAAGTTCGACATGACCAGAACCGTCGAAGCGCGATCGGGCGCATAACGGAGCATGCCGAGGACGGAATTGACGGCGTCGTCGGCTGCCGCCCATTCGAAACCCTCGGGATGAAAGTCACCGAACTGCAATGCCGGCTCGTCCCCGTAAAGGCCGTTCAGATCCTTCACCAGCCGCTGGATCCCCACATGCTGAGGCCGGTCCAGCACATCCCAGCTCACCGAGCCGTCATGATTCCACTCGTCCGGCTGGGCGACTTCGCTGCCCATGAACAGGAGCTTCTTGCCGGGATGGCCCCACATGAAGGCAAGATAGCTGCGCAGATTGGCGAATTTCTGCCATTCGTCGCCCGGCATCTTCGTCAGCAGCGAGCCCTTTCCGTAGACGACCTCGTCATGTGAAATCGGCAGAATGAAGCGCTCGGAATAGGCATAGATCATGCCGAAGGTCATCGTGCCGTGGTGATAGCTCCGGTACACCGGATCCTTCTCGATGTAGCTCAGGCTGTCATGCATCCAGCCCATGTTCCATTTGATATCGAACCCCAGCCCCCCCTCCTCCGGTGGCTTCGTCACGCCGGGCCAGGCCGTCGATTCCTCGGCGATCGTCATCGCGTGCGGGCAGCGCGCGTGAATGATGCTGTTCAGATGCTTGAAGAATTCGACCGCTTCCAGATTCTCGCGACCGCCATACTGATTGGGAATCCATTCGCCCTCGTTGCGGCTGTAGTCGCGGTAGAGCATCGAGGCAACGGCGTCGACCCGCAAACCGTCTATATGGTAGCGCTCCAGCCATTCCAGCGCGCTGGCGATCAGGAACCCTTTCACCTCTTTGCGGCCGAGATTGTAGATCAGCGTGTTCCAGTCGCGGTGAAAGCCCTCGCGCGGATCTTCGTGCTCGTAGAGCGCGCTGCCGTCGAAGCGGGCAAGCCCCCAAACGTCTGTCGGAAAATGGGCTGGCACCCAGTCGAGGATGACGCCGAGCCCGGCGCCATGGCAGCGGTCGACGAAATAAGCGAGATCTTCAGGCGTCCCATATCGGCCAGTTGGAGCGAAGAGGCCAAGCGGCTGATACCCCCAGGACCCGCCGAACGGATGCTCCATAATCGGCAGCAGCTCGATATGCGTAAATCCCATATCGCTGGCATAGGGAACGAGCCGCTGGCTGAGCTCGGCCCAGTCGAGCGATCTGTTGCCGTCCTTTTGGTCGCGAAGCCAGGAGCCGGCATGCACTTCATAGACGGAGAGCGCGCCCTCCAGCCTGTCTTGCCGGGACCGGCTCTTCATCCAGCCCTCATCCCTCCATCGAAACGGCGTCGACGATGCGACGATGGAGGCGGTGGATGGGGCGGCCTCGCTCGCCCTCGCCACCGGATCGGCTTTCTGCGGCAGGCAGGTCCCCTGCGCATCGATGATCTCGAACTTATATCTTTCACCCGGAGCCAGCCGGGGGATAAACAGCTCCCAGACGCCTGCCGACTGTCTCAGCCGCATTGGGTTTCGCCGTCCATCCCAGGCGTTGAAGTCCCCGACGACCGAGACGCGGCGCGCATTCGGAGCCCACACGGCGAAACGAACGCCCGATATACCGTCGATCGACATCTCAACCGCGCCGAGCGTCCGGCTGAGACTATAGTGAGTGCCCTCCGATATCAGATGGAGGTCGAGTTCCCCGAGCAGCAGACCGAAGCTGTAGGGGTCCTCGGTCAGTTGGACTGCATCCGGCCATGTGATCCGCAGCCGGTATCCCGTCCTCGAAGCGGCGGCCGCCGCAAACAGGCCGGACGGGTGGACGATGCTGAACGGCGTCACCTCACGACCGCTCGTCGCGTCGATGAGATCGACCGCTTCCGCGCCGGGCAAGTACACCCGCACGATCGTCATGCCGCCGCTTTCGTGGGGACCAAGGATCGAAAAGGGATCGCCGTGGCGGCCCTCTATCAGAGCCCAAAGCGCATCCTGTCCGATGCCTGCGAGAAGTTCCATGCGTTCAACATTCATGCCGTTACCCCCGCTAAGCGCGATGCGATTTCGGTAAGGCCGGCGAGCGGGATCGGCAGCCACTTCGGCCGGTTACGCGCTTCATAGGCGATTTCATAGGCGGCCTTTTCGAGAAGAAAGGCATCGAGGACCCTCCGTCGTTGCTCGGGCGGCATAGCGAGCGTCTTCGATGCGGAGACCGCCTGCCAATAGGCATCGAGAAAGGCCTCCTCGGCACTGCGCCCGAAGCGGGCGATGGCGTCCCGTCGCACCTCGTTCTCGTGTTCGGTAACCGCATCATTGTCGAGCTGCGCGGTGGCGACGAGATAGTTCAACGATCTTAAAAGCCCGGCCACGTCGCGGAGCGGAACGGTCTTGGCTCGGCGCTCGGCGAGATTTTTCGCGGGCTCGCCTTCGAAGTCGATGATGACCGCATCGCCTTCGCTGACCAGAATCTGGCCGAGATGGAAATCGCCATGCGTACGCGTCATCAACAAGCCGCGAGTGCTCTCCGCCAGGCCTGCGCCAAGCTCGATGAGTTCGGCGCGGCGCTCCAGAAGCGGGCGAGCGAGCAGATCGACCGCGGGATCGGCACTTTCCTCGCGTTCGGCAAGCTTCGACATCGCATAAGCGATTTCGCCCGCCACCGCCTTCTTGATCGCCTCAACCTCACCGCCACCGGCGATCAGAGGGCTGAACGCCTCGTCCGCGTTCTCCCCCGAGAGGACGACATGCAATTCGCCGAGCCTCAGGCCCACCATTGCAACGAAGCTGATCAGTGACTGGAAGACATCATCGCCTGGTTCCACCGCCGGGTCATTCAGCACGAGCTCGTCTGCCGCGCGGCGCAAATTGCTCAACATCCAGTTCCAGGCGTCGCCCTGGTTGCGGATCGCTCCCTGAACGATGATCAAAGTCGAGCGACGCCCGCTGGAATCAGTGTGCGCGACCTCGCCAAGCAGCGGCGCGGTGTGGTCGTAGCCGGCGCGGGTGAGAAACCGCGTCATCTCGACCTCCGGATGGACGCCGGGGAAAATATGCCTGATCAGCTTGATCATCGCGACGTCACCGACGATCATCGAACTGTTGGATTGTTCGGCGGAAAGCCAATGGATCGGCATATCGTCGGTAACATCAAGCCGGTCGAGCCGCTCGGTGCCAAGGAATTCCAGCGTGCCGGTACGCCCGGTGATGATGGAGCGGTCGGCAAGCCCGCGCAGGACCCCGCGCGCCATCGGCTCTACGGCAAACCCGTCCGTCAGGAAGCCGACCCGCCTGCCCTGGCGAACCCGCCCCAGAGCAAGCTGCTGCGTCAAAGCAGAGGGTTGCGCGTCGTCCCAGGCGATCGCGAGCGGCAGCTGATAGGATTCGGTGTGATCCGGCAGCACCGCTTCCAATTCGCCGAGAACGACACCATCAGCAAAGGGGATCGGCGTTGCCGAGATCAGCCGCGCCGCCTGGAGCGGCTGGTCCTTCGCCCCGAACCAGCGGCGCCTGGCGAGGTAAGCAGGCAGGATTTCGTTGCTGAGGACGCGTCCCAGCCGCGGCTCATCGACGAGATCGAGCAGGCCGCGGCGAATGACCATCGTCGTGAGGTCGGGCAATTGCTCGGGCGGCGCGGTGCGCCATGCCGGCGGATCGGCATCGGCCTCCAGCTGGAACCAGAAGAAGCCGTAGGGCGGCAATGTCAGGAGATAGGTCAGCTGACCGATCGGCGGAAAGGGCGACATGCCGGTCAGCTCGATCGGCACACGGCCCTCGAAGGCCGCGAGGTCGAGCTCGACCGCCTGAGGCAGCCGGGAAAGGTTTGCGACGCACATCAGCGTCTCGCCGTCATATTCCCTGAGATAAGCGAGAATCTTTCGGTTCTCAGGCGAGAGGAACCGCAACAAGCCGCGCCCGAAGGCCGGATGCCTGCCGCGCAGCGCCAGCATCTTTCGCGTCCAATTGAGCAGCGAATGGGCATCGGTGCTCTGGGCCTCGACGTTGACTGCCTCGTAACCATAGAGCGGATCGGCAATCAACGGGAGGACGAGACGAGCCGGGTCCGTGCGGGAGAAGCCGCCGTTGCGGTCCGGAGACCATTGCATCGGCGTCCGCACCCCGTCGCGGTCACCGAGATAGATATTGTCGCCCATGCCGATCTCGTCGCCGTAATAAATCACCGGTGTTCCCGGCATCGAGAGAAGAAGCGCGTTCATCAGCTCGATCCGCCGGCGGTCGCGCTCCATCAGCGGCGCTAAACGCCGCCTGATGCCGAGATTGATGCGGGCGCGTTTGTCAGATGCATAGGTCTCCCAGAGATAGTCCCGCTCGGCGTCGGTCACCATTTCGAGGGTCAGTTCGTCGTGATTGCGCAGGAAGATCGCCCATTGGCAATTCTCGGGGATTTCGGGGGTCTGGCGCAGGATGTCGGTAATCGGGAACCGGTCTTCCTTGGCAATCGCCATATACATGCGCGGCATCAGCGGGAAGTGGAAGGCCATGTGGCATTCGTCGCCCTCACCGAAATATTCGCGCGTGTCCTCCGGCCATTGATTGGCCTCTGCAAGCAGCATCACGCCGGGATGAGTGGCGTCGAGAGCGGCGCGGATCCGTTTGAGGATCGCGTGGGTCTCGGGAAGATTTTCGTTGATCGTTCCCTCGCGCTCGACAAGGTAGGGAATGGCGTCGAGACGGAACCCGTCGATACCGGTTTCCAGCCAAAAGCGCATCACCTTCAGCAGTTCCTCCATGACGAGTGGGCTGTCGAAATTAAGATCGGGCTGGTGGGAATAGAAGCGGTGCCAATAATAGGCACCGGCAACCGCATCCCACGTCCAGTTGGATTTTTCGGTGTCGAGGAAGATGATGCGGGTTTCAGGAAATTTCTGGTCGCTGTCCGACCAGACATAGAAGTCGCGCTCCGGCGACCCCACTGGGGCGTGGCGAGCGTGCTGGAACCAGGGATGCTGGTCGGAGGTGTGATTGATGACGAGCTCGATGATGACGCGAATATTGCGCAGATGGGCGGCGTCGACGAATGCCCGGAAATCCTCCATCGTCCCGTAGTCGGGGCTGACATTGCCGTAGTCGGCGATGTCGTAACCGTCGTCTCGGCGCGGCGAGGGAAAGAACGGCAGCAGCCAAATGGCGTTGACGCCAAGGGCTGCGATGTGATCGAGCTTCTGGTGCAAGCCGGCGAAATCGCCGACCCCGTCACCATTGGCGTCGTAGAACGACTTGATGTGCAGCTGATAGATGATCGCGTCTTTGTACCAGAGCGGCTGGTTCATACCATCAGGATTCAACGTGTCCATTCATGCCTCCGCTGCGCGAACGCGCCAGATCGCAAAGGGCAGGATCTGAGGGTTGAAGCTCACTCTCTGCCATTTGCCATTCCATCTGAACCGATGCCCAGCGACCAGATCCTCGGCGTCGAGCGCTCCACCGTCTCCGAGCGACCACTTCCAGAGCGGCAGCTCGACGTCGCTTTCCTGGAAGTTGTGCGGATCGAGACTGATGGCGATCAACAAGACATTGTCGCGGGCGCGGCTCGCCTTTTCGAAGAACAGGATGTTGTCGTTCCAGGCGTTCAGCAGTGTCAGCCCGAGATGGGAATGCAGGGCAAGATTTTCGTTCCGGATGCGGTTGAGCATTCTGATCTCGGCGATGATATTGCCCGGGCGGTCGTAGTCCCAGGCGCGGATCTCATACTTCTCGCTGTCGGCATATTCCTTGCGCTTGGCATCGGGACGCCCCTCGCAAAGTTCGAAACCGTTATAGATGCCCCACAATCCCGAAAGGGTGGCGGCAAGTGCTGCCCGGATCAGGAAGGCCGGGCGCGGCGCGTTCTGCAGGAAATCCGGATTGATATCATGGGTGTTGACGAAGAAATGCGGGCGGAAGAATTCCTTCGGCGCTGTCTCCGTGAGTTCCCCCATATATTGCTCGAGCTCCCACTTGGCATTGCGCCAGGTGAAGTAGGTATAGGACTGAGAGAAGCCGATCTTTGCCAGCCGGTACATGACTTTCGGCTTGGTGAAAGCTTCCGACAGGAAGATCACATCGGGGTGACGCGCCCTGATATCGCCGATCAGCCACTCCCAAAACGGAAAGGGCTTGGTGTGCGGATTGTCGACGCGAAACATCTTGACGCCCTGGTCCACCCAAAGCTGGACGATATCCCTGAGCTCCACCCACAGCGAGGGCAACGCGTCTTTCGTGTAGAAATCGACATTGACGATATCCTCGTATTTCTTCGGCGGGTTCTCGGCGTATTTGATCGTTCCGTCGGGACGCCAGTCGAACCAGCCGGGATGCTCCTTCAGCCAGGGGTGGTCCGGCGAGGCTTGGATCGCGAGGTCGAGAGCGATCTCCAGGCCGTGACGGCCTGCCTCCTCCACCAGCTGGCGGAAGTCCTCGAAATTGCCGAGCTCGGGATGGATGGCATCATGGCCGCCGTCCTCGGAGCCGATGGCATAGGGGCTTCCGGGGTCATCGGGCCCGGCTTTCAGGCTGTTGTTGCGGCCTTTCCGGTTGGTCGAACCGATCGGATGAATCGGCGGGAAATAGAGCACGTCGAATCCCATGTCACGGATGGCGTGCAACCTCGGGATGACGTCGTCGAAGGTGCCGTGTCGGTTCGGATCGCCGCTCTGCGAGCGCGGGAAGATCTGGTACCAGCTGGCAAAGGCAGCCGCCTTGCGTTCGGCATCGACGGCGCTTGCCGTCGAGCGAAGCCGAAACGGCCGCTTGTCCGCCTTGTTCATCAATTCCGATGTTCGAGCATCGAGCAGGATCGCCGTGCGCTCGGCATCCGAGGCGCTTTCGAGACTGCTGACGAGGGCCCTCAAGTGGGCGCCGAGCGCTGCATCGGCATGCGTCGCAGCCGAACGAACCAGGTTCAATCCCTCCTGGAGTTCAAGCTTCAGGTCCAGCCTCGCATCGTTCTTCTTCGTCAGTTCGTAGCGAAAGATCGCAAACGGGTTCTTCCATGCCTCGACGGCGAATTCATAGCGTCCGATGCGCTCCAGCAGGAATTCGGCGCGCCAGCGATCGTTTTCGACCAGTTGCATCTCCCTCTCGGTCCAATCCGCCGCATCGAGCGGCCGCCACAGCAGGACCGCGGCGATCGGGTCGTGCCCGTCGGCGAATATATCCGCCTCGACACTGACGACATCGCCGACCACTCGCTTGATGGGAAAGCGCCCGTCATCGACTCGCGGCATGATGTTTTCAATGGCGAGCCGCGGCGACGCCGTCGCCTGCGCGATGTCCAGCATAGGCCGGGACGTGATCGGCGCCGGCGCCCTGCCTTCGATCACCAGGGTTTCCCCTGCCCGCAGCCGCAGAGGGGTGCCGTCGGCTGCAACCGGAAGAAAACCGGAAGCCGCTTCGCGCAGTGCCGTTAGCGGAGCTGGCGCACTTTTCCGCAGGTCCCTGTTGAGCAGGATGAAGCGCACATTCTCGGCGCTGCGCAAGTCTTCCGCCGCCGATTGCAGCAGCGCCGAGACCGGTCCGTTGGCGTTGCGGATGAGCCGCAGGGATGAGGCTGGCGCATAACTGACTTTGCCGATTTCGCTGTTCGCAAGGCGAATTTCGGAAGAAATATCGAAAGGGAGATCATGGCGCAGCCCCCGCAAGCCCGTCCCGTTCCCATGGGTCGGATCGAGCGGCGTGGCGGCCCCATATTCGAAACCCATCGGAACCATCAGGCCGCCACCGAGCGAGGCGGCAAGGCGCAGCGCCCTGATAGCCCGTCGTTCGAGGATTTCGCGGCTCTGGGTTCCGTGCGCGATCCGCCTGCCGAATGGCGGCTCCGGAAAAGCGATCTGCCAGCCGAGCGGCTTCTGAACCCGGTGTTCTTCGATGAACCATCTCTCGTCGAAATCCCACCAAGCCATAGATGAAAAACATCCATCGAAGCCTGTATTCTGGACCGCGCTCCTCGCCCCAAAATCAGTGCCCGGCGTCCAGGCGAGGAATTGCGCGTCCGCCTTCTCGCGCACGGCGGAAATCAGCGATTTGAAAGCCGCCGGCGCAATGCGATCAATCCCGAGCGCGCGGTAGCCGCAGAGGCCGAGACCGGCCAGCCCCCGCAGCCGTTCGGCCCATTCTTCCAACAGCCGGGATTGAGACTCCGCGTCCATCTCAGTCATCGGCCCTGCTGGATCCAGTGGTGAGCGTCTTGGGTCGACAGGGCGAAAGCCTGCCTTGGTATCCAGGGCTTTGCCGTCGAGCATCAGGTCCATCATCAGGGTGACGCCGCTCCTGCGGGCGGCCTCCACCAGGCGACCCACCCCATCCTCGACTGCACTTCCGAGCGACAGTTGAGGATCGAGTCGATTCATATCCTGGAAGGAAAAAATGCTGCGCGCCCCGCCCCGGTCGAAGAGCGGTGCTGTCAGCACACGGTCGAAACCGGTTTCCGCAGCATGGTCGAAAACCTCGCGCCATGCATCGATACCCTGAAGAAGGAGTGGATTGACATAATAGATCCGGGGTGGGGTGCTCAACACACCCTGGTTTGGAGAGAATGACATCGGCCGCCGCTCGAGTTTGGTTTGAAGGCAAACTTCTGTTGCCGGACGTTGTTCCACCGAAAGTTTCAATTCAGGTGGCGCCAGGCATCGCCGGCCGCACCGGCGCGGGACCGATGGGAGGCGCTCGACATGCACGTGAAAAGCCTTGAACTGCGCGGACGGATCTTGAAGGTTCGCGATATAAATGAATAGTCTTGGGCTGTCTGAGACGATGACCCATTTGGCTGCTAACGGAGGGCCCCGCTCCGTTTTGAAAGATCAGCGCCCGAACGAGACTTGATGTGTCCGAATGAAATCACTGCGATTGCAATAGAGGCAACCAGACGTGAACCCATCGGTGGAATTATGTTCATATCCCGAACTCGATGATCGAATCGTGATCGTCAGGGCGGGCGACGAGGTTGATGGCGTGTTTATCCGGACCGAAAGGTTCAATGTGCTGATCGATACGCTCGGAACGCCCGAGCTGTGCCTGACGGCGCTGGGCATGCTCGGGGAACAGATAAACGCTCGTCCGCTGATCGTCATCAATTCGCACATGGATTGGGATCATTTCTGGGGGAATGCCGCCATTGCGCGGCGCGCTCCGATTATCGCGCATGCCGCCGCGCTCGACCGTTTACGCGACCCTTCCGCGCGGGAAGTCCTGAGAGACAAGGCGAGGCAGGAGTCGAGGTTTCGGGACGTCGACCTCATCGGTCCCGACATCACGTTCTCCGGCTCGATGACCGTCAACGGCGGCGATCTGACGCTGGAGCTCATTCATACGCCGGGACATACGCCCGACCATGTCGCCGTATGGATTCCCGAACTTCGCATCAGCCTGGCCGTCGACGCGGTGGAATACCCCATCCCCGAAGTCTGGAGCAAAAATGCAGGCGACCTGCGCTTGATCCGTTCCTCGCTCGAGCGGATACGTGACCTCAATGCAAGACTGGTCATCCCGGCGCACGGCCGGACGCACTCTCCTTCGGCGGTGGATGACAACCTCGCCTATTTCCAAGCCCTGGCCGATCGTGTCGGCAGTTTGAGCGAGAGCCAATTGGCGGAGCCGCAACTCGGCGGTTCAAGCGGCCTGCGGCTTGAAGACTTCGTCGCCATCCCCGAGGGAATGCCTTCCGACGTGGTGGCTTTCTACCGGAACTGCCATGAGACAAACCTTGGCGCGACGGTTCAGGCCCACATCGACAAGCTGAAATCCGCATAGAGGACGTCTGGAGACCGGCAAATGAAACCGTTGGAGGGCGGACGAACCGGGCAGATCTGGCGTGACGGCGACACCGTGATCAGGCCGTCCGGCGCATGGACGCCGACGGTGCACCGGTTTTTGCGCCATCTGAGAAGCAGAGGCTTTCCGGGAGCGCCTCATCCCATTGAAATAACCGGTAGCCAGGAAGTCGTCAGTCATGTCGCCGGGCGCGTCTGCGAAGACTTGAGCGACCAGTTTGTCGGGTCGGAGCGCATGCTGCTCTCCGCAGCCAAGCTACTGCGCGAATTTCATTCGGCATCTCATGGGTTTCTGGAATCGGATCGCGAGGTCCAGACATGGATGCTGCCACCGCAGGAACCGTACGAGATCATATGCCACGGAGATTATGCACCCTACAATGTCGCCACAGCAGGTCATGAGGCTGTCGGGATCATCGATTTCGACACCGCCCATCCCGCACCCCGCCTATCGGATCTGGCCTATTCGGTTTACCGCTGGGCGCCGCTCTCCGATCCTGCCAATCCTGATGTGACCTTCGGCCTCGACGAACAACTGCAGCGGGCGGAGATTTTCTGCACGGCATATGGGGCGACGATGCAAGAACGGCTCCAACTCCCCGAGATGATCTGCGGGCGGCTTCAGGCGCTCGTCGATTACATTTTGCCAAGTGCAGCGGCCGGAGATGAGACATTCGTGGAGCGCGTGGCGAGAGGAGACGCCCGGCTGTATCTCAGCGATATGCATTATGTTCGAAGCCATCGGGATCGGCTGCTGAAGGCCGTGTGCTGACGCACCTTTGCCAACTCGAATGTCCCGCCTGCCGCATGCCCACCCCTACAGCCATTTCCTCCGTCGGAAGAAACCGAAAAGGCCAAGGCACAAGATGGCTATGACACCAAGCACGACGAAATAGCCATATTGGGTTTTCAGCTCCGGCATATCGCTGAAATTCATCCCGTAGATGCCGGCGATCGCGGTGGGGACGGCAAGGATCGCCGCCCAGGCGGCGAGCTTGCGGGCAATCGCCGTCTGCTCCGACTGGCCGATCATCACGCTCGCCTCGAAGGCGAAGGCCAGCACCTCGCGCAGCGCGTCGATATCTTCCTGAACGCGGCGCACATGGTCCGTGACATCGCGAAACAGCGATTGCAGCGTCGGATCCATGCCGGGAAGATCCGTGTGCTCGTATCGCCGGCAGACGTCGACAAGCGGCACCACGGCGTTGCGCAGCCGCAGCAGCCTGCGCCTCAACAGGTAAAGCCGCTCGATATCGGACTTTGTCAGCTGTTCGCGCAGCACCAGATCCTCGATATTCTCGACCTCGTCCTGCACGACCTCGATGACAGGCATGTAGTTGTCGACGATGAAATCGAGGATGGAATAGAGAATGTAGTTCTCGCCGTGGGCAAGGGCCGCCGGCGTCGCCTCGCATCGCTGCCGCACCGCCAGATAGGAGGACGAGTCGCCGTGACGAACGGAGACGACATAACCGCGACCGACGAACAGGTGCGTTTCGCCGAAGATGATTTCGCCGTCCTTCATGTGCGCGGTCCGGGCGACGATGAACATCGCCTCCCCGTAGATCTCCAGCTTCGGGCGCTGGTGCGGCTGCGCTGCATCCTCGATCGCCAGCGGATGGAGATTGAACTGCGCCTGGACTTGGCTCAGCAGCACCTCATCCGGCTCGTGCAGGCCGATCCAGACGATCGCATTCTCCCGGCTTCGCCATTCGCCGGCCTCTTCTATCCTGATATCGCGAATGCGTTGCCCATGCTGGTAAACGGCGGCAGCCACGACGCCGGGCCGTTCATAGGGAGGCGATGTGGAACCGCCTCCTTCTCGCGCGGGAATACTGTCCAGATCCTTCAGCCGTTCCAAATCCTGCCGTCCTCTCATTCCTGCACGGATCATATATCCGCAGCAGCCCCTCCGCCGGTCAGGCGCTCAGCCGATCATAATGCTATTTCGTAAAACATGCATCATCCGCATCTGCGCGGGGTCCGACCAGGCGCCTTCGTGGTGGCCAGGCGCCGCTCGCCGCTGAAAACAGGTGACAGCAGGAAATCCGACATGAAAGCCGCCCGGCGATTGCCGGGCGGCTTTCATTTGCTCAGGAGGCGAAGGCCGGATTGCGCCGCGCGCCCATTCTCAACACGAAATAGATCGCCCCGCCGATGGCGACGCCGAAGAACCAGCCGTAGGTGCCCCACCAGTCCGGCAGGATGGTGGTGAAGGTCGGCAGGATTGAGGAGAACAGCGCGCCCACCACAAATGCGATGAAGGCATTGCCGTGCCATCCGTTCTGGAACCGGAACTCGCCATTCTCATGATAGAGCGCTTCGACGTTCAGCTGGCTCTTCCGGATAAGATAATAGTCCACCATCATGATGCCGAAGATCGGCCCCATCGTCGATCCGATAAAATTGACGAAATGCGCCGCACCCGTCTCCCAGGGAGCAAATGGGTAAAGCACAAGAGCGATCAATGCGGCGATATATCCCCCGCGCTTGAAATTGATCTGGCGCGGGAAAACATTGGCAAAGTCGAAGGCCGGCGACACGAAGTTCGCCACGACGTTGATGCCGAGCGTTGCGATCGCGAATGTCAGCGCGGCCAGCAGCGCCAGGAACCAGCTGTCGAATTTCGCCGATATCATTTCCGGATGCAGCAGCACCTCTCCGTAGACGGTGAAGGCGGCGGTGGTCGTCACGCCCGCGACGAGGCAGAACGCCAGCAGGTTGATCGGAAGCCCCCAGAGGTTGCCTTTCCTGAGCGCCTTTTCGCTCGTTGCGTAGCGCGAAAAATCGCAGAAATTCAGGTAGAGCGCTGCGAAGTACGTGATCCAGGTGGCGGCCACGGCAGCTAATGCTGCAATCGAACCAGGCTCACCTGGCACGCCCGCATCCTTCGTCTTTTCGATCAGCACGTCGCGCGGGATTTCGGACCCGAAGGAGAAGGTGCCGGACTTGACGACTAGGTAAACCGAAAGGACCAGCATCATGATCCAGACGGCCGGACCGGCCCAATCCTGGAACTTGCGAACCGTTTCCATCCCGCGCTGAATGATCAGCAGCTGCAGCGCCCAGACGATGACGTAGCAGATGACCTCAAGGGTCGAGTGACCGAGGAAGTGGCTGTTCTGGTGAAAGGCGAGCAGGCTGTCGTTGCGGATCAGCAAGGCGACGATCGCGCCGGATGCGGCGGCGGTCTGCGCACCGTACCAGAAGCAGGCGACCACCGCTCGGACGAGTGCCGGCACGTTCGCCCCGAACGTGCCGAAGGAGGCGCGCGCCAGAACCGGAAATGGTACGCCTGTGCGCACGCCGGCATTGCCGACCAGGCTCATCAGGCAGAAGATGACCAGAGATCCAATGCCGATGGCGATGACGAAATTGACGAAGCTGCCGCACAGCAGGAACAGGCTCGCCGCCAGATAGTAGCCCCACAGGCTGTGGACGTCTGATGTCCAGACGTTGAAAATGCTGAATGCACCCCACTTGCGCTCCTCGGCGGGTGCAAGATCCTCGTTGTATAACGAGGGAGACGGATTTCGTACGCTCATGAATGCCCTCCCATATCCTTGAGGCCAAATCGGCCACAGGCGGAAGTTTGCTCTTCATTTGTGCAGCTGACAATTTAATAGTCACATTGTACACATTTCTTCACGATGCCTCAGGATTAGCCATGGGCGCCCGCTCGAGACATCAGCTTTCATCATTGCGAGCCGACGACTCGTCCGACCAGGCGAAACGGACTTGCGACTGCGGCGCCCGCGGCATCGAAGACATATGCACCAACGTCGCCGGCGCTCGCTCCTCGCAGACCGGGACATGCAGCGGCCGCCGAGGCGGTCGCATGCGATGGACGTCGAAGCCGGTGCTCACGCCTCTGCCAAGGCGGCGGTGTGGTCGCCTTTATCCCTCGGGATCCTGAACCACGCGACGTAGAGTGCAGGCAGGAACAGCAGGGTGAGCGCGGTTCCGACGACGATGCCGCCCATCATGGCGTAGGCCATCGGCCCCCAGAAGATCTCGCGCGAGATCGGGATCAGCGCCAGCGTGGCCGCCGCGGCCGTCAGCATGATCGGCCGCATGCGGTGTTCAGTGGCCTCGATGACCGCCTGCCAGGGCGCCATTCCTTCGCTGCGTAGGTGCTCGATCTGAACGACCAGGATGACGGAGTTGCGGATCAGAATGCCGATGAGCGCAAGCACGCCGAGGATCGCGACGAAGCCCATGGGTGCGTTGCTGAGCAGCAGTGCTGCGACGACGCCGATCAGGGCGGTCGGCGCAACCGCGAACACCAGGAAGAGGCGGCTGAAGCTCTGCAGCTGGATCATCAGGATCGTCGCCATCACAAACAGCATCAGCGGAGCGACTGCCGCGATCGGCCCCTGGGCATCTGCACTGGATTCGACCGCGCCGCCCACTTCCACCTTGTATCCTACGGGAAGGTTTTTCTGGAATTCTTCGACCTTCGGCTTGAGCTGTTCGACGATCGTGGCGGGTTGCGTCGGACCGACGACGGCCGCCTTGACCGTTATGGTGGGTTGCCTGTCGCGACGCCAGATCGTCGGCTGCTCGAGCTCGTAGCGGAAATTCGCCACGGCAGACAGCGGCACGACCTTGCCGTTGGAGGTGGAGAGCTGCAGATTCTCAAGCGTCTGGATGGAATCGCGCTCGGCTGCCCTGGCGCGGCCGATGACGTTGACCAGGTAGATGTCGTCTCGAACCTGGGTGGCCGTCGAGCCTTCGACGATGCCGTTGAGGGCAGTGGCGATGTCTTCGGAGGATACGCCGAGCTGGCGCGCCTTGTCCTGCAGGACATCGACCTTCACCACGCGGGACGGCTCATTCCAGTCCAGGACCATGTTCGCCAGAAGCGGGTGCGATCCCATGACGCCGGCGAACTGCTGCGAGAGGTCGCGGACCTTTTGAACATCGGGACCGCTGATCCGGTACTGGACCGGCTTGCCCACCGGCGGGCCGATGTCGAGAAGCTTGACGAAGGCGTCGGTGCCGGGGAAGGTTTTCGTCAGATAGTCCTGCAGTTCCGCCCGCACCTTGTCGCGCACGTCGAGCCCTTTGGTGACGATGATCGTCTGCCCGAACGACACGTCGGGCGTCTGCACGTCAAAGGACAAGATGAAGCGTGGCGCACCCTGGCCGACATAGGTCGTCCAATGGTCGACATCCTTGTTATCGGCCAGCATCTCCTTTTCGAACTTGGCCATCTGCCTGTTGGTTTCGGCGATCGAACTGTTGTTGGGGAGATTCCAGTCGATGACCAGCTCGGTTCTGTCCGAGTTGGGGAAGAACTGTTGCTGCACCAGCCCCATGCCGCCGATCGAAAGTGCAAAGACACCGACCGTGAGGATGATGGTGACCCAGCGCCAGCGCATCGCCAGCCCCAGGAGCCAGGAGAAGACCGAGGCGAAGCGGCCCTTCTTCTCGTGATGCGATTTCATCGTCTTCGGCAGGATCGTGACGCCGAGAAGCGGCGTGAACAGCACCGCCACCACCCAGGAAACGATCAGCGAAACTGCGATGACCACGAAAAGCGTGAAGGTGAATTCACCGGCAGCGCTGTTGTTGAGACCAACCGGAATGAAACCGGCAACGGTGACGAGCGTCCCCGTCAGCATCGGAAAGGCGGTCGATGTATAAACGTGGGTGGCGGCCTTCCTGAGATCGTCGCCCGCCTCCAGGCGGGCCACCATCATCTCGACGGCGATCATGGCATCGTCGACAAGCAGCCCGAGCGCGATGATGAGTGCGCCAAGCGAGATGCGCTGAAGCGAAATGCCGGAATATTCCATCACCACGAAGGTGATCGCCAGGACGAGCGGAATGGAGATCGCCACCACCATGCCGGCGCGAAGACCAAGGCTGATGAAGCTGATGATCAGGACGATGACGATAGCCTCGAAAAGCGCGCGGGTAAATCCGGACACCGCTTCGTCGACAACGGCCGGCTGATCGGAAACGCGGTGGACATCGACGCCGATCGGGAGATCGGCGACGACACGTTTCATCTGCGCGTCGAGCCCCTCGCCGAACTCCAGAAGATTGGCGCCCTGCTTCATGCCGATGGCAAGCCCGATCGCCGGCTGGCCGTTGAAGCGGAACAGCGCCGACGGCGGATCCACGTAGCCGCGTTTGATCGTGGCGACATCGCTCAGCGGAAAGAAGCGGTCGTTGATCCGAAGATTGATCGATCTCAGGCTGTCCTCGGAGGTGAACTGTCCGCTGACCCGCAAGGCGATGCGCTCCGGCCCGGCGTCAACGAAGCCGGACTGCGTGACGGCATTCTGCGCCTGCAGGGTCTGGATGACCGACTGTTGGTCGATCCCGAGTGCGGCGATCTGGCGTGTGGAGAATTCGAGATAGATCGCCTCGTCCTGGGCGCCGACCACATCGACCTTGCCGACGTTGGGCACGGTCAGAACCTTGGAACGGGCATCTTCCACGAGATCGCGAAGTTGGCGCTGGGTAAGGCCGTCGCTGGTGAAGGCGTAGATGTTTCCGAACACGTCGCCGAAGCGATCGTTGAAGAAAGGACCGTCGACCCCGGTCGGGAAATCGCCCTTGATGTCGGCGATCATGTTGCGGATGCGCAGCCAGGTCGGCGCGACATCCTTCGCCTTGGTCGTCGGCAGCAGCTCGACGAAGACTGTCGTCTGGCCGGCAACGGTCTCGCTCTTGGTGTAATCAAGCGATTCCAGTTCCTGGAGCTTTTTCTCGATCCTATCGGTTACCTGCCGCGTCACCTCTTCGGCGGAGGCGCCGGGCCACTGGGCGGTGATCACCATCGTCTTGATCGTGAAGTTCGGGTCTTCCTCGCGGCCGAGCTTCACGTAGGAGAAGGCGCCGGCGAGAATGAAGACGATCATGAAGTACCAGACGAGCGAACGGTGTTCGAGCGCCCAGTCGGAAAGATTGAAGGACTTCACTGGCTGATCTCCTGGTCGATCCTGATGGCCTGGCCATCTTCAAGTTGATGCACGCCTGCCATGACCACCCTTTCTCCGGGGGCGATCCCTTCGCTGACTCGGACGGTGCCGCCATCTTCGACGTCGCCGTCGATCTTGACGCGGCGAAGAGATACCTTCCTGGCCGGCGCATCGACGATCCAGACGCTCGGGCCGTCGCTGCCGACAAGGATTGCGGAGGAAGGCAGGACGATCTGCGAATCGGCTGCAATGGTTGCCGAGGCTGAGATGACGGAGCCCAGCCGGAAGGTGGCGGGGGGATCGCTCAGCGCGATTTTGGTCCTGCTCGTGCGGGTGGACGTCTCCGCCTCTGGTGCTATTTCACGCACGACTCCCGACGTGCGGATGGTCGGATCGAGCTGCAGCGCCACCTCGAAGGGCGCGCCGATCTTCAGTTTCTGGGCGGCTGCCTGGGGCACGTCGACCACGGCATCGCGCTTGTCCGGCCGTGCGATGGTCACGACCGTCTGGCCGGCCGACACCACCTGTCCGACCTCGGCCGAGGTCGCGGTCACCACCCCGTCGAATTCCGCCCGAAGCTGCGCGTAGCCGAGTTGCTCCGTGGCCTTGTCGAGATTGGCCTGCGCCTTGGCGACGGCGGCCGCGGCCGTTCGCCTTGCCTGTTCGGCCTCTTCGAGCGAGGCTTCGGTACCTGAGCGCGACTCCAGCAACGTGCGCTGGCGCTGTTCTGTGGTCACCGCGTTCCTGAGCTGGGCGTCGCTGTTCTCTACGTCCGACTGGGCGTTGCGCACGGCAAGCTCCAACGCCAGCGGATCGATGGCGGCAACGACATCATCCTTCTTGACGAGATCGCCGACATTGACGTTGCGGGCGATCATCCGCCCGAGAATCCGGAAGCCGAGTTCGGTCTCGATCGTCGGTTCGATCGTGCCGGTCAGGCTCAAGCTCGAAGACGACGTTGGCTTGGCTGTCATCGACAGCACGGGACGAGGGGCTTCCTCCTTGCTTTCCTCCTGCGACGTACAGGAGGAGATCAGGGCCGTAGCCATCATCAGTGCGACTATCTTGGGACGAATAATCACTTGGAAGCTTCCTTGACATAAGACACGATTTCACCCGGCCTGAGGAACTTGGTTCCGTCGGCCACCACGACCTCTCCTTCAGACACACCTGACTTGACGATGAAGCTGCCGGTCTCGTAGCCGGAGACATCCACCGCCCTTGCCGAAACCGCAGATGATGCGGGATCGACAATCCAGACGGCCGGCTTGCCGCCCTTGGATGTCATGGCGGACCAGGGAAGCTGGATGACGTCCTGCGAGACATAATTGAATCTTCCGACGACGGGAGCGCCGAGGGGGATCGCAGCGTCGCTCGATATCGCGACCTTGACCTTGATGGTTCCGGTGGAGGGATCGATCGTCGGCGAAATCTCGCGAACCTTGGCCGTAATCTTCTGTGAGGGGTTCGCCAGAAGGGTCACGGTCCCGTCGCCGTCGATCGGGCGCAGGAACGCGCTCTCGACCACTTCAAAGACGGCATCGCGGTCGCCGTCATGGGCCAGCGTGAAGACGACCTGGGCCGCCTGCGCCACCTGCCCGACCTCGGCATTGCGGGCGGTGATCACCCCGTCGGCGTCCGCCTTCAGCTCGGTGTAAGACAGAGTGTCCTGAGCGGTCTCCAACAGCGCCTGCGCCGACTTTGTCGATGCCTGCGCAGTCAGAAGCGCCTCCTGCGCCTGGTCGAGTGCCGCACGCGTCGTCACCTGCGTTCGAAACAGGCTCTGCTGGCGGTCGTATGCGAGTTGCGCCTGGGTTTGCTGGGCCTCAGCCGACTGAAGATTGGCTGCCCCCACATCCAGATCGGCCCTCTGCTCTTCCGGATCGATCCGCGCGAGGAGCTGCCCCGCCTTCACTGACTGTCCGACTTCCACCAGCCGCTCGATGATCTTGCCGCTGACGCGGAAGGACAGATCGGTCTGGACACGGGCGCGGACTTCGCCGGTGACCGCGCCACCTTGGACCAGCGGCTCAGGCTTGGCGACGACAACGCCGACCTGCCGTGCGGTTGGCTCAGTCGGCCCGCGCTCATCGCTGCATGATCCGAGACCGATGGCGCATGCGATCGCTGTGGCGATCAGAATGGTTCTCATAGTTGACCTCTTGCTCTCAACGGCAGCTCCTATATAATTGACTGACGCATTAGTCAATGAAACTTTGCGCCGCGGGGAACGAGGACGCATGCAACAGGTGGAGGGTCAGAAAATGGCAGCCCAGAAGAAGATCACGCGCGCGGAACAGAAGGCGCTGCGGCCCATCCAGATTCTCGATGCCGCCTTCGAGGAATTCGTGAGAAGCGGTTTCGCGGGCACGCGCGTCGAAGACATCGCCGACAGGGTCGGCGTCACCAAGGGAACGGTCTATGTCTACTTCGAGACGAAGGAGAAGCTTTTCGAAGCCATGATCCACCACTTCTCCGTGCCGTTTCAGGAGCTGCTGGGGATCACCGAGAGCCTCAGCGGCAGCGCCGCCGACCGGCTGATTTCCATTCTCGGCCTGCTCTACGAACAAATCGCCGAGGATCGCACGACCCGCGAGCTGACGCGGCTCGTCATTGCCGAAGGGCATCGATTCCCCGACCTGATCGACCGCCACCACGATCAGTTCATTGAACCGATCATCGCCAAGGTCGACGCTCTTATTCTCGAGGGTGTGGCGTCAGGGGAGTTTCGCGAAGTTCCGGTGGAATTCTCCGACATCGTGGTCGCGCCCATCCTGACGACGACAGTTCTGCGGCTGATATTCGACGACCGCCGCGTGCCCACTCCCAACAAGGAGGCCTTCCTGCGGGCCTATTTCGACCTGCTGCTCAACGGCCTGCTTGCCAAACCTCACTGATGGCCGAACGACGAATAATTCCGTGCCAAACACGTAGCTTTTTTGAAGTTTTTATGTAAAAACATCGAGTTAGCTATGCCTTCGAAGGCACGACCTCAATTCGTGACGGAAAAAGTGGAACGCAAAGTCAATCTCAAGGATGTCGCGCGCGATGCTGACGTATCGCTGAGCACGGCCTCGCACGCGCTGAACGGAACCGCACCGCTGACGATCGAGGTACGCGAGAGGGTTCTGGATTCGGCAAAACGCCTGGGTTACCTCGACCGCCGGCGGAAGAAGGCGACGATCGCGACCTTGCGCGTCCTGCTTCTCGCCATTCCCGACGATGCCGCGCCGGAGAGCGACCTCAACCTGGTGAGTTGGACGATCCTCAACGGTCTTCGCAGGGAGTGCGAACGCCGCGGCATCAGGATCGTACCCTTCGTTAGCACCGGCCGCCGCATCGACGGCGCTCGGGTCAGGCAGATCGCGCTGTCGGAGCGCGCCGACGGCATCGTGGTCCTGAACGACGATCAGCCGGAATTGATCCGAAGCCTCGCCTCTCCTGATATGCCGGTCGTCATCGTCAACGGCGAAGATCCCACCATGCTGGTCGATACGGTCACCCCCGAAAACCGCTTCGGGGCGAGGCTCGGCATCGAGCACCTGCTGGGGCTCGGGCATCGCCGCATCCTGCACCTGACCTGGAAGGGCCGCACGACGATCCAGCGCCGATATGACGGCTTTTCCGATGCCTATTTCGCCGCGCAGCTTCCGGTGCCCGACGATATGATCGTCGAGGCCGAGGGGTATGAGCCCCGGCACGGCGAGGCTGCGATCAATGCGCTGCTCGACCGCGATGCCACGATGAAAGGCGCGACCGCCGTCTTCTGCGCGGCCGACAATCTGGCGCTCGGATGCCTGAAGGCATTGGCCGATCGCGACATCCGCGTGCCCGAAGCGATATCAGTGCTGGGGTTCGACGATATCGTCCCCGGCGAATTCAGCCGCCCGCCGTTGTCGACGATCAGCGTACCCACAGACAGGCTCGGCGCGGCCGCCTTGGCGCTCATCGAACAGCGGCTGATCGCCAACGACCCGCAGCGGCCGGCCCATCGCCTGGAACTCGGTTGCCATCTCGTCTTGAGGGGCAGCATCGCGCCGCCGCGCGAGAACGCAACGCATCGAGCCTGATCGATGCGGTACCTTCGGAGAGCACGATGACCAAAATCCTTGCTGCAGCCCTATCGATCTCATTGTGTATCATGATCGATGCTTCGATAGCCGTTGCGTCCGACGCTAAAGAAACCTTGCAAATTCCCAAGATCTTTAGTGCAGTGAAGCTTCGAGATTGCAACCACTACGATAGTAAAGAACGTCGCGCTTGCGAGGCGACCACACTCAGGCTTGGATACTTTAGCTGGGGTCTTTTGTTCGCAGCTCGAGGCTTCGATCTAACTCCGAGAATCCTGCGCGGCGACCTTAAAGCGTTCCGCGAGTTCGTGAAAGACGATCCCGTTTATTCAAGCCAAGCGTCGGCGGTAGAGGCTTTCTTGAGAAAGCCCTTCGAAATATGCGCCTCTGAAGGCTGCGGAAAATACCTGGGTCTATCGGAACGGGAACTAGAGGCTACCTCGGCGGAGTTCAACGAGAGTCGACAGTCGATGATTTGTCTTCTCAAACGAGACCGGTCGAAAGACAATGCGGGCGGCGCGCTCCACGATCGGACATTGCTCACCGATGTTTGGCAAATGCAGCGCGGCCTGATCCCATCCTGTGCGCCGGTATCGATTGCTGTTGAAGAAATTATTAGGCGCGCCTTCCGTAGTTAGCTAGCGCAAGCGCTCGGCCCGCAAGCGCGTATCGCGCGGGCTTTCTCCAAAGGCGCTGCGGTAGACACTGGAAAACCTGCCGGCATGAGAAAAACCCCACATCGCGCAGATTTCCCGAACGGATCGCTGATTCATCGGATCCCGCAACTGGTCGCGGGCTGCCTGCAGCCTGATCGTGCGCAAGTAACTGCCCGGTGAAGTTCCCCTGAAGGCCTTGAAGCCCGTTTGCAGCGCCCGAAGTGAAACACCGACGTCATCCGCAATCATCGTCATGGTGAGGGGCTCTGCGATATTGGCGTGCATATAGTCGATAGCACGTCGGACATGCCAAGGCGCGACCAACGATACTTTGTTTTTTTCCAGATAGCCGGAAAAACGGTGAGAGCCAAATCGGATCACGAGATTCGCAAGCGTTTCGCTCATTCCTGCCATGGCAAGCGGTGAAGACAGAAGCGGACCGTCATCGAGCATGCCCCGCACGATCGTCTGCGCCAGGCTGCCGATAAGCTGACCCGATGGTGTTGCGAGATCCAGAACGGGTTCTAGGTCAAGCGAATCGAGGATCGGCGTTTCCACCAGTGAAACGAGCATTCGTCTCACAATTTTCCAGTCCAGGAACAGCGCATCCGAGCGGTGCGGGCCGCCCTGGACGAAACGATCGCCGGCCTGATGGTTGTTGGCCATGAGAAGATGACCCGCCTCACTTTCAACCACCCTTTTTCCAATGGACAGTCGAAAGGATCCGGTGTGCGGGATGTAAAACGCGAGGTGTTGCGGCGTCTCCTCGAGCGTTCGAATCGTCCAGGAACTCTGATAAACCGAATGGAGCGCCGTAAATGGCCCGCTTGTTCTCAGGTCCGCTGCCCAAGCAAAAGCCCGATCTTTGCTCAGCGGCTTGGCGCTAAAGGCTCCGTAGCCTGCCGAATAGGCTTGCACCATCGACTCGAAGTCCCTGCCTTCATGCGTCGGCGCAAACCCGTATGTCTCACGCTCAGGAGCGCGCGCCGTGCTCTCGGATCTCAACGATATCCCCTCTGCCGTCGTGAATTGTGATCCCGGCTGGCTTGGCCAATCTCAATGGAGTAAGCAGGGCCGGCAAACCGGGGCTCGAATTCCTTGTTTGACAGAAGCAAAACGCCCTCCCAATCTGGTTCACACTCACAGTGTAAATCAAACCGAACCCAAAATGAAGTATGATCCGCTAGACCACATCGCCGCGCATTTTTTGCGAGACACGCAAGCTGTGCGCGTCGCGTCCCGCAACGAACGCGACCTGTTGCGGCTGATCTGGAAGTCTCCGGGCATTGAGCGCTCCGACCTAACCGAGCCGCTCGATCTCACCCAGCAATCGTTGCACAGGATCGTCGCGCGGCTTCATGAGCGAGGGATGATTGTCTTTTCCACATCGGAAACCCGGCGCCCCGGGCCGCCCAGTCCGGAGCTGACCCTTTGCAAAGACTGGTGTTTAACCCTGGGCATCTCTGTGAACGTCGGCTCGATCGGCCTTTGCCTCATGGGTTTCGGCGAACCTCTGGAAAACATGGAAATTCCCCAGGTAGGCACCTCGTTAGCCGTTGAAATGGAGCGGATCGAAGCGGCGGTCGAAGAGCTGCTTGCCCGCCGGGGCGCCAAACGACGTGACGTCCTCGGCGTTGGCCTGGCGGTCGCCGGCCACCGGATGCTGGAGACGGCCTTCAACTGTCCTTTGCCGCTCGCTCATTGGTCATTGATCGATTTGGCGCCTTTGCTCGGAGAGCAGCTCGGCCTGCCGGTCTGGGCAGACAATGTCGCGAGAACCGCCGCCTTGGCGGAAGCAATTTTCGGTGTCGGCCGCGACATCGCTGATTTCGCCTATATCGCCCACCTTCACGGATACGGGGGCGGCCTCGTTTCCGGAGGCATGCCGTTTCGCGGCAGTTTCGGAAATGCCGGCGAATATTCCGTTCTCTTCGGGCGTGAGGAATACGACGATCGCCCTGCACTCAGCCTCTTGCTTCAACACCTTCATGCCAAGGGACGCTCGAACTTGACCCTCAGGGACTTAAAGAACGAAAACCTGGTGGATTGGGATGGCGTTGCGGAGTGGGTCGACCGCGTCGCGCCGGCCCACAACAAAGCCATCAATGCGATCTGCGCAGTATTCGACCCGGCCTTGATCGTGCTTGGCGGCGAGCTTCCGCATTCACTCGCGAGAATGCTTATCGAACGGACCGAATTCAATAATCTACCTCGGCATGGCGTATTACGTGACGTCCCAAGCCTTGCCGTGGCGCGCATAATCGATGCCCCCGGTGCAATCGGCGCGGCCTTGATCCCGCTGATCGAAACCGTTTTGTGATATTCGCAGGAGGTATCGACCGCCGAAGCGCGCCGCATGAACCGAGTTCTATACGACGCGCCTCAGCCGGAGGTCGGCGTGGTTGGGTTCTTCGACGCTTGCGAGAGATCTCTCTCAATGCAGGCCCACTTACTTCATCCCTGTTCCGGCGATGCCCGTGGTGATGTACTTCTGCAGAAACAGGAAGACGACGGTGACGGGCAGCAGGCTGAGGAACGTCATCGCCAGGATATAGTGCCACTGCACCGAGAACTCCCCCTGGAATGCGTTCAGGCCGACCTGCAGCGTGAAATTCTCACGGCTGTTGAGGACGATCAGCGGCCAGAGGAAGTCGTTCCAGCGCCAGAGCACCGAAAAGATCGCCAGCACCGCCAGAGCCGGCGCCGTCAGCGGCAGGATGATGCGCCAGAAGATGCAGAATTCGCTTGCCGCATCGACGCGCGCCGCCTCTATCAGCTCGTCGGGTATAGTCAGCATATATTGCCGCAGCAAGAAGACGGCGGTCGGAGAGGCGACCGTCGGCAGGATGACGCCCCAGAGGTTGTCGGCAAGCCCAACTCCGACGATGACGAGATAGGCCGGCACCATGACGACGGCGAGCGGGATCATCAGCGTCGAAATGATGATGACGAAGACCGTCGTATCACCGGGAAATTTGTATTTCGACAGGGCGAAAGCCGCCATGGCGTTGACGATCAGCGTCAACAGCGTTGCGACGAAGGTGACGAACACCGAATTCTTGAGGAAGGTCAGGAAGTTGAAGCGCGTCAACGGATCGGTGTAATTCTGCGTGGCGACCGTCAGCTTCTGCACCGGCGTCAGCCCCTTGACGTCGACGCTGACCGGTGATCCCGGATTTGCCGGATCGACCATCTGGGCCTTGAGGCCGATGCGGCGAATCATGGCCATTTCGCGCATCTGGCCGTCGACGGTAACCTGCCAGAGGCTGAGCGGCTTGTCGAAGCCGGGCACGGTCTGTTCGACGGCGGCCCGGGGAAGCAGCGTCGGCGGAAACCGGGTGATCTCAGCCGCCGGCTTCAGCGAGGAGAGGCCCGCCCAGAGAACCGGAAGCAACACCACGAAGGTTCCGCCGACCAGCCAGACCCATGACAATATGTCGGTTATATCAATGCGTCCGGCTCGGCGTGTGCGCGTGAAAAAGCTGGTCTGGTTCATCTCAGGACTCCATTCGCTTGCCGATGCGCAGCTGTATGAGGGTAAGAACCAGAAGCACCAGCCCCATGAGAACCGATGCAGCGGAGGCCAGTCCGAAGAGGCGAAGATCGCTGCCGAAAGCCATCTGGTAGATATATTGGACGATGAAGCTGTTGGCCGTGCCGGGGCCTCCGCCATTGGTCAAGACCCAGGCCTCGTCGAAGATCTGGACGGATTTGATCATCAAAAGAATGAACACGACCAAGAGGTTCGGGGCGAGCAACGGAAGCGTGATTCTGAACAGCGTGCGGCGCGGCGAAGCGGCATCGATGGAGGCAGCCTCGTAGAGCTCCTTCGGGATAGCCTGGAGGCCGGCAAGCAGGATCAGGGTATAAAAACCCATGTGAAACCAGACCGATACCGCGACGACGAAGAAGCGCGACCAGCCGACATCAAGCAGGAAGATTTCAGGGGGAACGCCGATCATCTGGAAGAAGGCGTTCAGGAGCCCGTTACGATCGAGGAACCATTTCCAGATGAGACCGATGACGACGGGAGACAGCAAGACGGGATAGAAGAACATCGCCCTGAAGAAGCCGCGCGCGACGATCGCCCGATTGAGGATCAGCGCCGTGATCAGCGCCACGAGCAATGTGGCGACGACATTGAAGGCTACGAACCAGAGCGTGTTCCACACGGCCGTCCAGAACAGCGATTCCTGACAGGTTCCCGGCTGCAGATAATTGCCGCAGGAAAGCAGCGTGCGGAAATTGTCCAGGCCGACGAAGGGACGCTCCGACACGAAAAGGTTTGTGCCGCCGGTAAAGGCGTAACCGATCGCGATCGCGATCGGAAGGAACGTGAAGATAGCAAACAGTACGAGGTTCGGGGCCAGGAACAGCCATGGCATACGCTTGCGGCCGAAGATGCGCTCGATCAGATTTATCGGGGCTTCGACCACTCTCATCGCCGTTTCCCCTGTCTGGGTCAGCAATGCACCTGCCTTGAGCGCCGCCATGTTCAGCGCCTCCCCTGTCCGGGCCGCCGGGCAAAAGCCAGGGCGCTTTCGGGATCGAACAGATGAACCCGCCCCGGGGCGGCATCGATCAGGATGTGATCACCAGGGGCCGGCGCGAAATGGCCGGCCTCATGAATGATCATCTGCTCGTCCTGACCTGCAAGGTTGCCGTAGACATAGGTCTCGGTCCCGAGGCCCTCATGATACTGGACGATGAACGGCAGGCCCTGCTCGCTGGAACGGGAAAAATGCGCGGGCCGGATGCCGGCGAGAACGGCCTGTCCGACCGCAATGCCGGCGAGATCGACATCGCTGACGATGCTGCCGCCATTGCCGACATCGATGGTGACGCCGCTTTCGCTGATGCCTGATATCTTGCCCTTGATGATGTTCATGCGCGGCGAGCCGAGGAAGCCGGCGACGAAGAGATTGCGCGGGCTATCGAACAGGTCCAGCGGCGCACCGACCTGCTCGACCCGCCCGGCGCGAAGCACGACGATCTTGTCGGCCATTGTCATCGCCTCGACCTGGTCATGCGTGACGTAGATCATCGTCGTCTTGATTTCGCGGTGCAGCTTGGTGATCTCGGCCCGGGTCTGAACGCGCAACGCGGCGTCGAGATTCGACAGCGGTTCGTCGAACAGGAAAATGTCCGGTTCGCGCACGATGGCCCGGCCGATCGCCACGCGTTGGCGCTGGCCGCCCGAAAGCTGCTTCGGGCGCCGGTCCAGATAAGGTTCGATCGCCAGCATCCTGGCGGCTTCGGCAATCCGCGCCTCGATCTCGGCGCGCTTGAACTTCAGGTTCTCCAGGCCGAAAGCGAGGTTCTTGCGAACGCTCATATGCGGATAGAGCGCGTAGGACTGGAAGACCATCGCGATCTTCCGCTCGGCTGGCGAGAGCGCGCTGACGTCGCGCCCCCCGATCGCGATTGCGCCCTCCGTGACCTCTTCGAGGCCGGCGATGACACGCAGCAGGGTCGACTTGCCGCATCCCGACGGACCGACGAAGACGACGAACTCGCCGTCTTGGATATCGAGTTCGACGTCATGCAGGACTTTGACCGAGCCATACGATTTGTTGACGTTGGAAAGTTTCAGTTCTGCCATGCCCCACTCCCATCAGGTGCCGCCGTTTCGAAGACGGCGTTGTTTTTGTTCCAGCCTTGCGGCAGCGGTGTCGGTCTTGTGATCCGCACCTCGTTCATCACTATCCCGACGACATCAGCCACGTAGACGGCCGGCATTCCCCCCGGATAGTGCTCAAGACCGATCACCCGACCGTCGGACCCGCGGGTCCAGGCATTCGCACGGCCGCCGCCATCGGCTTTCGGGGAAAGGTCCGCGTTCGTCGGACGCAGGTCGTAGGATCGCGCCGTACCGAGTTGCCCAGGCTGCTGATCGATGGCGATGCGCGCAAGCGATGCGTTCCTGATACCGGCCGACGAGGTCGAAATGATCGTGATCGCCCCCTCCATCCGGCCGGTTATGTCCTCGACGATGAGATTTTCGATGGCGCCTGCCGTGCGCTCCGCGACACGGTCGACCACATTGACGGTCAGCGCCTCCCCCGAGCCCCAGAAACCATCGGAGGTCTCGCGGCACTCCACCGCAATTCTCGAAAACCTCACATTCGATATCCGGCCGCCGTCGCGGGAAAATATGCCGAGCGCCCTGTTGGAGGATGAGACGTTGCAATCCTCGAACACGACATTGGTGACGTCGCCATGCGTTTCCGTGCCGATCTTCAGCGCACAGCTGAGGCTCTCAACGGAGCAGCGGCGCACAAGAATGTTTTCGCATCGTCCGATGGCGACACGATCGGGGCCGATACTCGTCTTCAGGCATATGCCGTCGTCGGCCGTCGATATCCGGCAGTCCTCGATGACGGCGCCGCGGCAGGCATCCAGTACGATGCCGTCGGTATTGGGAAGGCGGCGGTCGTTGTCGATGGTCACGTTCCTGACCGCGACATCGGCGCAGTTGACGAAGTGCAGCGTCCACATCGGCGAGCGGCAAATATGGACGGAGCTGATCTCGACCTCGTCGCAGCCTTCGAACACCACGACACGGGGACGAAATTCGGCCGGGATGAAGGTTCCCACCGTCTCGTCGTCTCCCACAATGAAGCTGTCACAACCGGCTTCGATGCGCCCCGCCCCCGTCAGGCTGATCCGCCGTGCATCCTTGGCGACGATCATGCCGCGGTCCGACTTTTCGGCGATCACGGAAACACTCGTATGCGCATAGGCCTCGTAGTCCGGAGCGGGACGCAGGATCGCGCCGGCGGCCAGGTGAAGGTCGACGCCGGATTTGAGCTGGAGCCCGCGGCAGACATGGATGCCGGCCTTGAGCTCCACGCGTCCGCCGCCCGAAGCCGACAGTCCGTCGATGGCCGCCTGCAGGCGGCCCGTATCGTCACCTTCCGCCGGCTCGATCGCGACAAGTGACACGGGGCTCATTGGCGCTCGCCGTTCTCGAGAAAGACTTCCGTCAGGAGCAGCATGGTCAGCGCCTGGCCATAAGGCGTCGGCACGTTGGGGATGCGCCTGTAGAAATCGAGGTCATGGCCCATCGGCGTGCCGTCCGAGACGCCGTGGACGACACCTTCTTCGTCGATCTGCGCCAGCACCGCCGCAAACGCGCGCTCCGCATGAGCCCTGTCGTCTTTGTCGAGAATGCCGGCATCGATGGCGCGCAATATGCCATAGGCAATGCCTGCCGTGGCTGAGGTTTCCAGCGGCGAGGACGGATCGTCCAGAAGCGTCGTGAACATTCCGTCCGGCCGCTGGCATGCTTTCAAGGAGCGCACCTGGCTGACCAGAACGTTCGACAGAAAACGCCGGTCCTTCTCGCCGAGCGTTGGGACGAGATCGAAGAGCTCGGGGATGGCGACCGTGATCCAGGCATTGCCGCGCGCCCAGAAGGCATTGGCGAAATTGTGCCGTCCGTTGAAGGTCCAGCCGTGATACCAGAGCCCGCTGACCGGATCGGAGAGATAGCGGGTGTGGATCACGAATTGATAGACGGCCTCGTCGATCCACTCGCTGCGCTCGCAGAGCACGCCGGCCCGGGCGAGGAACAGGCAGGCCATGAACAGCGTATCGTCCCACAATTCACCGTCGTTGAGGCGCTCCTTGACGACGTGCTGAAAGCCGCCGTCCTCGGTCTTCGGCAGTTCCTTGACGAGCCATTCGGCCCAGTCCTCGACGAGAGCGCGAAAATCGGAGCGGTCGACATGCTGGACGAGGATCGCAAGCGGCAGCATCGGCGCGGTGCTGTTGATCTGGCGCGGCGGCAGGCCGCGTTCGATCTGGCCGGCATACCAGGCAACGAGCTCCTCCAGCGCTTTCTGATCATTGGTGGAAATGGCGCGCCGCAGGAAGCCGTAAAGGCCGACGCCGACTTCCCAGTCCCATTCGTCGAACTGGATTCCGGAGGCGGAATTTCCCGTCACGAGACCTTCCTTGATGCCCCTGAGCCGGCTGAACGCCGTTGCCACGCGATCGATCGTCGTCAGGAGGGCGGCGTTATCGACAGATGCTGTGTTCATGCTGGAGACCTATGTTTCAGGAGTAGAACGGCCCGTCAGTGCCGGCGCGGGAGGCTGCACTGTCGTGGGTGAGGATCGGGTGCGGCTGCTCGTGCGTGAAGGGCTTCGCCTTGCCGCCGATCGAAAGACCATCAACATAGGACAGGCAGATCGCCGAGCCGCCGGGCGGTGTCAGGGAGAGACGCCGAAGCCCGGGATCGAAGGAAACCGTCGTCTGGCCCAGGCGTTCGATGAACGTCTTGAAGGCGCCGTCGTTACCGCATCCGACGATACCAGCCCAGCCGCACAATGGTCCGTAGGAGCGCACCTCGCGGCCGGCGGTCGGGCCATCGGTGATCAGTTCCAGGCCGTTCGACGCCCAGAGGGCGGAAAATCCCCTGCCTGATCGGGCAATCAGCCATTTGTCTTCGATAGTGAGGTCGTCTAGCCCGTCGCGGCCGATATAGGCGTGCGTCCATGCGTGCCGTGCGTCGCTTGTGTCCTCGATCAGCAGGGCGACGTCGCGATGCTGGGCAACGCGCGGCAGGATGCCGTTGCCGGCCCAATAGGACGGCCGTTGATTGCCCCAGGGATCGTCCTCACCGGGATGATTGACCCACAGCCTCGCCATCGGATGGCCGGCCAACCTGATGTCGAGGACATGCTGCTGGTGCCCCTTCTGGCCGGTCTTGTGATCGACGACCGTCGAAAGCTGCGCCGCCTGGTTCTTGAACAGCACGAGTTTTCCGCTCTCCAGCCCCTGGCTGTAACGCGCCTCGACGCTTCTGCCCCGCGACAGCGAAGCAAGCTCGGCGAGATCGGCCGGCGGCTCGTAGCCGCCGGCGCAGAACATCGTCAGTGCCGCAACGCCGTTGTTGAGCCAGCCGGTTCCGAAGGCGACCTGTGCGAAGGGCGCAAGCTCGGTCAGCGGGCCGGCGCGCAGCTCCTTGTCGTAAGCGCGTCCCTGGGATCCTGCCGGAACGCCCGCGAGCGTGTGAAGGGCGATCATGCGGAAGATGAGATCGACTTGGCCCCGTGCCCGATCGGCGATCTCGCTCTCCGCCCAGCGCTCCAGCGCCAGCAGGCCGATGAAATCGATCGGGTAATAGGCGGCCGAGTTCCACTCCGCCAACCCATGGGCTTCGACGCTGTCGAACCAGCGACCGAGGCGCTGGCGCGCGAGTTCCGCTTGCTGCCGCCCCGTCCTGCCCGAGGCTGAAAACACCTCGTCGGGCAGGAGAAGTCCCGCCAGCAATTGGCTCGTATGAAAGCAGAGCACATGGTTCTCGCTCCAGAACCACATCGCGTCATTGCCCGGCTCGTCGACCCAGTAACGATAGGAACGGACAGAATGCCGGATGCGGTCGATGGTGGCCCTGGGCATCCGGTCGCCATAGGCGCCGAGCAGCCATAACAGCGGCACCATGATGAAATCCGAGCAATCCTCCCGCGCATCGATGGAGGCGAGCGTCGCGTCGATGATGCGGTCGAAGCTTTCCTGGTCGTGGTGACCGGTTTCCATCATGGCGATCAGGCGCCCGACGCGGTTTGCGCCGAAGCGGGCGCTGTATTCCAGCGCGTGGCGTTTGCGGGCGGCGAGCGACGTCTCTGATGGCACCGGCGAAATGCTGCTCATGAAGGCGGCATCGATGACGCGCGTAACCGAACCCGTGCCGCTGCCGATCGTCATATGCACGCCGTGATAACCGTCCGCAATGCCGCAGACGTCGTCGGCCGTGAGGCTGCTCTGATGCGCCTTGAGCGTCAATCGGGAGTGCGCGAGAACGGGCCGTTCGTGGCCATGGCCGACGACCTTGAGTTCCACCGGCAGGTCGCGTTCGGGCGCCGTGCCGAAGATGATCTCCAGCGGCTGATTGACGAAGACGTCGCGGGCCGGGCGCACGCCGCGCGCAAGGGCTTCCAGCTCGCGGACCTCATCCTGATCAAGCGATACGGGCAGCAGCACGCAGAGCGGCTCCTCGTCCAGCATCTCGAGTTCGAAGAACCATGTCGTGTCGCGCTCGGCGAGGTCTTCGGTATGGACGAGAATCTGGTTGTCGCCCGCCTTAAGCGGCAGGCTTATGTCGGTTGCGCTCTCGACGTTGCGCTTGAAGGGTTCGAAGCGCACTTCCTCCTGTCCGTTGACCCATATGCGAACGCCGCCGCAGGTTCTCAGCCTGAGATTGAGCGTTCGCGCGGTCTCCGTCCTGAACGTGCCCTTCAGCCATCGCCTGAGATGCGTCGGCACGTGCCAGAAACCGGTGAACTCGACGCGGCGATTCGAGCCGGGAAGATTGAGGCTTTCGGTCGGCCAGGCTGTGTCGGGCAGCAGCGGCCGCCCGACCATGGTCGACCAGAAGGCCTTGCGGCAGGGCAAGTCGCCGACATCGACGAAACCGTTGATGAAACGATAGTTCACGCGGTCTTCGGCCGGCGCGGGCTCACCGGGAAAATAGCTGGCGATGAGGCCGGAAACGGCCCATGCCGTAATCGTCTGGCCCTCGGCCACGCTGTATGCCGGCGTCATCTCGCCCGGCTGCTTGCTGGATTCCGTTTTCACAGACCGCCTCCTCCGCAATTCTATGAAAATATTTTCATTATGTCTTTTTGCGCGCTATTTTTGCAAATTGCTCAAAAACATTCGCTAGGGTCGCAGAAAATAGCTTGACCGAACGAATGTCAAGTATATGAAATTCGTTTATCGATGGCTCACGCCGCGATTGATGAAAATGTTTTCATGGGAGGATGAAAATGAAAACCTATCTCTCAGGAGCCCTCGCACTGGCGCTGGCTACCGTTTCTTTCGCATGGGCCGGCGCGGCCATGGCGGAAACCAAGACGATCACCTTTCTGTTCACCGACGACGACCAGGCTTACGTCGAGCGGATGGAAGCGCTCAGCAAAGAATTCGAGACGGCGCATCCCGACGTCAAGGTCAATTTCGTTTCGTCGGGCTATGATGCGGTCGCCAAGCAGTTGCCGGTACAGCTTGCCGTCGGCGAAGGCCCTGACATCGCCAAGATCACCGACTGGCAGCTGGCGCCCTATTACCTCGACATGCGTCCTTACATGAAGGACCCGGACGGTTTCGCCAAGCTGCACGGCGACAGCCTGAACACGCTTCGCTTCCCCGGCGTCAACGACCCGCAGTCGATCAACGGCTATATCGCGTCGCAAACCTTCAACCTGCCCTTTGTCAACAAGACGCTGTTCGAACAGGCCGGCGAACCGCTTCCGAAGCCCACCGCCACGCTGAAGGATATCGTCGAAGCCTCCGCGCGCGTCGCCAAGGCGACCGGCGCTCAGATACCCTTCACGATGGATCGCTCGGGCCACCGCTTTTCCGGCGCGGCATTCTCCTACGGCTCGAACTACGTGAAGGACGGCAAGTTCTTCTTCCCCGACGATGCCGCCAAGCGTTATGTCACGGATCTCTACGGCTGGACGAAGGACGGCTCCTTCCCCAAGGAAATGTGGGGGGCTGCCGGCGGAACCCAGTACAAGAACATGGGCGACGAGTTCGTCAACGGCAACGTCGTGACCTATCTCGCCGGCAACTGGATGGTCAATCCGTTCCAGAAGAAGATCGGCGACGCATTCGACTGGACGGCAATCAGCGCGCCGTGCGGCGATGCCGGCTGCTATGCGATGCCTGGCGGCACCGCGATCGTCGGCTTCAAGCGCACCAAATCTCCGGAGGCCGTGGCCGCGTTCATCGAGTTTCTCGGCTCTGAAAAGGTCCAGCGTGAAATCGCTGAAAACTACGTCATCCTGACGGGCGCCGACATCAAGGACCCGCAATACAAGCTCGAAAGCAAGAATGCCAAGGAGGCGATGGCCGTCTTCCTCGCAAGCCGCAATAGCGTGCCGCAGGCAGCCCGGGACCTGGAACGTCTCAAGGGATCCTCCGCCATCTATCAGCTCATCGTTCAGAGGATGAGCCAGCTGATCGTCGGCGAGCTTTCCCTCGACGAGACCTTCAAGGCAATGAGTGCCGACGTCGACAAGGTCAACGTGGCGCTCGCCGCCAAGTAACCGGTCACGCGTCGTCCCGCATCATGCGCGCATGCAGCAGCCACGGCCTCGCAACAGGGCCGTGGCTTTTTCTTTCCCACAGACACTTCGACTAGTTTCGAATTGTCGATAGCCTGAATCACGCTACGTCTCACTTCAAATTGTTACAGCGTTCTTTAGGCCTCTGAAAAGACGTGCGGCGCTGTAGGGGAAAGGCAGCGTCATGAATTCGATCGAACAAAACACCGGGTCTCACTCGCAGTTGAGGCCCGCCGCTCTTGCCATTTTGTGCCTTGGCGTGATCGTGGCGCAGGTCGATACATCGGTGGTCAACCTGGCGGTTCAGCCAATAGGAGTCGACCTCAAGGCCTCCGTCACTGAACTGCAATGGGTCGTTGACGCCTACAATCTCGTCTACGCAGCACTTCTCATCAGCGGCGGCTTGTTCGCCGATCTTTACGGCCGACGTTTGATGTTCATCATCGGCTGCGCTGTCTTTGCCTTGGCGAGCCTTGGCTGTGCATTCGCCTCGACCATTGCCATCCTCATCGCGGCGAGAGCCTTAACCGGCTTCGGCTCCGCCCTGCTCCTGCCCGCTTCGCTTTCGTTAATCCGGGTCATCTACCGGGATGAGAAAATCCGTGCCCGAGCGCTCGGAATCTGGGCCGGCTGCAACGGCATGTCGCTGGCGATCGGCCCGAGCCTCGGGGGCTTCCTCATCCGTGATTTCGGTTGGCGATCCGTCTTCTTCGTCGTCATCCCCATCGGACTGACTGCGGCGGCCGGAGCGCGGCTCTTCGTTCCCGAGAGCGCGGATCGGCAGGGCCGATCCTTCGACATGCTCGGTCAGTTGCTGGGGATCGCTGCCCTCATGGTCACGACGCTCGCCGCGATCGAATCGTCGCACCTGCCGCCCCTCTGGACGTCCCTGCTGGCCATTGCCGGCGCGCTGTTTCTCTTGCTCTTCGTCAGGGTCGAGCGGCGGCTGGAACAGACGGCGCTGGTTCCAATCTCGATGTTCTCCGGCAGCCAGTTCCGCGGCGCGATGCTGGGAACGGCGGCGATGACTTTCGGCATGTACGGCACGCTCTTCCTCTTTCCGCTCGCCTCCCTCGGCCTCGGCCGGCTGGCGTCGGTCGAGGTCGGGCTATCGCTGCTGCCGATGGCGATCAGCTTCATCGCGATCTCTCCCTTCTCCGGCGCGATCTCGGAGCGCCTGGGGAAGAAGAAGGCCATATCCGCGGGGCTCGCCTTGATGGGTCTCGGCAATCTGCTGCTCGGCGCCGCCTTTCTGGCGGACTGGTTCATTGCCGAAGAGATCGGACTGTTGCTGACCGGGGTCGGGATGGGCACGGCGACAGGACCGCTGACGGCGGTGGCCGTCTCCACCGTGACATCAGATCGCGCCGGCACGGCGAGCGCCTTGATCAACGTCGCCCGCATGGTGGGAGCGACGATCGGCGTCGCCATACTGGGCGCGGTCTTCGCCTTCCTCGGCGAAGCCGAAACCGCCTTCATCATCGCGATGTCGGCCGGCGGTAGTGTGCAACTGCTTGGAAGCTTCATCGGCTGGCGCTTGCTCTAAATGAACGGTCGGTGCGAAGGCATGCGCAGTGCCGCCACCCGATGGTGAAGGCATGGTGACACGCGGTTCGGGAGAGGCTATAGCGTTGTCGGCCTTCGCCGGCTCGCAGGCGCCATGGTCAATTCACACATGCCGGCAACCCGGTTACATCAGGCGACCCAGCGACTGCCTACCGTATAGAGGTGCATTTCCATGCCGATGGGCTCCGAGCATCCGCTGCGAAGAGAGCTTCACAACGAGCTCCACGCGCGGCCGTCGCTTTACTTCGATGGCGACACGGATGTGTGGCACGTCGCCATCGTCGGCGTGAATGCCCCTCCTCAGATACCGAATTCCCTGCCGGGACTGGAGGATGTCTCCACGACCCGCGAAGGCAACCACGGCATCGGCCGCATCGGCGACGGCCGGCTGAAGTGGGAGGCGCATACCGAGTTCCTGACCCTCACCTTCGTCGTTCCGGCATCGGCCGAACCCGGCAGCAACCCGCCG
Organism: Rhizobium sp. LARHSG275; assembly: GCF_052871115.1. Lineage (NCBI taxonomy): Bacteria > Pseudomonadati > Pseudomonadota > Alphaproteobacteria > Hyphomicrobiales > Rhizobiaceae > Rhizobium > Rhizobium sp. LARHSG275. The sequence goes on along the minus strand of NZ_JBIXJN010000004.1, from coordinate 69,648 downwards.
GAAGCCTTTCAGACATGCTGCCGTCAGATCGACGGGAAGGTCATCGCGGCCGTCCGGGTGCTGGTGCGCGACGAGAAGGACGGGCAGCGTCCGGAAAGACCGAAGCTTGATTATGTCGCCTCGCAAGTCGGCGGCGGCGATGCGGAAGTGCATTCGAATTTCCGCCTGACCGACAGCGGCTTCGTGGAATTCCTGTTCTTCAACCGCAACCTCAATGCCTATCGCACCGGCCGCATGGTCAGGCGTTTCCTGGAGATCGAGACATACCGGATGATGGCGTTGCTGGCGTTGCCGATGGCGCGCGAGACGGTGTCGAAGCTTTCCGTCTTCGACCGGCGCCTCGACCTGCTGATCGCGCACATGCAAAGCGCGGTCAAGGTCGACAAAGCCCTGCTTTCCGAGGTCACCAAGCTCTCGTCGGATGTGCTCAACTTCTCAGCGCTCGCTCGCCACCGCTTCGGCGCGACGAAAGCCTATGCCGAGATCGTCGCAAGCAGAACGTCGGAGCTTCGCGAGGTGCGCGTCGAGCAGCGTCAGAGGATCGGCACCTTCATCGACCGGCGGTTTCAACCAGCCGTCCGCTCGGTCGAAGCCGCCGAACGCCGCCTCGACGAACTGGCCGAACGTGTGAGCCTGGCCGGAGACCTTCTCCGGACGACCGTGCAGGTTCAGCTCGAAGATCAGAACGCCTCGCTACTGACCTCGATGGAAGAGAGGGCGCGGATCCAGGTGCATATCCAGCAGGCGGTCGAAGGCTTCTCCGTCATCGCCATCACCTACTACACCGTCGGGCTGGCGAAGATCTGCCTGGAAAGCATTTCCGAACTGGGCGTTGATCCGCACATGGCGAAGCTCGCCGTCCTCGGCGCCATCCCGGTCGTGCTTTTCGCCGTCTGGACGGCAATTCGTCACGTTCGCAAGAGCATTGCCGGCGCACCGCACGCTCCGGCATCCGGGAGCCATTGATACGACACCAGACACGCGCTCGCCGCCGCCCTTTCGGACGGCGGCGTTTGCTCGTATCGACACGACGTCAGGATGCCAGCGCGTAGTGCCGATGCTCCGATCCCCGGCCGCTGCTCGTCCTGAAGCGCCGCAGCAGCTCGGCAAGGCTTTCGGTTTCATGCGTCAAGCTCTGAGCGGCGGCCGTGGTCTCTTCGACCATCGCGGCGTTCTGCTGCGTCACCTTATCCATCTGGTCGCCGGCGGCCGAGACCTCGCGCAGGCTCGTCGCCTGTTCGCGGGCGGCAACGGCGATCTCTGCCACGGTCGCATTCATGGCGGTGACCTGCTCGACGATCTGTTCGAGCGAGAGGCCGGATTCGCCCACCAGCTGGACGCCGGTCTTGACCTGCGCCGAGGAGGTAGAGATCAGCTGCTTGATCTCCCTTGCCGCGTTGGCGGAGCGCTGGGCGAGCTCGCGGACTTCCTGGGCGACGACGGCAAAGCCCTTGCCTGCCTCGCCGGCGCGCGCCGCTTCCACGCCGGCATTCAGCGCCAGCAAGTTGGTCTGGAAGGCGATCTCATCGATGACGCTGATGATGTTGCCGATCTTGGACGATGAATTTTGAATTTCCGTCATCGCATCGATGGCACGGGCAACGATCTCGCCGCCCTTTTCGGCATTGGTGCGGGCGGTCGCCACGACTCCCTGGGCGCGGCTTGCGCCCTCAGCCGTTCCATTGACGCCGCGGGTCACCTCACCCAGCGCCGCGACGGTCTCCTCCAGCGAGGCTGCCTGCTGCTCGGTGCGGCGGGCGAGATCGTTGGAGGCGGTAGAGATTTCCGCAAGGCCGGAGCGGATGGTGGCGACCGCGCGAATGACGGCGTCAACCGCCTCTTCGAGGCTCGCGACCGAGTTGTTGAAATGATCCCGGATCCTGACATAGCGGTGGTCGACGTCGCCGACGCGGACGGTGAGATCGCCCTTCGACAGCGCGTCCAGCCCAACGGAGATCTGGCGGAAGGCATGCTCCATCACCTGCGCGTCGCTGAGCCGCTCGGCCTCCTGGCGCAGCCGCTCTTCTTCGGCCGCCAGGCGGGCGCGTTCGGCATTGGCTTCCGCGATCAGCTTGGCGCGCCCCGTTTCCTGGAATACCTTCAGCGAACGCGCCATGGCTCCCAACTCGTGGCGATGTTCGACGCCCGTGATCACGATCCCTTCCTCACCGCGGGCAAGCTGCTCCATGGACTGGGCCATGTTGCGCACCGCCGAGGAAATCAGCCGGCCGACGAAATAGGAAAGTACGAGGCCGATGACGATCAGCAGTCCGCTGATGACGAGCGTCGCACTGGTCGCGGAGGCAACCGTTGCGTCCACCGAACCGTCCAGGGTCTTCTGCGCACCGGTAACAGTTGCCTGCAGATCCTTGAAGCCGCCTGAGATTTTCGGCGCGAGCACGCTGAGCTGCATCTGGCGGATGTTGCCCGAGGCCTGCAGCACGTCCTTCATGTCGCCGAGACGGGCGGTGTAGTTCTGCATCAACTGGCCGGCGCCCATCAGGCGCTTCTTTTGCAGTTCGTTCTTCGCGGCCTTGGCGGCGGCTTCGTTGAGCGTAAGCGCTTCGGCCAGTGCCGTCTGCGCCGTGTCATAGGCGGCAAAATCGTTGGAATGCACGAAGCGCTCGGAGAAATAGAGGCTGCGGTTCAGAGCCTCCAGTGTCGCCGCCGTCATCTGCAGCAGGGCCACATCGTTCTGGCGCCAGGCGCTGCGCACGACGTCGTTGAGCGCGATGCTGGTCCAGGGGCCGAATTCGGTGACCTTGGAGATCAAGGCGTCACGCCTGGCCTGAAGGACAACGATCTCTTCGAAAGCCTTGCCATAGGCGGCAATGTCCCGGCGGATCGCCGCAAGGCCGGACTGCAGGTCCTTGTTGCCGGCAAAACGCGGATCGTCGGCGTCGAACGCCTTCACGCCGGCGCGGAAGCGATCGACGACTTCTTGCGTCGGGGTAGAGCGGAAGGCTTCCGCCGACATCTGAATCTCGTGCAGCTGGTCGCTGTAGTCCGAGATGGCGAGACTTTGGCCGGCAGTGGCGCGATAAGACGCAAAGATCGAGGCGAGTCCGTTCATGCCGGAGATCGCGCTGACCGTGAGCAGGCTCATCAACAGGATCAGCGGCACGAAGCCGGAGGTGATCTGCGCGCGAATGCCGAATTTATTCCAGAAATGCAACATCATAATCCTCTTATGCTCACTGGCTCTTCGGCAGATAGGTGGCAATGTTCTCAGGTGTGACGAGTTCGAAAGGAACGTCGTTTTCGCGCGGCACCTTCTCTTTGCGGATCAACTTCGCGGCGGCATCGACAGCGGCAGCGCCCTGTCCGACGGCGCTCTGGAGAATGGTCACGTCGAGATCGCCGGCCACCATGGCGGCGAGCGCGTCGTCGGTCGCGTCGACGCCGGCGACGACGACATCTTTCATCGGCATGCCGGCCTTCTTCATGGCCCGGATCGCGCCGAGCGCCATCTCGTCATTATTGGCGATGACCGCGTCGAACTTGACGCCGGCCGACAGCCATTCCTGCATCTGCTGGTCGGCATGATCGCTCGACCAATAGGCGGCCTGCCGCTCGACGATCTGAAGGCCCCTGCAATCCGGGGTGGCGATGACGTCTGATATATCCTGGGTGCGGGCACGGGCAGCGGCGTGGAAGGGTTCGCCCATCAGCACGACGACGCGGCCTTTGCCTTTAAGGAGCGCGCAGACCTGCTTGGTCTCCAGCGTTCCGGATTCCTTCTCATTGGAGGCGACCACCACCTGATTGTCCGGCAGGTCCAACAGGTTGGAAGGAACGTTGTTGATGTAGACCAGCGGAATGCCGGCATCTGCCGCCATCTTGGTCATTTGCGGCCCGAGGTCGCCATCGGAGACGGCAAGAATGATCGCGTCGACCTTGTCGGCAATGAGCTTCTGCACCTGCTGCTTCTGGAGCTCCTTGTCGCCATTGGCATTCTCGGTGACGAGTTTGAGGCCGGATATCGTCTGCCCATGCGAGACGACGCCGTTGAGAAGCGCCGTCCTGAATTTGTCGAGACCTGACATCGAAACCCCGATCGTCTGGGCATGGGCAGCAGAGATCGATATCGCCAAGGCGATGGATGCAAGCGTGGCGGTTTTCATGAATTCCCCTGCACAATTCGGATATGAATGCGTTATTTCAAATTTTGGTTAAATTTTACTTTTCTCCGAAAGGAAAAGTTAAGCCCGAAGATATGATCTCGAGGCGGCAGGAGCGCCGTCTTCGGTGGCGATCGACCGTACTTGAAGCGCATCACACCAAACTTGATGCGATGCGCTCAGATCTTTGTTCTTATGAAGATTAGCGTCCACCGAATCCGGAGCTGACGGTGATACCCTTGTAGATCACCCTCTGCAGCACGATGGCCAGGACGACACCCGGCAGCATGGAGATGGTCGCACCGGCCATGATGTAGTTCCAGGCGGTGCCCTGCTGTGTCTGGAACAGGGTGAGGCCGAGCGGCAGCGTGGCCTTTTCGACGCCGCTGGTGGCGATCAGCGGCCAGAGGAAGCTCTTCCACTGTGCAATGAAGGTGAACAGCGACAAGAGGCCGATGGCTGGCATGGCAAGTGGAACGATGACCGTGATCAGGATGCGCAGGCGGGAAGCCCCGTCCATCATCGCCGCCTCGTCGAGATCCTTGGGAATGCCGAGGATGAACTGCCGCAGCAGAAAGGTGCCGAAGGAGCTGAAGGCGACCGGCAGGATCATGCCGTGATAGGTGTTGATCCAGCCGAGCTTGCTGACGATGAGGAAGAGCGGGATGACCAGCATCACCTGCGGGATCATCAGCGTGCTGAGATAAGTAAGCAGCAGCCCTTCCCGGCCGGGAAACTTCAGCCGGGCGAAGGCGTAGGCGGAAAGGCAGGATACCGCAATCACGATCGCCGTCACGCCGCAGGCGACCACGAAGGAATTCAACAGGAAGGTTCCGAACGGCAGGGAAACCAAGGCTTCGACGAATGTTCCCCAATGATACTCCTCGGGAAAGATGCGGACCGGCACGGCCATCACCTCGGCATTGGAGCGCACCGCGTTCGACACCATCCAGAAGAAGGGGAAGAGGAAAAGCAGCGCGATCAGCGAAAGTCCCGCGTAGCTGACGAAGGTGCCGACACGCCGCAATATACGGTGACGATGCTGAGACACGGAATGCGGATGCCGTGAGGCCGGGTCAATCGTCATAATGCACCCATTTGCGCTGCATGTGGAATTGCAGGATGGTGAGCGCCATGATCATGACGAACATCACCCAGGCGAGAGCCGAGGCATAGCCCATCTGGAAGTTGGTGAAGCCCTTCTGGTAGATCGCAAAACCGAGCGTCGCCGTTGCCGAGCCCGGGCCGCCGCGCGTCATCGCGAATATCTCGTCGAAGACCTGCAGCGAGGTAATCGCCGTCATCACGGTGCCAAAGAAGATGGTCGGCGAGATGAGCGGCAGGCGGATGCGCCAGAAGCGCTGCCAGGCATTGGCGCCGTCGATCGTCGCTGCCTCGAGATAGTGCTTCGGCACGAGGTCGAGAGCGGCGTTGAACATCACGACGTTGTAGCCGACATTCGCCCACAGCGTGACGAGCACGACAGCCTGCATGGCCCAAGTCGAGCTCAGCAGGAAATTCGGCAGGCCGAGGCCGAGCGCTCGGATGATGGTGTCGGCCAGCCCGTCCGGCGTGAAGATCAGCAGCCAGACCACCGACGCCGCAATGGTCGGTGTGAAGGTCGGCAGGAAGAAGATCACCCGGAAGATCGCCTTGCCGCGCTTCAGGCTCGATATCCAGACCGCCAGCGTCAGCGAGACGATGATATTCAGCGCCAGATACTCGATGGCGAAGAACAGCGTGTTGCGGAGTACGGTGTAGAAGGCCGGATCGACAGTGAAGAGCCTGATATAATTCTGAAAGCCGACGAAGGATGGCGTCGAGATCAGCTGCCAGTTGGTAAAGCTGAGCGCCAGCGATGCCAGGATCGGCACGGCCATGAAGACCATGAAGCCGAGAAAGCTCGGCAGCAGGAACAGCATGGCTGTCTGGGTCTCCGGCTTCAGGAAGCGCCGTGGCTGAGCGGGCTGCAAGGCAACTTCGGCAACAGCGCTTTGCGACATGTCTTCCTCCATGCGCGGCAGGTCCTGCCGCAGCGAGAGCTGGCGCATGACCCGAAAATCGGAATCCATTTTCCGAAAGGATCATGCGCAGATTTCAGGCGACGGCGCGTCCTGTCGGACGCGCTGGCTCTATTGCTGCGCAAGGCTCTGGATGGACTCCATCGTCTGCTTGGCATCGGCGCTGCCGGCAAAAGCCGGCGGGAAATACTGGTTGAAGAGGTTTTCCACCGCTGCCCAGTTGTTGGTGATCACGTAGGGTACGGAGTGCGCCAGGGAATAGTCGATGGCCTCGCCGCCATTGGTGATGTCCTTGGCCGCCACCTTGTACCAGGCCGATTGCGACGCCGTGCGCGCCGGCAAGGCACGGCCCTGTTCGGCGAGATAGGACAAGGCTTCCGAGCTGGTCAGCACCTGGATCGCCTTCCAGGCCGCGTCCTTGTTCTTGCTCGTCGTGGAAATGCCGAAACCGGAGCCTGCGGTGACGGCCGAAAGTTCGCCCTCATCGCGCGGCAGGGTGGTGAGGCCGATCTTGAACTTCGCCTGGTCCTTCATGCCGATGATCGACCAGGGGCCGTCGATATACATGGCGACGTTGCCCGAATTGAACCGGCCCTGGACGACATCACCGGGATCCGCGCCACCCGAGGGGACCAGCGGCGCGACCTTATCCTTGGCGGCAAAGCCGATCAGCCTGTCGGCGGCGGCAACTGCGCTTGCACTGGTCAAGTCAAGCGCACCGGCGTCGTTGACGTATTTATCGCCCCAGGCCGCGGCCAGGACCGAGTAGTTCGTCGGTGTAATGCCGAAGCCGTACTTGCCGTCCTTCGTCAGCTTCTTGGCGGCATCGGTGAACTCGGCAAGCGTCCAGCCCGGCTTCGGCAGCGGAACGCCGGCGGCTTCGAGCGCGTCCTGGTTATAATAGATGACCCACGGCCCAACGTCGTAAGGCAGACCGTAGAGCTGCTTGTCGACCGACATGCCGCCGATAATCGAGGGTGTGAAGGCGCCGACGTCGAATTTGTCGGCCTCGATCCGGTCATTCAGAGGCTCGAGCAGCGAATAGAAGTTCGGCATGCGCAGCGACTGCATGGAAACGATGTCGGCGAGCTGTCCCGATGCCGCCAGCACCGGCAGCCGCGTCCAGTAGTCGACCCAGCCCGTCGTCGTCAGCGTCACCTTGATATCGGGATACTTGGCGGTCACCATCTCGGCTAGGTGCTGCCAGCTCTTGGTGTCGGTTTCGGAGCCGGTCCACATCTGCCAGGTCAAGTTGACCTGCTCGGCCGATGCGGCGGTGGCATAGAGGCTGCTGCCGACCGCGGCGAGCAAAAGCGCTTTCTTCAAAACCTTCATGGGTTTCTCCTCCCTCCATGAACGCAAAGGACACGCGGGGTGCGACCGAGATCACGCCTTGAGTACGATCTCGATCACCGGCACGGTAACATCCGGGCGCCGGACCGGCAGTTCGAGCGTGATCATGCCTTCCGGCACCATCACGCCGACATTGGAATCCACATCCCTGGTCTGGGCGAGCCAGCGGACCTCGCTGGCGTCGTGCAAGAACTGCGCATAGGCGATCCTGTCGGCGATGCCCTCGATGTGGATGTGGCGGTAAGGCCAGTTGTAAACATGCAGATAGAGGCGGTTGTCGCGCTGCGTATAGCGGCAGCCGGCCGGCGCCGGATAATCGGACGGTCCTGCCCCGTAAATGGAGCGCGCATTCACGGCCATCCAATTTTGGTAGACCTCGAGCGCGGCGATGGCGCGCGCGTCGAGCGTGCCGCGACCGGTCGGGCCGACATTCATCAGAAGGTTACCGCCGAGCGCGACGGAATCGATGAGCAGCTGGATGATCTGTTCAGGGCTCTTCCAGGTATCCTCGTCACGATGATAGCCCCAGGAGCCGCTGAAGGTATGGCAGGCTTCCCAGCGCACGCCCTGGCTGGCGATAGCGGGCGCCACGCGCGGCGTATATTGCTCCGGTGTCGTCACGTCGGGCAGGTTGCCGGGCGGCAGATCGAGGCGGTTGTTGACGATGATGCCGGGCTGCAGCTCGCGCACCAGCTCGACCAGGCGCTCGCTTTCCCAGTCGGCGCGCCCCTTCCCAGGCAGGCCGCGATATTCGCGCCGGGGGTAGCTGAAGTCGAACCAGATGATGTCGATGCGGCCAAAGCCGGTCAGAAGCTCGCGCACCTGTTCGCGCATATAGGCAGCGTAGTTGGCGATGTTACGGCCGGCATTCAGCGCCTTGGCGTCGGGATGATTGCGTAGCGGATGGTGAACGTCGATCGGGAAATCGGGATGGTGCCAGTCAAGCAGCGAATAGTAGAAGCCGATCTTCAGCCCTTCGGCGCGGAAAGCTTCGACCAGCGGCGCGAGCAGATCTTTGCCGCAGGGCGTGTTCGGCGCCTTGTAGTCCGTCACCTTGCTGTCCCAGAGGCAGAAGCCCTCATGATGCTTGGTCGTCACCACGACATATTTCATGCCGGCAAGACGTGCCCGCCGCGCCCACTCCTTGGGATCATAGAGATCGGGATCGAAATTGTCGAAATAGCGCTGGTAATGGTCGTCGGTCAGCTCTTCCCGGTTCTTCAACCATTCGTGCCGGGCTCCTAGGGCATAGAGGCCCCAATGGATGAACATGCCCAGGCGATCCTGGCTGAACCAGGCGTGTTTCTCCGCTCCTCCCGATGCCGGATTTTCCGGCTGGCGTTCCGAACTCGTCACAGGTTTCTCCTCCCTGTTTTCCGGGTCAACATCGTATCGAACCGGTTCGGCAAACGATCATCTCGCCTGATCCGATGTCTGTCAAGCCGAAATTCGATCGGAAGATTAGAAGGACAAATCCCGCAAACAGGTGATTCTAAGCATGAATGTTGCGCCGACCAATAAAATCGGACATAACAAGGCATTAGAACCGGTTCGATAGCCATGACCACCATACGAGATGTCGCGCGCCTTGCGGGGGTTTCAATCTCAACCGTCTCGCTCGCGCTCAACAGCCCGAAGCGGGTCGGCGCCGAGACGCTTGACCGCATCCAGCAGGCGATAAAATCGACCGGTTATCGCATCGACCCGGTGGCCCAGACGCTGGCGCGCGGACGCAGCTCGCTGATCGGTTTCGTCTCGGCCAATCTCGGCAACATGTTCTTCGGCGACATCCGCCGCGAGATCGAGCACCAGGCGCTCGATAACGGGTATTTTGTCCTGATCGCCGACTCCTCCGGCAGGGCCGATCTCGAACGGGCGCTGCTGGAGCGGCTGGAGGCGCAGAAGATTGCCGGCATTGCGCTGGCGGCAAACGGGCGCGGTGAGGAGTACGCCACCTTCCTGCGCGACTTCAAAACCCCGATCGTGATGTTTGACCAGAAGGTGGAGGGCGCCGAGCGCGATTTTGTCGGTTCCGACAATCCGCTGACCACCACCATCCTGACGGAACATTTGTTGCAGCTCGGCCATAGGCGCATCGGCTTCATCTCCGGGCCGAGCGGCCTGCACACCGCCGACGAGCGCCTGAAGGGCTTCATGGATACGATGGCCGGCGCCGGCGTGGACCTTGATCCTTCGCTGGTGGTCGAAGGCGGCTACACCAGAACCGGCGGCCATGCGCAGGCAATGCGCCTGCTCACCCGCCGCGATCGGCCGACCGCCATCATCGGCGCCAACAACATGACGGGTCTCGCAGCACTTCAGGTCATGCAGGAGATGGGTTTCCGCTGCCCTGACGACGTGTCGCTGGCGATGGTCGACGACGTGCCCTGGAGCAACGTCATCACGCCACGCATCACCATGGTGGTGCAGGATGCGCAGAAGCTCGGCGAACTCGCGGCGCAGCGCCTACTGGCAAGAATAGCAAGCCCGGAGGGTGCCGCCGCGGCGCCGCAAGACTTCATCCTGACGCCGAGATTCGTGCGCGGGGAGTCGACCAGGCGTTTGTGAGCGCTTGCCTGAATTCCATCACCAAGGCAAAGGAAGAGGCGCGCGGAAGGATGCCACGATAAAGCTCAAGAGAGCCTCATCCTTGCCCCGCAAGGGGCCTCGAAGAGCGAGGCGGGCACGCTGGCGGTGCTGAATGCAAGGAGCAAAGTTGCGGCATGTCCTTCGAGGCTTCGCCCTATGGGCTACGCACCTCGGGATGAGGCACCTGGGAGGCTGCCGCGCCAAGACCCAACAGATCATCTGCAACGTACCGCCGTTGTCGGCGATACCGGCAAGCGACAAGCGCGGTTCATCCATTGAAAGACCACCAAATTTGTCATACATGTGTGATGAATCGTGAATTTCGGGTGCCGCGCGTTTGAATGGCATTCGGATCAAAGCCGATGCGGGGGTCAGGCGTGGCTATGCAGATGAAGGATCGCAGCAAAGGCTCGGGGTCGCTGGTCACACAGGTCGGCGAAAGCCTCCGGCAAGCCATATTGAGCGGCCAATATTCCGCCGGCGACAAGCTTCCGAGTGAACATGAGTTGACCGAAACACACGGCGTCAGCCGGACCGTCGTGCGTGAGGCGGTGGCAGCACTTCGCTCCGACGGGCTTGTCGAGGTGCGCCAGGGAGCGGGTATCTTCGTACTCGGTGCCGATCCGGCGCTCTCCGCGCGGAAAGTCGACAAGGCCCGCGTCGCCTCCGATCTTGAGGTACTCGAGATCAGAACACCTGTCGAAATCGAGGCGGCGGGCCTTGCAGCCCTACGCCGCTCGCCGGCACAGGAGGAAGCGATATTCGAATGCCACCGGAAAATCCTCCGGTGCATCGAGAGTGATCAATCCATTCGCGATGCGGATCTCGAGCTCCATGCCGCGATCGCGGAAGCGACGAACAATCCGCTGTTCAGGCAGTTCCTGGAGTCCCAGGGTTCGGCGATCATCCCGCAGTCGAGGCTCGTTCCGGAAACGAGGACGGCCGAACAGACCGCCTATCGAAAGCTGATCCACAAGGAGCACGAGGCGATCGTCGTCGCCATCTCGGACAGGGACGATCAAACTGCCCGCGACGCCATGCGCGACCATCTGGTCGGCAGCCAGGCGAGGTACCGCAATCTGCTGAGGGATCTGCGAAGCTTTACGAGCTGACATCTGATCCCAAGAGCTCACACGTTCCAGCCGGTCATCAGGTGACCTTAGCGGCGCGGACAAGTCGTCTCACGATTTTCATGTTGAAGCGGTTACCGCGAGCACTGAACGCTGCCGATGCGCTCGGAAAAGGATATGTCTGCGATACATGCTGTGGAACGGGCGGCATATCCGGCTTAGAAAATGCTGGCGCTGTCATTGATGCATGGACGGGATTGGACGGGCTGCCTGCCTGTCTGCGGCTGAAAGCTAGTTGAAAGCTTCGACGTCATAGAAAGGGGCGGCATCGTGGAGGAGACACGGTTAAGGTGGCGAGACGACGATGCACGCAACCACAAGGAGGAGATTTCTATGCGTTATTCACGCAGCCTTTTTCACACCGTCGCTTTTTCCACGCTTCTCGCCGCATCATCTTTCGCGACCAGCGCCGCACATGCGGCCGATAAGATCACCATCATGGTCGGCGGTTATGAGAAGCAGATCTATCTGCCCGCCAAGCTTGCCGAATCGCTCGGTTACTTCAAGGATGAGGGTCTTGACGTCGAACTCCTGAACGAACCTGCCGGTGTCGACGCCGAAAACCAGCTTCTGGCTGGCGCCGTTCAGGGTGTTGTCGGCTTCTACGATCATTGTGTGGATCTGCAGGCGAAAGGCAAGTTCGTCGAATCCATCGTGCAGTTCAGCCAAGCGCCAGGCGAAGTCGAACTGGTGTCGTCGAAGCATCCCGAGATCAAGTCGGTCGCTGACTTCAAGGGACACAGCGCTGGCGTAACCGGCCTGGGCTCTTCTACCAATTTTCTCACCCAATACATGGTCGCAAAGGCCGGTCTGAAGGGCGGGGATGTCACATCGGTCCCGGTCGGTGCCGGAACGACCTTCATCGCCGCCCTGCAGCAGGACGCCATCCAGGTTGGCATGACGACCGAACCAACTGTTTCACGCCTGCTGAAGACCAAGGAAGCTTCGGTACTGGTGGACATGCGCACCATCGAAGGATCGCGCAAGGCGCTCGGCGGAACCTATCCGGCAGCCTCACTCTACATGGAAACGGCGTGGACAGAGGCACACAAGGAAGAGACTCAGAAGCTCGCCAACGCCTTCGTCAAGACGCTGCATTTCATCAATACGCATTCCGGCGCTGAAATCGCCGAAAAGATGCCGAAGGATTTCTACGTCGGCGACAAGGAGGGCTACATCAAGGCCCTCGATGCCGGCAAGGGCATGTTTACCGCTGATGGCATCATGCCAGAAGATGGCCCGAAGACGGTTCTGGCCGTGTTGTCCGCGTTTTCCAAGAATATGCAGGGCAAGCAGATCGATTTGTCGAAGACTTATACGACGGAATACGTGAAGCACGCCCAGGCAATGTAAGCGCTGGACCCGTCACCCGCTGCCGCGGGTGACGGGTTACCGGCCTGTACGCTGTTTCTACCCTTTGAGGAAAAAACATGTCCAATCATAGTCAGGGGGCCGCCATCGAGCTCCTCAATGTCAGCCGGCGTTTCGTCTCGCCGACCGGCAAGTCGCTGACGGCGCTACGCGATTTCACCATGTCGGTGGAAAAGGGCGAATTCGTCGCGGTCGTCGGCCCGACCGGCTGCGGAAAATCCACCACACTCAACCTTGTGACAGGTCTCGCCCGGCCAAGCGCGGGCGAAGTCCGGCTGATGGGCGGTCCGGTCAACGGCATCGACCCACGCGTCGGTTTTGTTTTTCAGACGGATGCCCTTTTCCCGTGGAAAAACGTCATCGACAACGTGATGGCGGGGCCGCTGTTTCGCGGCGCAGCCAAGGCCCGGGCGGAAGCCAGCGCCAAGAATTGGCTTGCCCGGGTCGGACTGTCGAAATTCCTGCATCACTATCCGCATCAGCTCTCGGGCGGCATGCGCAAGCGCGTCTCGCTGGCACAGACCTTCATCAACGAGCCCGAAATTCTGCTGATGGACGAGCCGTTCTCCGCGCTCGACGTTCAGACCCGCACCGTCATGCACGAGGAATTGCTGCGGCTATGGGCGGAACGCAAGGCATCGGTGGTCTTCGTCACCCATGATCTCGAGGAGGCCGTTGCGCTGGCCGACAAGGTCTATGTGCTGACAGCGGGACCGGCGACCGTCAGGTCGGTCTACAAGATCGATCTGCCACGGCCCCGCGTCGTGTCGGAAATCCGCTATGAACCGCAATTCATCGATTACTGCCGAACCATCTGGGAGGATCTTCGCCAGGAGGTGGATGCCGGATACCGGCGTTCCACCGAGGCAGCGTAAGGAGAATAACGATGGCCGATACACTTACCGACACCACAATGGCCCCGCTTTTCCGCCCGGGAACCTCCGATGCGGAAATCGAAGCCGTTGCGACCCGCGCGATCAAGAGACGCAAACAGCATGTGCTGTGCCTGCAGGTCGGCATTCTGGTTGCCGTGCTGGCACTTTGGGAAATTACGTCCAACCTGATGTGGATCGACGCATTCTTCTATTCCAGCCCGAGCGAGATCGTTTATCGCCTCTACGATTGGGCTGTCAACGGGACCAGTGAAGGCTCGCTCTGGTACAATCTCTGGGTCACGATGGAAGAGGCGCTGATCGGCTTTTTCGCGGGGTCCTTTACCGGCGTGATCGTCGGCATCAGCCTCGGCCGGAACCTGTTTCTCGCCGACGTCTTCTCTGTCTACATCAAGGCGATCAATTCCATTCCGCGCGTCGTCCTTGCGCCTATCTTCATCATGATCATGGGCCTCGGCCTTGCCTCGAAGGTCGCGCTCGCTTTTATCATGGTGTTCTTCGTCGTGTTCGCGAATGCCTTTCAGGGCGTGCGCGAGGCCGATCGCAACATGATCGCCAATGCACGCATCCTCGGTGCGTCCAACTGGCAGGTGACACGCACCGTCGTCATCCCCTCCGCCATGAGCTGGATCTTCGCCAGCCTCCATGTCTCCTTCGGCTTTGCCATCATCGGGGCCATCGTCGGCGAGTTCGTCGGCGCCCGTTTCGGCATCGGCCAATTGATCTCTATCGCCAAGGGCACGTTCGACGCGGCCGGAATGTACGCCGCCATCGTTCTCGTCATGATCGTCACCCTGATTGCCGAGTTCATCATGACGCAGGTGGAGAAGCGTCTCGCAAAATGGCGTCCGCAACAGCACCTTGATACCCAGTGATCAAATCGACCTCCTCCACCTGCATAATCCTTAAATCTGAATCGATTTATGGATAGAATTGTCCAGCAATTCAAAGCGTTACAGCGTGCATTGCGCGTCTCAAAAGACGCACGGCGCTGTAAGGCAGATCGACGGAAGGTCGGGCATCATGCCCGGCCTTCTTTCATTTGATGCGGATCAATCTTGAAACGAGGATTTCTTCGAGCTCAGGTTCACGTCAGCGGAAGCCGTACGGTAACGACGAGACCACCGCCTTCCGCATCGTCGAGCGAGACCGAACCTCCCGCACCTTCGACGACCTCCCGAACGATCGAGAGCCCCAGACCGCTCCCCTCGGCTTCGGTTCCCATGACCCGGTAGAATCGTTCGAAAACCTGTTCGCGCTCCGCATCGGGGATACCCGGACCATCGTCCTCGACGGTTACGACGGCGTTGCCATCCGCCTGCCCGACGGCAACGGTCACCCGTCCATTCGGGCGGGTATAGCGGATCGCGTTGTCTATGAGGTTGACCAACATTTCGCGCAACATCGTCGCGTCGCCTTCGACAATGACCGGGCGGACCGCTTCCAGGCCGACGTCGATGTTGCGCCTGAGCGCCTCTTCGGCATGCGCTTCGAGGATCTCGCGGGCAGCCTTGCTAAGGTCGGCCGCATCGCTGCGCGGGCGCCGGCTTCCGGGCTCGGCCCGCGACAAGGTCAGGAGCTGGCTGGCAAGACGCGAAATCTGCTTCGTGCTGGTGCGAAGAGCGACAAGCGCCTCGTCGCGGCGAGCCGCATCGGCTTCGCGGGCCGCCACGCTCGCCTGGGTCGAAATCAACGCCAGCGGTGTTCGGAGCTGATGCGCGGCATTGGATACGAACCGTCGCTGCGCAGCCATCTGGTTCTGGACACGCTCCATATGGTCGTTCAGGGCATGGACGAGCGGCTGCAGCTCGCTCTGCACCATCTCGGGCGGCAGCGGATCAAGACGATTGCGGCCGCGCTGGCGCACGGCGTCCCGCAGTCTCAGCGCAGGCGCCAAGCCCCGTTGGAGCCCAAGGATGGTCACCAGGCTGGCGACGAAGACGAGCACGAACTGCTTCGAAAAGTCTGAGAGCCACAATTGCCTTCGCATCGCATACTGGCTGTTATGCGTCACGGCGACGGTGACGGAGATCGCGCTGTCATCGGGAAGGCCGACGACAGGATGGTCGAGCATCATGACACGCACATCGGCACCATGGAACGCGCGATCCTCCGCTGCCCGCTGGACGGCCGGCAACGGCAGGTCGGGAAGACCGCTCACCAGACTGCCCCACGCGGTGATCACCTGGTAAAATACCCGGTCGCCGAAGCCTGTATCAAACATCTCCAGCGCGGAAGGCGGCACATCCACCTGAACATTGCCGTCCTCATCGACGCGGACGGCCTCGGCAATGACGCGAGCCGAGGCCAGAAGTGTTCGATCCGTCACCAGCTTTGCCGTCGCGTCGGCCATCCAGAAGCTGTCGTAGAGATTGAAGCCGATCGCGCCGAACAGGGTCAGCAGCACCCAGCAGAGCAACTGCACCCTCAGGCTCTGGCTGAGTCGCGCGATCGTCGCGCCTACCTTGGTGATGAGGCTACTGGACATGTCTGAGGAGATAGCCGAGCCCGCGCAACGTCGCAATCTGAACCGAACTGCTCTCGAGCTTCTTTCGCAGCCTGTGGACGTAGATTTCGATGGCGCTCGGATCCGCCTCGTCGTCAAAGCCGAACACGCTTTCAGAAAGGGCGGCTTTCGAGACTGTGTTGCCAAGCTTCATGACGAGTTGCTCAAGCACGGCATATTCGCGCGGCGTCAGTTGCAGCGGCTCGCCTGCGACGAAAAACTGCCGCGTCCCACCGGAGAAGCGCAGGTTGCCGACGGTGATTTCCGACGATGCCCGGTCCTGGCCACGGCGGACCACCGCACGTATCCTCGCTTCGAGTTCGGCGATTTCGAAGGGCTTGGCGAGATAGTCGTCGGCACCGCTGTCAAGCCCTGCAACACGGCCGTCCAGGCTCGCATTCGCGGTCAAGATGATGACCGGCAGCTTGTTTCCGGACTGTCGCAGTCGCTTCAAGAGCGTCAATCCGTCAAGCTTCGGCAGTGCCAGGTCGAGGATCATCGCCGAATACTCCGCCACCTTGAGCATATGCTCCGCGTCCTCGCCGTCGTGGGCAATGTCGATCGCATATTGCGCCTGTCGCAGGGCTTTACCCAGCCAGGCCGCCAGATCCTTGTTGTCCTCCACCACAAGCAGTCGCATCCGACTTCCTTAGCATGTGCGGACCGTCTGGTGGAAGCGTGACACGGCTTCCACCGCCGATGTCTGCCATCGATGGCGCGAATTGTCCGTTATTTGTCCGGCGCGCGCATTTTCCTCTGTCTTCAAATCGCCGAATATGACTTCATGATCAACCTGGATGGAGCAAAAAATGTCCGGCCATGAAACTGTCCTTCTCGTTATCGACGCTCAAGAGTCCTTCCGACACCGCGATTATTGGGATGAAAACCTCGCCTCCGCTTATATTGATCGTCAGCAGGCTCTGATCGACGGCGCGGAAGCCGATGGAATACCCATTATCCAGATCTTCCATGTTGATAAAACCGGGCCGTTTTCGGAAGAATCCGGGTTTGTCAGCACACTCGCCCCGCTCAGGATCGCCCCCAGGGCAACGTTCAGGAAGGGGCGCCATAGCGCCCTGGTCGGTTCCGGTCTCGACGTGTGGCTGACCGAAAATGGCGTCCGTCGTATCCTCGTCTCCGGCATTCGCACCGAACAGTGCTGCGAGACGACCACCCGCCACGCCTCCGATCTCGGCTATCAAGTCGACTATGTCGGCGAGGCGACCCTGACCTTCCCGATGACCGACGCCGCAGGACGCACCTGGAGCGCGAGGGAAATTCGGGACCGGACGGAACTGGTCCTGTCAGGCCGTTTCGCTCGGATCGCGACCGTCGACCAGGCCCTGGCAGGGCGTGGAAAGTCACTCGCCGCATGACGGACGCCACGCAGCCCTTCGATATCCCGGTCTTTGTCGTCGTGCCGCCGCGCGTGCTGCTGCTCGACGTCGCCGGCCCGATCGAAGTGCTGCGCAAGGCGAACCTCGAACAGCGCACGGTGCGCTTTACCGTCACCTATATCGGTCCATCGGCGACGGTCGGCAGCTCGATCGGCCTTGCCGTTACGGGCGTCGCCGCATTGCCGGAACGCTTGCCCGATGCCGCGCTTGTCATCATTGCCGGCAGCGCCGATGCCCCGATGGAAAACAGCGCCCCAGGGAACGAACAGGAGCGCGCCGACCAGGCTGCCATCGTCGCATGGCTGAAGCACGCCATTCGCCCGGGAATTCGTCTGGTCTCGATCTGCTCGGGCGCATTGCTCGCTGCCGAGGCTGGCATGCTCGACGGCCGCGATTGCACCACCCATCATGGCTGCATAGAGGATCTGGCGAGGCTCGCGCCCACCGCGCGCGTCCGGGACAATCGGCTCTATGTCGAAGATGGAGATCGCCTCACCAGTGCCGGCATCACCGCCGGCATAGACCTCATGTTGCATATCGTTGCCGAAGCGGCGGGACATGCCTGCGCGCTTGCGGTGGCGCGATATCTTGTCGTCTATCTCAGGCGCGGCGGCTCGGATCCGCAGCTTTCGCCCTGGCTCGAAGGTCGCAACCATATCCACCCGGTCATTCACCGTGCACAGGATGCAGTGGCCGCCAGCCCGTCTGAGGATTGGTCGGTGGCGTCGCTTGCCCGCCTCAGCGGCGCCAGCCCGCGCAACCTTTCACGGCTGTTCAACGAGCAGACGGGCATGAGCGTTACGGATTTCGTCAACCGCATGCGCGTGGCTCTTGCCCGCGAGATGCTCGCCGGTTCGCGGCTGGACATGGAGGCCGTCGCCATGCGCGCCGGCTTCGGCTCGGCACGGCAGCTACGCCGCGCCTGGAACCGGCTGAATGACGGCCCGCCGAGCGCGGCACGGTCGAGACTACCTACAGGCTCATAGCGCGATAGAAAGAGCGGATGGCTTGAGGTCGGCACCTTGCACCTCGGTTCCCCAGATTTCGATCTGGGTCAGCGCCGGATAGGGCGAGGCGTCCTCGGCCTTGATCAGGCCGTGCAGTTCCACCCACTCGACGACACAGGGCTCTATCGGAAAGGCCTGGGCGGCGCCCGATTTCACCAGCGGAAAACAGCAAGTCTTGCCGTTCGAGAAGGTGACGCTGGCCTTTTCCCACCAGGAATCATGCGGGAAGTCAGCCCGAAGATAAAAAACGATCTCGTCGATCCTGACCGGCCTGCCGAATTCCACCGTCAGTGCTGCTTGCGGATCGCGATTAATACCCCAGCTCGTATAGGGCCAGAAGCCGTGATCATCGTTGGCCTTTTCACCGTCGATTGCGTTACGCGCGGCAAAGACCGCTTCGCCGCGGGTCTCGACATTGGCGAGCGCATGCGGAAACAGAGCCCGGTTGGCGTGATCGTCCCAAGGGTTGAGGGCGAGATTGCGCCGGTGAGCGATCTCGTCCGGCCGCGTGCTTCGCGCTAAAAGCCGGTGGATATCGCCCCTGAAGGCATTCGGCGAATAGGGCTTGCGCTTGTCGCCGAAGGGTACGGCCAGCGAATAGGCGCATTCCTTCATATAGACCAGACCGGGTTGGATCGCGCCATCCAGGGAGAGGTAGACGTGCCCAGGCTCGGAAACCTCCACGATGACGCGATCACCTTCATGATAGTTCTGGCGATAGACCAGGAACGCCTCGTCCCGGCCTGTAGAACTCGCCAGCACCGCCCCATCGGCATCCACGATCTTCAGCGTCAATTCCATGCTCGCCCTCCCCAGAGCATGATGCCGAAAACTGTGAGCGATTTTCGGACGACATCATGCTCTAACTCTTTAGTTTAGAACAGGATTCAGACTTTGGGCCGACCCGGCCTAAAGCCATCCCGTTCTAGACGATCCGCAATCTCAGGAGCCTCTCGGCAAACCGCACACGCAGCCGGTAGATTTTCTCGGGCCAAGCCGATCTCAGCCGGGCGTCCTCCACCACGATCTCGTCGATTTCGATCTCGCCGGCGCCCTCAACGAACATGCTGCCGAGGTCGGCTAGGTCGATCCTGTCCGGGCCGACGGTCGGCGGCAGGCATGTCATCAGCGACAGGACCGCCGGCTTGCCGCCGTCATAGGTGTCGACGATCTCGACATGGCGTCCGCGCAGCAGCGAAACGACGCGCCGATAGCTGTGCAGCTGCGCTTCGGACGGATAGGCGCCTGAAATATCGAGCGATATGCGCGCGCTCCCCTCGTCAAACCCGACCTCGACATCGCGCGCGCCAAAAGCTTCGCCGGCCGACTGCATGACACCTGCAAATGTCGGCAGGTTGTGGAACGCCGACTGCATCGTCCATATCTCGTAGCGCCGCGCCGAAAAGGTCTTTGCGGTATAGGTCTCGACGCCGACGTCGATCAGCAACGGACGTCCATTCTTGTAAAGCGTCACGCTCCCGACATCGTTATGATTGTGGCCCTCGCCATTGTTGCCGCCCTTGACGGCAAGCGAAAACTGCTCGTCGCGGGCGATGAACAAGCCGATGCCGGGATAGAAGATATCGCGCTGCGATGCGGGATGAGGTTTAGCGGCAGCGGGAAGCGTCGGGCCGACCAGCAGTTCCTGCACGCGATACCAGAGGTTCCATTCCCCGGGCAGGTGCGGATTGTCGGCCCCAGCCCTGTCGGCTGCGGCGAACTCAGCCAGCATCTCAGAGCCGACCGCCTGTCCGAACAGGTATTCCCGCGCGCTGCAGGGTTCGACCACAGCGGAAGAATCCGCGAAGTTGAAATAGTAGCGGCCGGCCACATGCATATGAGCGATATATTCGGCCATGTTGCGGATCTTCGGCTGCTGCCAGACCCCGGCGAACAGGCCGGGCGCCACGGCGTCCAGGATGATCAACGCACCATGCAGGCAGAGCGCGGCGTGGCGGTAATAAAGCACGCCCTCCTCGCAGGCGCCGTCCTCGGCATAGTCCTTCAGGAAGGCGTCGAGGCTGCCGAGCGCCTTTTTGGCGACGGCGCGGCGCGTGGGCTGGCCCGTTTTCAGGGAGAAGACCGTCAACAGGATGTTCTGGGTTATCCATGCCGTCCAGTTGTTCATCCGCTCCTCACCGCGGCCCATCCACCAGAAATGCCGGCCGAGATAGGGCGAGAGGATGCGGATCTCGATCTCGCGCTCGACGCGTGCCGTAATCTCGGGGCTGATGGCGTCGAGCTCGTTGCGAAGCAATGCGACGATGGTGGCAAGCAGGGCGGCCGTTTCGGCGGCGAAGAGATCGACGACAGGCTGCGAATTGTCGGGAACCGGCAAGCGTGCGCCGCTTCGTTCATAGGCGTTATGCGCCGGAAGCTGCCAACCGCTCTCCTCCGCGATCAGGAAAATGCCGTCGACGATCTTCGGCAGGAAGCGCGCGCCGGCTTCGACGAGTTCGCCGAGCACCAGATTGTCGAGCATCCGGCGCCGTCTGAAATAAAGCTCCTCGAAGCGCGCGCGGTGGCCGGTTTCGGTGTACTCCCGGTAGTCCGACGCCGTAATCAGCGGCCAGGCGCGCGCAAGCGTCTCTTCGGCCTCGCCAACGACAAGTTCCCGTACCGCCTGCGGCACGGAGTTCCATCTGGGGCGATCAGAGCCCACGGCCCCGGGCGTGAAATCTCCCAGCACATCGGGCAGATTCTCTGAAATCTCGCTGAACATGTCTCTCCCCGTACCGGAAAAGCATCGATGGGCGTTTGGTCTGCATGCTCACCTATCATATGTCTTTTGCGCTTTCCATGCAATTCGTATGATCTATTTAGAACTTGTTTGACCAATACCGGATATGTGCTATGTGGTTGCAGGAGGAAGAGGAGGCATCGGTGTCCATATCGAATTCAGTCATCGCGACGGATGGCGCTCCGGCAACTTCTCGCCGGAAGGCTGCGGTCTTGTCCAAGCGCCAGCGCAGGATACGCAGCGCGCTCGTCGCCTATTCCTTCATTGCCCCGAATTTCATCGGCTTTGCCGTCTTCACGCTCGGCCCGATCCTGTTCGCCTTCGTGCTCGCCTTCATGCATTGGGACGGCTCGAATGCGATCACATTCGCCGGGCTGGATAATTTCTGGCGGCTCTTCGAGGACAAGGCCTTCATCGCGGCGTTCTGGAACACGGTGATCTATACGGTCGCCTCCGTGCCGGCGACGCTCATCTGCGCGCTCGGCCTTGCCGTTCTCCTCAACCAGAAGATCGCAGGGCGCGACTTCTTCCGCACGGCGATGTTCTTCCCCTATGTCGCCTCGCTGGTGGCCGTCGCCGTCGTCTGGAACATGATCTTCAATCCCGAGATGGGACCGGTGAACATGATCCTCTATACGCTCGGCCTCGATCCCAAGAACATGCCGGGATGGGCGGCCGATCGCCACTGGGCGATGGTGACGGTGATCCTCTTCGGCATCTGGAAGAACATGGGCTATTACATGGTCATCTATCTGGCCGGCCTGCAGGGCATCAATTCCGAACTCTATGAGGCCGCCGATCTCGATGGCGCCAATTCCTGGCAGAAGTTCATCCATGTCACCGTGCCGCAGCTCGGGCCGACGACCTTCTTCGTCACCGTGATGCTGACGATCCAGTCCTTCAAGGTGTTCGACCAGATCTACATGATCACCCAGGGAGGGCCTGGCACCTCGACACTCGTCCTCGTCTACCATATCTACAACGAGGCCTTCATTTCCTGGGATCTCGGCTATTCCAGCATGGTTTCGCTGGTGTTGTTCTTCCTCGTGCTTGCCGTCACCGTCTTCCAGTTCCGGCGCCAGAGGGAGGACGAGGCATGAGGATCGCCGGACGCAAGGTGACCGTCAGATCGGTCGCGATCTACGCCATCGTCATCGCCGTCACGCTCATCATGTTGATGCCCTTTGCCTGGATGCTTTCGGCATCCTTGAAGCTCAGCCGCGACGTGTTCGCCTTCCCGATCGAATGGATACCGTCCGAGCCGCAATGGCATAACTACGTCGATATCTGGACGAAGATCCCGCTCGCCTTGTTCATCTATAACACGTCGAAGCTGACGATCATCGTCACGCTGCTGCAGCTTTTGACCTCCAGCTTTGCCGCCTACGCCTTCGCCAAGCTGAATTTCCCCTACAAGAACACCCTGTTCCTCGGCTACATCGCCACCATCGCCATGCCCTGGCAGGTCTATATGGTGCCGCAATTCCTGCTGATGCGTGAATTCGGGCTCAACAACACCCATCTGGCGCTGATCTGCCTGCAGGCATTCACCGCCTTCGGCGTCTTCCTGATGCGGCAGTTCTACATGTCGATCCCGACCGAGCTCTGCGAGGCGGCTCGCATCGACGGCATGAACGAGTACCAGATCTGGGCGCGCATCATGCTGCCGCTGTCGAAACCCGCGCTCTCGACGCTGACGATCTTCACCTTCGTCACCACCTGGAACGATTTTCTCGGGCCGATGATCTATCTCACAAAGACCGAGCTGAAGACCGTCCAGATCGGCCTGCGCATGTTCATCTCGCAATATTCGGCCGAATACGGGCTCATCATGGCAGCCTCCGTCGTCGCCCTCATTCCGGTCCTCGTCGTCTTCCTTGTTCTCCAGCGCTTCTTTGTCGAGGGCATCGCCTCGACTGGATTGAAGGGTTAAGCCGTGAACGCCGTTTCATCCGTCGCCCCGCAGCCGATTACCGATGAGGAAGTGAAGGCCGCGCTCGATATCGCCGTCGAGCAGGTCAGGCGCAACCTTCCAGAATTCACCCACGCCGCGCAGAACCATTCGAGCATCAAGAATTTCTATCCCCCCGTGGCGAACGATCAGTGGACCGCCGGCTTCTGGCCCGGCGAGCTGTGGCTCGCATTCGAACACAGCGGCGACGCGGCTTTCCGGGATGCGGCACAAATTCAGGTCCAATCGTTCCTGCATCGGATCGTCAATCGCATCGAGACCGATCATCACGATATGGGCTTTCTCTATTCGCCCTCCTGCATCGCCGCCTGGAAACTCGTCGGCGACGAGGATGGCCGCAGAGCCGCGATCCTTGCCGCCGACCAGCTGATCGAGCGCTTCCAGCCGATCGGTCAGTTCATCCAGGCCTGGGGTCGTAAAGGCAAGCCGGAAGAATACCGCTATATCATCGACTGCCTCTTGAACCTGCCGCTGCTCTACTGGGCAAGCCGCGAGACTGGCGATCCGAAATACCGCGAGATCGCGCTCATTCACGCCCGCACCACGCTTGCCAACTCGGTTCGGCCGGATGATTCCACCTATCACACGTTCTATATGGACCCGGACACCGGAGCGCCGGTGCGCGGCGCCACCAAACAGGGTTACAAAGACGACAGCGCCTGGGCGCGCGGACAGGCCTGGGCAATCGCTGGAATGGCCCTCTCCTATCGCTATGAGCGGGTCGAGGAATATCGCCAAACCTTCGACCGGCTGCTCGCCTTCTATCTCAACCGGCTGCCGGGCGACATGGTACCCTATTGGGACCTCGTCTTTTCGGACGGCGACGGCGAGCCGCGCGACAGTTCGTCGGCCTCGATCGCCGCCTGCGGCCTTCTGGAGATGGCCGATCTCGCCGAGCCGGAACCGGCAGCACGCTATCGCACGCTGGCGCGGCGCATGATGAAGAGCCTTGCGGATCACTATGCGGTCAAGGATCCCACAGCCTCCAACGGCCTGGTGCTACACGCCACCTATTCGAAGAAATCGCCGTTCAACACCTGCCGCGGCGAGGGTGTCGATGAATGCGTCTCCTGGGGAGATTATTATTACATGGAAGCTTTGACGCGCCTTTCGCGCAGCTGGTCTTCCTATTGGTGAATTCAGGAGAACCCGATGGCCAGCATTTCGCTTAAAGAGTTGAACAAGAGCTACGGTGCGCTCACCGTCGTCCACGACATCGACCTCGAGATCGCAGACAAGGAATTCATCATTCTGGTCGGCCCCTCCGGCTGCGGCAAATCGACCACGCTGCGGATGATCGCCGGCCTCGAAGAAATATCCGGAGGAGAGCTCAAGATCGGCGGCGACGTCATGAACGACGTCCCTTCCAAAGATCGGGATATCGCCATGGTCTTCCAGAATTACGCGCTCTACCCGCATATGACCGTCTACAAGAACATGGCGTTCGGCCTGCAGCTCAGGAAGGTGTCGCGCGACTTTATCGATGCCCAGGTGCAGGACGCCGCCAGGATCCTCGACATCTCTCATCTCCTGAATCGTAAGCCGAAGGCGCTTTCAGGCGGCCAGCGCCAGCGCGTCGCGCTCGGCCGCGCCATGGTGCGCAATCCGGCGGTCTTCCTTCTCGACGAGCCGCTTTCCAACCTCGACGCCAAGCTGCGCGGCACGATGCGTTCGGAAATCACCAAGCTGCACAAGCGCCTCAACGCCACCTTCATCTACGTCACCCATGACCAGGTCGAGGCCATGACCATGGCGGACCGGATCGTCGTCATGAAGGACGGGCACATCCAGCAGGTGGATACGCCGCAGAACCTCTATGACCGCCCCGTCAATATGTTCGTCGCCGGCTTCATCGGCGCGCCGCAGATGAACATGCTGCCCTCGACCATTCTGCGACGGGGCGACGGCTACGTCGCTGTCTTCGATGGCCGGGAACTGCCGCTTCCCGCCCATTTCGACAAGGGCAGGATCGCGCCCTACGAGGGCCGCGAGCTGATGCTCGGCATCCGTCCGGAGAATTTCCACGAGCTGCCGCCGGCCGACATCGCGCCCGAGAACCTGGCGCCCCTCAAGGCGATCGTCGAACTTGCCGAACCGATGGGCTCGGAAGTGCACCTGAACATGGTGGCAGGCGGTCGCAATCTCATTGCCCGTGTCTCGCCGCGCTACCGGCCCGATATCGGCGAGGAGGCGACGCTGGTTGCCGATATGACCAATGCGCAACTGTTCGACACGGAAACGGAACGCTCGATTCTATACTGAGGCGCCTGCGGGAGACGGCTATGCAGTGGTTGCGGGACATGTGGACGAGAGAGGGACCGGGCATTCCGAAGGATGCTCCGAAGAGGACCGGCCTTGCGCTGTTCGCCGAGATCCTCGTCCGCGAATGGTGGGAGATGGTCAAGCTGAACATGTTGTTCATCCTGACCGGCCTCTTCGTCGTAACGCTGCCGGCAGCCCTCGCCGCCATGGCCCGGGTCTCGGTGGCCCTCGTGGAAGACCGCAACTCCTATCTACTGCGGGACTTCACGGAAGCCTTTCTGCGCTACTTCTGGCGCGCCACCGCCTGGGGCCTGGCGTTGGGTGGCGCCCTCGCAATCGGCCTTTATGCGATCGTCACCTATGCCGCAGGCGCACGCGACAATCTGTTGCTAAGCGCACCGCTGACGATCGCGCTCGTCGCCACCGCCTTCGTCGCGGTCCTCGCCTGCCATCTCTTCGTTTTGATGGTGATGCGCGATCTGCCGGCTCTCATGCTGCTGCGCCTCGCCGCCCTCGCCTCCATTGTCCGTCCTTTCCCGGCGCTTGCAGCGCTCGCCTTTACCGCCAGCCTTTGGCTGGCGCACATCCTCTTCTATCCGGTTTCGGTGTTCATGCCGGCAATCTTCAATTTTTCACTCGGAATGTTCGCCGTCGCATTCGGCGTCCATCGGGCGGCGGTGACGGTTCTACACCTGCCAAACGCAACACAGCCGCACCGCGAACCGCATAGAAGAGACGCTTCATAAAATAACTGATCCAGAGATGATCCAGGGAAGGAGAACGGGAATGTATTTGGAAAAATTCGGGGGGACGGTGAAACTTGCCGTGGCAGGTTTCACCTTGGCCGCGATGACGGCCGGCGCAGCGCTTGCTCAGGACGCCGTGACGCTCAAATGGGCTTTGTGGGACTGGGACAAGACCGCTTATTACAAGCCGCTGATCGAGGCCTATCAGGCCAAACACCCTAACGTGAAGTTCGAACCGATGGACCTCGGCTCGCAGGACTACCAGCAGATGATCTCGACGCAACTGACCGGCGGCTCCAAGGACATCGACATCGTCACCGTCAAGGATGTGCCGGGCTACACCAACCTGGTGCGCGCCGGCAACATCGCCGATCTCAGCGGCTTCATGAAGGATCAGAAGATCGATCCGGCGCCTTATGGCGGCCTGATCGAAGAGCTGACCATCGACGGCAAGATCTATTCGCTGCCGTTCCGCTCCGACTTCTGGATCGTCTATTACAACAAGGACATCTTCGACAAAGCCGGCGTCCCCTACCCCACCAATGACATGACCTGGGCGCAGTTCGACGCGACCGCCGAGAAGCTTACGGGCGGCATGGGCACCAACAAGACCTATGGCGCGCTGCTGCACACCTGGCGTTCGACCGTCCAGCTGCCCGGCATCCTTGACGGAAAACACACGCTCGTCGATGGCGACTACGCCTTCCTGAAGCCCTGGTACGAGCGGGCGCTGACCCTGCAGAAGGACGGCGCCATTCCCTCCTACGCCTTCCTCAAGACGTCGAACACGCATTATTCGGCGCTCTTCTTCAACGGCACGATCGGCATGCTGCCGATGGGCACCTGGTTCGTCGGCACCCAGATCGCCAAGGTGAAATCGGGTGAATCGAAGAGCAAGAACTGGGGCATCGTGAAGTTCCCGCATCCGGACGGCGTTGCAGCCGGCACGACGGCTGCACAGATTTCGGGTCTGGCGGTCAACACCAATTCCGGGCACAAGGATGCAGCCCTCGACTTTATCAAGTTCGTCACCGGTCCTGAGGGCGCTGCCGTCATCGCATCGACGGGCACCTTCCCAGCGCTCAAGACCGCCGATGTCAGCGCAAAGATCGCGGCAACACCCGGCTTTCCTGAGGACGCAGCCAGCAAGGAGGCGCTGATACCGTCGAAAGCCTATCTGGAAATGGCAGTCAATCCGAACGCCGCCAAGATCGAGGTCGTGCTCAATCGCGTGCATGACGCGATGATGACCGACAATACCTCCATCGACGACGGATTGAAGGAAATGACTGAAGGCGTGAAGGCCATCAAGTAAGCCTCGCAAGATTGCCCTGGCCGCGGACCGGCATCTGGCCCGCGGCCGATTTGGTTTGAGGAATTTCGAGCTGACGATGATCTATGATCCCGCAAGGGCCAATCCGCTTTTCGGCAATCCCCTGAGGACACGCGACGACCTGGCCAAGGCCGTCACCGATCTCTTCGAGCCGCTGCTGCCGTATTTTTCCGAAGGCGGCGCCCGTGTGCGCCTCGGCGCAGCCGGCGCGATCTTCGATCGGGCGGCGGCGGATCTGGAGGGATTTGCACGGCCGCTCTGGGGGATCGTTCCGCTCGTTGCCGGCGGCGGCGCATTTTCACATTGGGATCTCTATCGGCGCGGGCTGGCGAACGGGACCAATCCTGCTCATCCCGAATATTGGGGCGATCTTGCCGACCGCAACCAACGGCTGGTCGAACTCGCCGCCGTCGGCTTCGCCCTGGCGCTTGTCCCCGAGCACATCTGGGAACCGCTTGACGACAGCGAGAAGAAGACGGTCTCTGCCTATCTTCTCGGGG
This sequence comes from Rhizobium sp. LARHSG275, assembly GCF_052871115.1. Classification (NCBI taxonomy): domain Bacteria; kingdom Pseudomonadati; phylum Pseudomonadota; class Alphaproteobacteria; order Hyphomicrobiales; family Rhizobiaceae; genus Rhizobium; species Rhizobium sp. LARHSG275. The sequence continues at coordinate 41,707 of NZ_JBIXJN010000004.1, read as the reverse complement.
CGCGCGAGCTGGAATTCATCGATAACAACTGGAAATTTTTCCGTGTGCTCATCGATCTCGGGCTGGAACGCGTGAGCGTGGCGTTCGATCACCGGAAAACCCTCGCCTATCTCGACGAATTGGAGGCCTTCGACCTCGGGGACGGTTGGTATCGCGACGGGCCGGTTCGGCGGGTCGATCATTACATTCCCTTCGCCATGCATTTCTACGGCCTGATCTATGCCGTGCTGGCCAAGGGCGACGAGGCGCGCCAGGATCGCTTCCGGGGTCGCGCCGAGATCTTCGCCAGGGATATCCGCCACTGGTTCGGCCCCGATGGCGCAGCCCTTGCCTTCGGCCGCAGCCAGACCTACCGCTTTGCGGCGGGCGGCTTTTGGGGCGCGCTTGCCTTTGCCGGCGTCGAGGCGCTGCCCTGGGCTGAGATCAAGGGCTATTACATGCGCCATATCCGCTGGTGGTCCGCCATGCCGATTGCCGATCGCGACGGCGTTCTTTCGGTCGGCTACGGCTATCCGAACCTCTTCATGAGCGAGAGCTACAACTCTCCCGGTTCACCTTATTGGGCGCTGAAATTCTTCCTGCCGCTCGCTCTTCCGCAGGGTCATCCGTTCTGGACCGCCGAAGAGGCACCGCAGCCGGAATTTCCGGAACCGGTTGCGTTGACGCCGGCGGGAATGGTCGCCATGCACACGCCGGGAAACGTGGTCGTACTCTCCTCAGGGCAGCAGCACGACAAGATGCTTGGCGCAAACGAGAAATATTCGAAATTCGTCTATTCCACACGCTACGCCTTCAACATCGAAGCCAACGACCGGAATTTCTCCGCCGCAAGCTTTGACGGCATGCTCGGCCTCTCCGATGACGGCGTCCATTTCCGCATGCGGGAAACCCTCGAAGAGGCGTTGATAACAGGTGACCTGCTCTATTCGCGCTGGCGCCCCTGGAGCGATGTCACCATCGAAACCTGGCTGCTTCCCGAAAACCCGTGGCACATTCGCATCCACCGCATCGCCACGCCGCGCACCCTGCTGACTATCGAGGGCGGCTTTGCGATCGAACGCGCCGATTTCAATGCCGATCGCTCCGATGCAAGCGATGGCCGGGCCGTCTGGTACGGACGGACCGACGTCAGCGCCATCGTCGATCTATCGCCCAGTCCGAGGGCCGGCCATGCGCTAAGCCCGATCCCAAACACCAACCTTATCCACGCCAAGACCCTGCTGCCGCAGCTGCGCGGCGAAAGCGGCCCCGGAGCCACCGTGCTCGTGACCGCGGCGATGGCTCTGCCCATTCGCGGGAATTGGGCAAAAGCGCTCGATAACCCGCCCGCCTGCCCCCGGCTCGACGAGGTGGAACGGCTCTTTCGCGAAAAAGGCACCCCGGTGCCGGCATTCGCCCTCGGGACGTAGCTTGGGGGCATTGGCTTCCGGGGTTTCGACCGGGAGCCCGGAGATTGATTATCGTGCGGTCAGCTCGGAACGGTATGCTTCAGAGATGCGCTGCGCCAACTGTGCCATTTGATCGTCAGGTATTTGCAAAACCCCGTATTCCGCCATCAGTGCATGGTATTGCTGCTCTTCAAGAGGTACACCTGAAGGCAAGGGAACGACATGAAAATGCAGGTGGCTATTGGCCTGTTGGCTGCCGAGCGAAAGCACATAAATTCGCTCGGCGTCGAACACGCTCTTGAGGGCGCGCGCCAAGACATGCACCTTCTCCTGTAATCGAAGATATTCATCCGTCGACATGTCCCGCGCCAGATCCTCACGGTGCTCCCTCGGACAGACGAGGCAATAACCCGGTAGAGTGGGATATTTGCTCAGGAAAATGATCGTCTCGTCGTCTTCAAAAACGCGATGGTGAAAGAAGTCAGGGTCGTTCCTGACCAAGCCGCAGATAAAGCATGGCCTTGTTCCGATGTCGTGCCCATAAGCCTTGAGATCAAATGGTTGGCGTTCGGTCATTCTGAGCCTCTGTCGTCTCACGCGCGGCGGTCCCGGACGCCGGAACTATTGCAAAAGCCATTGTCGCGAAAATAACACGCGCCAAAACCGGCTGCCAACCGTAATATTTTCGGATTACTCCAAGTAATTATATTTATATCTTCGATAAAATAGCAAAATATCCGCTCATCGTAATATTGTTGAACTACAGCTGGGCAAAGCGTAGGGATGTACTGGCCTTTCATTTTTCAAGGCCAGAGGAGGATGCAATGCCAACCATAATGGTCCATCACAATGTCAAGGACACGAAACACTGGCTCGCTTCACCGATGCGCAAACAGATATTCGAACCGATCGGCGTCACGAACATTCGCACGTTTACGGATCCTCAGACGTCCAACCACGTCGGCCTGGTCATGGACGTTGCTGATATGGATAAGTTGATGGCCTTCATGCAGACCAAGGCGGCGGCTGACGCGATGGCGCATGATGGTGTCTTGCCCGAGAGCCTGGTGTTCCTCGTGCAATCGTAACACGCGTCTGAACCGAACTTGAAAACGCAACGCGGGAGGATGATATGACGACATTATTCGTGCGGCATGAGGTTTCCGACTATGCCACTTGGCGCAAGGCATATGATGCGTTTCATCAGGTCCAGAAGGCCAACGGGGTGACGGCGCAGGCCGTTTATCGCGCCATCGACAATCCGAACGATATTACCGTCACCCACGAGTTCGCCACGTTTGAAGCGGCGCAGGCATTCAGCAAGTTGGACGAGCTGAAGACGGCGATGCGTACGGCAGGTGTGCTCGGCGCGCCGACGATGTGGTTTGCCAACAAAGCATGAAATGGGCCAAAATGGCCTCCGCCGCTGTGCCACGGAGGCCGCCGGCTCTCGATGCATGACATGAAGGCGGGTAGTGGACGCTTGCCCGATTGCCGACCTTGGTGACAGTGCCGGCGAACGGCGTAAAATTATGATCCGCTCGTTATGTCGCGCAGGAGATCCAGTCCGCGCTGGTATTTTTCCGTTTTCTTGCCGGCCTGTTCGGCCTGCCGGAGATTGTCTTCCAGATCGGCGCGTTTGACGGGCAAGGACAGCGGGTTTGATGCCGCACGCCTGACGAAGTCGTCGTCCGGCTCGTCCGGCCGCCGTGTCAGAGCATTTACCGCGGAGATGATCGCCGGCGGAAAGCCTTCCTCTCTCAGCCTGTCGAGCGTCCAGCCGCTGCCCTTCTCGACGACGTCATGAAGGTAGGCAACCGTTCGTGGCTCGTCGCCGGAAACAAGAAGGGCTACCCGCTGGCAGTGCTCGAAGAACGGCTGGCCGGTCTTGTCTGACTGACCTTCATGGGCCGTAAGTGCAATCTGGATGGCATGGTCGAGATGCTGCATGACGATTACGGCCCTTCGGTCTTCCTGATCTTCCGCGTGGAAGGCTTTTCGCCCGTCGTCATCTCGATGTCAGGCACCGGAGCCTTGGCGGCCTGGCCAGGCCTCGTTCTTGGCCGATCGAAATCGCCGCTTTCACCGGCGCCCTGAAGCAGGGCCGCATCATCCCTGTCGTCTTCATCGAGCAGGTCCTGCAGCGTCTCGTGCTCATCCTCACCGGCCAGTTCGTCGCAGGCTTGCAGCCAATGGCGCTTGTCGGCGCCCTCCGGGCGGCCCTCGGCCTCCCAGATTTCGTAGGCGCGCTGGCGAATCTGCTCGTGCTTGTCTATAGCCATGACCTTCTCCAAGCGCATTGGGATGAGCCGTCCGAAGAGCGACCCTTCAAGGCGTGTTGATGGTTGGAAGGAAATCCTCCACCTGTTTGCGTTGATCCTTTGGAAGCGTTTCCACCCGTTCCTTCCAGAACCGTTCGGCCTCCGGCGAATCCTTGTCCCAGTGGCGAACATCGGTGATATTGTCGTCGATCATGGATCGGCGGTGGCCGCCGAGGCTAAGATATTCCTTTGCAAGCTTCAGGCTTGGGGTTTCGGTGCCGCTATCGCGATCTGATGCCGACCTCGCGTTGCACAGGGCGTTTGCCAATGCCCTTTGGCGATCGATCTCGGCCCGTTCGGTATCGGCGGACCGCGCGTCGTCCGTGCCGCTCTCTGGCGGCACGTTGGATCTAGAAGTCGTCATGGATCACCTTTCGATGTTGTGATCCAATAACCTCTGCAAACGAGGAGAGTTCCGCGCGCGCGTAGAGAATGATTTGGGCGGGTGGCAAGCCGCATCGCCCGGGGCGCGATCAATGCACGGCCATGCTCACCATCCGATAAGGGTGCACGGCTTCGAATTGCGAGATCATCGCCGTTGCCTGCTGCAATACCAGCTCGGCATTTTCCGGATCGTCACGGGCGAGTTCGTCGGCGTTGACACGGATCGCTTCGGCCATGTTGTTGGAAAGTGCCGCAAAATGCGTATTGCCTTCGACAAGGGCCTCACGCGCCGTGTCCTCCAGCGTACGAGCGATATCGACGAAGATTTCCTCGCGTTCCTCGATACTGAGGTCTTTGATTGGTTTGGTGTTCTCTTCCATGTCACTCACTCCTAAAGACGTGGGACGGTGGCCGAGCTCATCAAGCCTCGGCCACCACAGAACTAGGAATGGCGAAATCCGGATTCAAGCCTCAATGCCATTCGCCTTTTTATTCGAACGCAGGAGCGGATTGTCTGTTCCCTGTCGGGCGTTAGCAGTCTCCGACGGAGAGTGCTAATTTTTCTTTCGTCGCCTCTTGAAATTGCTGAACCCTCGAACCAGATCATTCGCGCAAGGCGCGCGCGCGAACCTGCACCCGCCCGGATCGGTTATCCGGTCCGGCCGCGGGAACAACGTCATCATTGTTTGTCGATGGAGGAAGATATGTCGTTCCGACCGCTTCATGACCGCATTCTCGTCCGCCGGGTCGATTCACAAGAAAAGACAAAGGGCGGCATCATCATTCCAGACACCGCCAAGGAGAAGCCGCAGGAAGGCGAGGTCATCGCCGTCGGCCCCGGCGCGCGCAACGAAGCCGGCCAGATCCAGTCGCTCGACGTTAAGGTCGGCGATCGCATCCTGTTCGGCAAATGGTCCGGCACCGAGATCAAAATCAATGGCGAAGACCTGCTGATCATGAAGGAAAGCGACGTGATGGGCATCATCGAGGCCCAAGGCGAAAAGAAGCAGGCCGCCTGAGGTCCCTGCTAACATCGGTCGATGCTGGAGCGCTTCAGCTTTTCATGGAAACGCAGAACCGTTCCAAGCTTTTATTTTACGCAATTCCGAGCGAAAACGCACTTTTCCTGGAATTGCTCTGGCTGGCTATGAAGGAGTGAGGACATGGCTGCTAAAGAAATCAAATTCAGCACCGAAGCCCGCGAGAAGATGCTGCGTGGCGTCGACATCCTGGCCAACGCCGTGAAGGCGACCCTCGGCCCGAAGGGCCGCAACGTCGTGATCGACAGGTCGTTCGGCGCGCCGCGCATCACAAAGGACGGCGTTTCGGTCGCCAAGGAAATCGAACTCGAAGACAAGTTCGAAAACATGGGCGCCCAGATGGTCCGCGAAGTTGCTTCGAAGACCAGCGACATCGCCGGCGACGGCACCACGACCGCAACGGTGCTGGCCCAGGCAATCGTCAAGGAAGGCGCCAAGGCCGTTACGTCGGGCATGAACCCGATGGACCTGAAGCGCGGCATCGATCTAGCGGTCGCGGCCATCGTCGCGGAACTGAAGGCCAACGCCCGCAAGATCTCCAACAATTCCGAAATCGCCCAGGTCGGCACAATCTCCGCCAATGGCGATGCCGAAATCGGCCGCTTTTTGGCCGATGCCATGGAAAGGGTCGGCAATGATGGCGTCATCACGGTCGAAGAAGCCAAGACCGCCGAAACCGAACTCGAAGTCGTCGAAGGCATGCAGTTCGACCGCGGCTATCTCAGCCCCTATTTCGTGACAAATGCCGACAAGATGCGGGTCGAGTTCGAAGACCCCTATATTCTCATCCACGAGAAAAAGCTCTCCAACCTGCAGTCGATGCTGCCGGTTCTCGAAGCCGTCGTCCAATCCAGCAAGCCGCTCCTCATCATCGCTGAAGACGTCGAAGGCGAAGCGCTTGCTACCCTCGTCGTCAACAAGCTGCGCGGCGGCCTCAAGATCGCTGCCGTCAAGGCGCCTGGCTTCGGCGACCGCCGCAAGGCCATGCTCGAAGACATCGCCATCCTGACCGCCGGCACCGTCATCTCCGAAGATCTCGGCATCAAGCTCGAATCCGTGACGCTCGACATGCTCGGCCGTGCCAAGAAGGTTTCGATCGAGAAGGAAAACACCACAATCGTCGATGGGTCAGGCGCCAAGACCGACATCGAAGGCCGTATTGCCCAGATCCGCGCCCAGATCGAGGAAACCACCTCCGACTACGACCGCGAGAAGCTGCAGGAACGTCTTGCCAAGCTCGCCGGCGGCGTTGCCGTCATCCGCGTCGGCGGCTCGACCGAAGTCGAGGTGAAGGAGAAGAAGGATCGCGTCGACGACGCGCTTCATGCAACCCGTGCCGCCGTCGAAGAGGGCATCTTGCCCGGCGGCGGCGTAGCGCTGCTGCGCGCCGTCAAGGCGCTCGATAATCTCAATACGGCCAACCAGGACCAGCGCGTTGGTGTGGAGATCGTCCGCCGCGCGGTCGAGGCGCCGGCTCGCCAGATCGCCGAAAACGCCGGTGCAGAAGGCTCGATCGTGGTCGGCAAGCTGCGGGAGAAAAGCGAGTTCTCCTATGGCTGGAACGCTCAGACGGGCGAATATGGCGACCTCTATGCCCAGGGCGTCATCGATCCGGCGAAAGTGGTGCGCACCGCGCTTCAGGATGCGTCCTCCATCGCCGGTCTGCTCGTCACGACGGAGGCCATGATCGCCGAAAAACCCAAGAAGGACGCCGCTCCGCCAATGCCTCCCGGTGCCGGCATGGATTTCTAAAAAGGCTGCCGGCCCGCCCGCACCCCCGGGCGGGCCATGTCTAAGGGAATAGAGATGGTTCAAACGATCAAAAGCCGATCGCAGGTACCGCTGGACTCCCGCGATCTCGACATCTGCCAGCAGGTCTTCGACAAGATCAGATCCGATTACCAGGTGGCAAAGGACAGCGACGAAGCCGAACGAATGGCGAGCATCGTCATCGAACTCTACCGGCAGGGTGTGCGCGACCCCAATCACCTGCAGTCGATGGTCGAGGCGGCCCGCGGCCTCTTCGAAACGAGCGATCGGTAGGAAATGCGGTGCCTGCGGGTCATAAGCACCGCGCGGGATCACACTTAACGATGATGTCAGCGTGGATGCCGTCCGGAGGATTTACCCCGAAGAACGGTCATCTGCTCCTGCTGCACTTCATTTTCATCGTTCAAAACAGCTTGCCAAAGCCTGTTGCCGAGCCGAAGCGACACCCGTTTCGTCCCCTCGTGTTCAGCTGTGCCGATTTCCACGGAGCTGACGACGGAACCATGGCGCATGTGGCGGCGAAGATCGGCCAGCGACAATCCGAACCGCTCCGCCAGTTCCGATGATTCCAGGATAAAATCGCCATTTGAATCGCGCTCGATCAGCACCGACTTCTTCTCCAGCTAAGCTCCACGTCCACGCCTCAGGCCACCGCCGCAATAGCATTGTCCTCCTTTGGCAGCAGCCGCGCCACTGCGCTCAGGAGATCCGTCTGCGATATCAGGCCAAGAATGCGGTAATCGCCATCGACAATGATAACGGCATGCGTGCGCCCGTCCGTCAGAACGGGCAATAGCGACAGAGCAGGATCCAACGGTCTAGCCACCGCCGGCCTCGAGATCGCATGGGCGATGGTCTCAGTGCTCATCGACAACTCCCGTAAACCGACAGCGCCGACGAGACGGCCTTCTGGATCCTTCACCGGCAGTGTACGGATATTATGCTTGAGCAGAAGGTGCCGAGCGGCATCCGGTTCCGAAGCCTCCCCAATGGCGATCACGTCGCGCGACATGATATCGGCACAGCTGATCTTGCCGTTTGAGCGGATGGCCGCTTGCAGCTCGACCTGCTGCAGCAGCCGGCCGAGGTCTGCCCGGTCGATATCGAAAGTCTCGTCAAGCGCTTCGAGGGCCGCATCGACATCTTCCTCGCGGAAACCCACACGCACCGCAGACGGCAGGTCGATCGTCTGATGGGTGTTCTCCGCCGGCTTTGGAACGACGTGCGGATAATTCCGCTTCGACAGCCTGTGGAACAGCAGGCCAAGACCGACGAGAATGCAGGAGTTCAAAGCGACGGGCACGAAGGGAAAGAGGAACCCCCAGCCGGCAACGACAGGGCCGCCGAGCACGGCGGTCAGTGCGGCGGCACCTCCTGGCGGATGAAGGCACCGCGTGAAGGACATCGCGCCGATGGCAAGCGAAACGCCGACGCCGGTCGCGACGATCGGATCACGAATGAAATAGGCGGCAATGATTCCCATCAGAGCCGAAATCGTATTGCCGCCGATGATCGACCATGGCTGCGCCAGCGGGCTTGCCGGCACCGCGAAAAGAAGCACCGCGGACGCCCCCATCGGCGCGACGATCAAGGGAAGATGCGGTCCCTGTCCGAACAGATAGCCGCTGATGACGCCGGTGAAACCGATGGCCAGCAAAGCGCCGAGACATGCAATCAATCGCTCTCGTAAGGTCGCACCGGCCAGAATAGGTGAGAACAAACGGAAGCGGCGGAAGCGGCTCGGTCCCAGCTTTGGGGAAACGGGATACTGCATGACAAGACCAATTTTAAGCGAGGATTATCTGGCGGCGAAGGAGAAAGGCGTGCGGACTAGTTTGTTGTCAACCGGGGACCTCTGCCTTTGGTCGCGCTGAGGACTTCGTGGAATGCGTTGAACGCGCTGGGGCGATCATTCCTGCGATAGACGAGCAGCGTCTCAACGAGCCCCAATTGATGGGTCTGGACAGGCGTCGGCCAGTGCATGAGGTCAAGGACGGATCGCGGCATGACACCCGCCGTATTCCCGGTCGCAACGCTCGCCAGGATCGCGTGGTAGGAACCGAGCTCGCTCGTCGGCAGCGCGCTCGATTTGCGCGCCCAGTTTTCGGCGATCCTGCGATAGGTGCAGCCGGGCTCTAGAGCGGCGAGTGATCCGACACGCAGGTCTGCGGCGGATTTGATGGAGGGATGCCCGGATGGCAACACAATCAGCAGCTCTTCGACGAAGATCGGCTCCATCTCCAGCGCCTTGAGTTCAGCATCGAAACCTGAATCCTCCTCGCGCATCGTCTTGGGTGGGCGGGCAATCAGCGCGCAATCCAGCACATCGGAGAGAACGTCGCGGGCAAGATCGCGGGAGGCCCCCATCGTCAGATGAAGTGACACATCAGGCCACATCTGATTGAATTGCGTCAGCGCCGACGGCAGTCTGCTTGCCGCCGTGCTCTCCATGGTGCCGACCCGCAATATTCCCGATGGGGCGAGAGGCCGCACGGCCTGGCGCGCTTCGAGCGCAAGCGCCATAAGCCGGTTCGCATAGGCAAGAAACGTCTCGCCCTCCCGTGTCAGCGTCATCTTCTTGCCGTCACGGCTGAAGAGGGAAACGCCGAGGTCCTCCTCCAATTGCTGGATGCGCGTCGTCACATTCGACGGCACCCGCCCTACAGCCTTGGCAGCCTTGGTCACGCTGCGGTCGCTGGCAACGGCGAGGAATATCTCGATCGACGAAAGGTCCAATGAAAAGATCTCGTTTCCGAAATTAAGACGATAGATAATTCTCTATATAAAAATCATCATGCCAACTCAAGCCGGTTTCGGCGTTGAACGAAAAACGCCATCCGCGGACCGGACAGGCAAGCGATTGCCGAAAAAAGGATCGCGACGCCGAGGAAATAGCCATGCAGGCGGCGACATTGCCTCCGTCGGATGAGCATTTGCGGGTTTGAGGCTGGCATGCGGTTTGCGTCTTCCGGACGATCTGCAGATCGATCGGCGACGACCACATGTTGCACCTTGTCTTGACCTGTCTTCTTCTGAGCGTCGCTTCTGGCTTGAGCATGCGCCGTTTTCTGCTGCCGTATTTCTCAGATGGCGATCTCGCCGAGAAATCCGCCGCAGTGACCATCGTCGCGAGCGCCGTCTTTCTGGCGGCAATCGCTTTCACCGTCTCCGATCAGAATCTCTGGGCAAAATCTGCCATCCTGATGCTCGGCCTTTCGCTGGCGGTCATGTTCGACGATGCGAGACCCAGGCTGACAATCGCCCTCTCCGCCGTCAGTTTGGCGGCCTATCTCGGGCTGCGTTCGATTAGCTGAGCCATCCCACTTCCAGGGGATAATGCCGTCTTGTTGGCGGTGCCGAAGCCCTTATCGAGATGCTGCATCCAGAGACGAAAGTCATTCGTCAGCAACGCCACATCGTACAGCCATTCCGCGCGCAGAAGCTCCCAACGACTTGCTTCCCCATTCTCAAGCAAGGCGCGGACTCTTTGCCGCAGCTTTTCGAACGCCTCATCACGAGGAAAGGGCGCAAGGCGGCGCAACGCGGGATGCAGTCGGTTTTCCATGAAGTTCGCTCCTCAACAATCGGTGCATGTTGATAATATATCGTATTACGATATACTTTCAAGATGCCTTGAGTGGAAGCCGAAGGTTTGGGCGCGGGGAAAGCAACCCTCTTGGATTTCGGCGCCTGAAGCCCGTCCCACTGACAAAAGAGATTTCAGGTCACGCGAACACCGATCTCTATTGAAGAATGGTATCGCGCTGTTATTCTCTATTTGAATATGAAATGAGGACGACGAACAGAAAAGAAACGCTCCATGAGTGACGATGTCAGGAAAATCATTGCCGATGGCTACGCCTCACCGGCCTGCTTCATGCACGAGGTCGATCCGGTTTACATGGGGCTTGAGTCGCACCCGGAAGCTGTCCGGAAGTGGCGGAAGGCTGAACGCCGTCGTCTGATAGAGCGCCGGACGCTGCTCGGCGCGAATGAGCGGGAGCAGCGAACATCTCTGATCCGCCATCATCTGGATCGGCTTTTGCCGAAGATCGCCGGCCGCAACGTCAGCCTGTACTGGCCGTTTCTGGGTGAGCCGGACCTTCGCGGCTGGATGCAGTCGGCGGCAGCTTGCGGCGCCACCTGCCTGTTGCCAGTGGTGACGGAAAAAAGGACACCCCTCAGCTTCCGCTCGTGGAGCGTCGGCGAGGAACTGACACGCGGCATCCTGAACATCCCGGTTCCGCTTCGCGGCGAAGAGCGCTTGCCCGATATCGTCGTCGCGCCGGTCGTCGGATTCGACGCGCAATGTTATCGGCTCGGATTCGGAGGCGGCTATTTCGATCGAACGCTGGCCTCTCTCCATCCCCGGCCTTTCGCGATCGGCGTCGGTTTCGACTTCCAGGAGATCGACACCATCCGTCCTCAGGACCACGACATCCCCATGGATGCGATCGTAACCGACGTCGAAATCCGATTTCGCCAAGGCGTTGGCTCCCTTGCCTCGCGGATGTTCGAGGGTTAGCTGATGGATATGAGCAGACGAGCGATGATCATGGACGGGGATCTGTAAGAAAGATCTGGTCGCAGTGGTATGGGTGGCATCCTGTCTTGCCGATCGATGCCTCAGTGTTCTCGCTCGAGACCGTGTACCGCTGGGAGAGCTCGGTAGCGTTCTGAGAATACCACTCGCTCCGGCCCGAATTCGAACGTCAGCAGGTTTTGACCTGCCTCCACCTCTGTCCCTGCGCTTGATGCATGGCGAAGGCCGGTTGCGTCGGCGCCTATCCGGCCTGCGTCAACCGAGTGCCTGGCTGACGAGCGCATAGGTCCTCGGCTCGTGCCCCGCTTGATGTCCCGGAACCGGGAGCCAGGGGCCGCCGAGCGACATGGTCGTCACGATATCGTGGACAGGAAGTCCGCAGCGGGAGAGGAAATCGGAAAAACTTCCGCCCTGCTCGCGTGTGTCGAGGCGCAGGAACGCCCCTGCATGCTCGGCCGCATGCGGGCGGACGACGGCGATCGCGTCCGCGTCACTGCACGCAACAATGGGACCGATGACATGGCCACGCCCGAACCGCCGGCAAAGCGAGAAAGCCTCGATCCAGCCGGCGCGGGTCAATACGATGCCTTTGGAGTTTGCCATCAGCCTGGCCAAGAGCAGCTTACGATCGGTGCCGAAGGCCACGCAATCCAGTTCGGCGATCGCTTCCAGATCGCTGGCCTCAACTGCCCGTATTGCGGCACCGGGCGGCAGCTCCACACCCGGCGGCGATATCGCTTCTCCCTGGCATTGAAAGACGAGCGCCTCGCGAACAAAGTTCAGGGAATGATAGAGACGTCGCGCTGCGCGCGTCGCATTCAGCCCGAGGTTCCGCCCGGCGACCTGCTCCAGCGCGTGGCCCATGAGCCATTGCCCGGCGCCATTGGTTTGAAGACGCGGCGAGGTGATGACCATACCGATCGTGGCAAATTGGGCATCGTAGGGAAACCACATCGCAGAGCCCAGGATGCGGCCGATTTCATCGATCGCCACGATACCCTGGCCGAATTCCCGCAAGAACTGCCAGTCTTCGCCACGATGCGGCCAGGCGACGGTCATCGACAGCGCATGCAACTTGTCGAGGGCAACGCTGTCGATCCCGGCGATATGTGTCTCGAAACTATCGACGAACCTGGATTCGGATGTCAGTTCACTCACTCCCACCCCCTGCCGCATTTTTCTGGCCAAGCCGGCATCTGGAAACCTCTGCCAAGACTAGAACAGATCGTTCGATACAATTCACTGGTGAGGCCGGCGCAAACACAACAATCGACCAAATCCGCTACACTTTCGGCAAATAAAGCCTGGAGCGTCCTCTAAAGTCATTGACTAGGCCAATCGGCCGCTGTCGCCGTTCACCTTAAGAGCCCGGAAATGCCGTCTCCCGTCAGCCCAGTTGCAGGCACCTCGAAGATCCCCGCACTGTGAGGAATCCCATGCAGGCAATTGAAATTCTCGAAAGGCTCGTTGGTTTCCCCTCCGTCGTCGGCACGCCGAACGGCGAGATCGTGGCGTGGATCCGGCACTATCTGCAAAGCCACGGCGCTGTCGTCACGGAGCTCCCCGGCCCTGAGGGCGATCGGTCGAATCTCTTTGCCACGATCGGCCCGAAGGAAACGCCGGGCTATATCCTCTCAGGCCATATGGACGTGGTCCCCGCCGCCGAAAGCGGCTGGACCAGCGACCCTTTCCGCTTGCGGGCCGAAGCAGACCGCTTTTACGGTCGCGGCGCTACCGACATGAAGGGTTTCCTGGCCGCCGTTCTTGCGGCCGTTCCGGCGCTGGCGGAAACACCGCTTCGCCAGCCCGTCCACCTTGCCCTTTCCTATGACGAGGAGGCGGGCTGCCGCGGCGTACCCCACATGATCGCCCGCCTGCCCGAGCTCTGCGCCACTCCGCTTGGCGCGATCATCGGTGAGCCGAGCGGCATGCGGGCAATCCGCGCCCACAAGGGCAAGGCCGCCGCCCGGCTGACAGTCAGGGGCCGCTCCGGCCACTCCTCGCGTCCGGACCAGGGACTGAACGCAATCCATGCCATTACCGATGTTCTGGCTCGCGCCCGCGCCGAAGCCGAACGGCTCGCCTGCGGCCCGTTCGATCCTGTCTTCGAACCGCCCTACTCCTCGCTTCAGGTCGGCACGCTGAAGGGCGGCCAGGCGGTCAACATCATTCCAGACAGTTGCGAGGCAGAGTTCGAAGCGCGGGCCATTTCCGGCGTCGATCCCGCCGCGTTGCTAGCGCCGCTCCGCACGGCGGCCGAGGGGTTGTCGCAGCGCGGCTTTCAGGTGGAATGGCGCGAGCTCAGCGCCTATCCGGCGCTTTCGCTGGCCGCCGATGCGCCGCTTGCAGCACTGCTTGGCGAACTGACCGGCGCCGAGCCGCTCGCCGCCGTCAGCTACGGCACGGAGGCCGGGCTTTTTCAGCGCGCCGGCATCGATGCGATCATCTGCGGACCGGGCGACATCGGCCGCGCCCACAAGCCGGACGAATTCATCCTCGCCAGTGAACTTTCGGCTTGCCAGGCGATGGTCGAGGCACTCAGCCGCCATTGCGCCGCCTGACATGATCGAGGAGCCTATTCGATGACCTTTCTCTTCAATTCCGATGCGAAGCGCGGCGCCATATTTGCCGATGCCTTCGCGCGGGAACTGCCGGACATTGCCTTCTCGATGGATCCCCAGTCGGTCGAACCGGACGCCGTGCGCTACCTGATTACCTGGACCGTACCGCAGGACCTCGCGCGCTATCGCAATCTCGAAATCCTGTTTTCGATCGGCGCCGGCATCGACCAGTTCCGTATCGATACGGTGCCTGCATCGGTCAAGGTCGTGCGCATGGTCGAGGACGGCATCATCAGGATGATGCAGGAATATGTGACGCTGGCGGTCCTTGCGCTCCATCGCGACCTGCCGGCCTATCTCGACCAGCAGCGCCGCCGGACCTGGCAGACGATCGCTCCTAGTCAAGCCTCGGACCGCCGCATCGGCGTGCTCGGCCTCGGCATGCTTGGAAGCACAGTGCTCGAACGTCTGCAGCCCTTCGGCTTTCCGCTTTCGGGCTGGAGCCGCAGCCCGCGCGAGATCGACGGCATCCGATGCCTGAGCGGTCGCGACGGTCTCGATATTCTGCTTGCAACCACCGACATTCTCGTCTGCCTGCTGCCGCTGACGGATGAGACGCGCGGCTTCCTGAATGCCGAGCTCTTCGCCGGTTTGCCGGCTGGCGCAGCACTCGTCCATGTCGGCCGCGGCGCTCAGCTCGACCATCAGGCGCTTGTCGGCGCGCTCGACGCCGGACATCTCTCCGGCGCCGTCGTCGACGTCACCGAACCGGAACCGCTGCCTGAGGATCACGCCTTCTGGAACCATCCGAAGATCCTGCTGACGCCGCACATTGCGAGTGCCACCCAGCCTGAAACCGCCGCGGCTGCCGTGATCGGCAACATCAAACGGCACCAGGCGGGCCTCGATCCGATCGGGCTGATCGATCGCAGCCGCGGCTACTGAGTTCTCAACCCAGGAAAGCAAAATCATGTCCCTCCTCAAGACGATCGACACCAACCCGACCTTCGCGCCGCGCGAGTCCGGCCCGCTCCCGGAACGGCTGATCTCGGGCGATCCGGCCTTCAAGACCTGGGCGCAGGACGTCGCCCGCGGCGAGACGGTTCATAGCGGCGTCTGGGAAGCCACACCCGGCGAGACGCGCTCGATCAAGGGCGAGACCTTCGAGTTCTGCCATATCCTTTCCGGCCTGGTCGAAATCACGCCGGAAGGCGGCGAACCGGTGGTCTACAAGGCCGGCGACAGCTTCGTCATGAAGCCAGGCTTCGTTGGCGTCTGGAAAACGATCGAGACTGTACGCAAGATCTATGTGACCGTGACGTGACGCCGTAGATTTGACTGCGGCGGCGGCGAAAACGCAATTTTTCGCCGCCGCGGCATCGCCGGTCGACGCATGCTGCTCGCGTTCTCCAGTTAGGCTTGTCTCAGCCCATCCCGAGGACATGCGATGACACTCAGCTTCGATCCGAACACGATTTCCCTGCCCGTCGGACATTTCATCGGCGGCCGGCTGGTTCCGGCCGAGGCCGTCATCGACATGCATCGCCCATCCGACGGCACGGCCTATGCCGGCTGCCCGCTGGCCGACGAAGCCCTTGTCGACCAGGCCGTCGAAACCGCCAAAGAAGCGTTGAAGACGAGCAATTGGGGTGGTGTGCGGCCGCGTGAGCGCACCGTGGCGCTGCAGCGCTGGGCGGACCTGATCGAAGCCGAGGCGGAAACCCTCGCCAGGCTCGAGGCGCTCTCCTCGACACGGCCCATCGGTCATCTCGTCGCCGGCGACATCGCCGTCACCGCCGAGCAAATACGCTTCTTTGGCGAGTTCGCCGACAAGGAAGGCGGCGACCTTGTGCCGACAGACGATGCCAATTTCGGCATGATCATGACCGAACCCTATGGCGTCGTCGGCGCCATCACGCCCTGGAATTTTCCCTTGTCGATGGCCGGCTGGAAGCTCGGCCCGGCGCTGGCGGCGGGCAATGCGGTGGTGCTGAAACCATCGGAAATGACGCCGTTTTCGACGCTCTATCTCGCCGAACTTTCGGTGCGGGCCGGCCTGCCGGCCGGTCTCGTCAACATCGTGCTCGGCGACGGCCCAACCACCGGAAATGCGATCACCGGACATCCCGGCATCTCCAAGGTCAGCTTCACCGGCTCGACTGCGGCCGGCGCGGCAATCATGACCAATATCGCCCGCACCGGCGTCAAGCCGATGACGCTCGAACTCGGCGGTAAAAGCCCGCAACTGGTCTTCGCCGATGCCGATCTCGAGCTTGCGGCGGGCGCAATCGCCGGCAGCATTCTCTCCAACGCCGGGCAGGCCTGCGTCTGCGGATCCCGCCTGATCGTCGAGGCGAAGGTGGCGGACGCGGTCGCGGCCGCACTCGTCGAGAGGCTGGCGGCGATCCGCCCCGGCCCCACCTGGGATGAGGCGACCGATTATTCGCCGGTCATCTCCGAACGCCAGATCGCCCGCATGGACGGTATCATCCGCGCCGCCATCGACGACGGCGCCGAATGCCTCACCGGTGGCCGACGCCTCGACCGCGAAGGTTATTTCTACGCACCGACCCTGATTTCGGGGGTGACCGCAACATCGCCGGCGGTTCTGGAAGAAATCTTTGGACCGGTGCTGACCATTCAGACCTTCGAGGACGAGGAGGAGGCGCTGGGGCTCGCCGACCATCCGGCCTACGGGCTCGCCGCCGGCCTCTTTACCCGCGATCTCTCGCGTGCCATCCGCGTGACGCGCCGCCTGCCGGCCGGCACCGTCTGGGTCAACCGTTACGGCCGCTCGCGCGACCATATCCTGCCGACCGGCGGCTACAAGCAGTCCGGCATCGGCAAGGATCTCGGTCGCGACGCCTATCTCGCCAACCGCAAGAGCAAGAGTGTGCTCATCAGCCTGGAGGACCTGCGATGAAGACCTACAAGATCGCCCTTCTGCCCGGAGACGGCATCGGCCCCGACGTGACGGCTGCAGCCTGGGCCGTACTCGAAAAGGCAGCCGGCTTGAACGGATTTTCTCTTCATGCGACCAGCTATCCCTGGTCCTGCGACTACTATCTGGAGAACGGCAGCATGATGCCCGCGGATGGCATCGAAACGCTCAGATCCTTCGATGCCATCCTGCTCGGCGCCGTCGGCTGGCCTCGCAAAGTGCCGGATTCAGTGTCGCTGCATGGGCTTTTGCTGCCGATCCGCAAGGCTTTCGTGCAATATGCCAATATTCGCCCGCACCGGCTGCTGCCGGGTGTGCAGGGGCCGTTAAGGGCTGGCGGCTTCGACATCCTCTGCATTCGTGAAAATACCGAAGGCGAATATTCCGGCGCCGGTGGCCGCGTCCACCAGGGGACCGATAATGAAGTGGCTGTGGAGACCTCGATTTTCACCCGCAAGGGAGTCGAGCGCATTCTGCGCTTCGGCTTTGAGCAGGCGCGTGCACGCAGCGGCAAGCTTGCCTCGGTGACGAAGTCCAACGCGCAGAAATACTCGATGGTCTTCTGGGACGAGATCACCCAGAGGCTTTCTGCGGAATATCCCGATATCGAGGTGACCAGCTACCATATCGACGCCATGGCCGCCCGCATGGTCATGGCGCCTGATAGTCTCGACGTCGTGGTCGCTTCCAACCTGTTCGGCGACATCCTGACCGACCTCGGCGCCGCCATCCAGGGCGGGCTTGGCTTTGCAGCCTCTGCCAATATCAATCCCGATCGCTCGGCGCCATCGATGTTCGAACCGGTCCACGGCTCGGCGCCCGATATCGCTCATCTCGGCATTGCCAATCCGATCGCCGCCATCTGGTCGGGCGCGATGATGCTGGAGCATTTGGGAGAAACGGCTGCCGCCGCAAGGGTGATGGCATCAATCGAGGCGACGACGGCAAACGGCATCGGCGCAATTCCCGGCAAGGACAAGACCGACGCGATTACGGCATCGGTGCTTTCGGCACTTGGCTGATCAATGGAGAACAGAATGAACGGACTAAGGGATAGCAGCCTGCTTCGTGAGCAAGGGCTGATCGACGGAGAATGGCGTGGGGCCACAACCGGGCGCACGATCGAGGTGATCGATCCGGCGACCCAGCATATGCTGGGCACTGTGCCCGACATGGACGGAGCCGATACCAGAGCGGCAATCGCGGCGGCGGAAATGGCCTTCGGTCCATGGCGCGCCAAGACCAATGCCGAGCGCGGCGCGTTGCTGGAAACCTGGCACGATCTGATGCTCGACAATATCGAGGATCTGGCGCTGATCCTCACCCGTGAGCAGGGCAAGCCGCTGACGGAAGCGCGCGGCGAAATCCGCTACGGCGCCTCGTTCATCAAATGGTTCTCCGAGGAGGCGCGCCGCATCGGCGGGACGACCATTCCCTCGCCGACGGCGGATCGTCGGATAGTCGTTCTGAAGGAGCCTGTCGGCGTGTCGGCGATCATTACGCCGTGGAATTTTCCGAATGCGATGATCACCCGCAAGGTCGGGCCGGCGCTCGCCGCAGGCTGCACGGTCGTCATCAAGCCATCGGACCTCACCCCCTTTTCGGCATTGGCGCTCGGCGTTTTGGCCGAGCGCGCCGGCATCCCGAAGGGGGTGATCAATATCGTCACCGGCATGCCGGCCGGCATCGGCGACGAACTGATGGCGAACCAAACCGTCCGCAAGATTTCTTTCACCGGCTCGACCCGCGTCGGCTCGCTGCTGATGCGCGGCGCGGCCGACAGCATCAAGCGGCTCAGCCTCGAACTCGGCGGCAACGCGCCGTTTATCGTCTTCGACGACGCCGATCTCGATCTTGCCGTGGAAGGCGCAATCGCCTCGAAATTCCGCAATGGCGGGCAGACCTGCGTCTGCGCCAACCGGCTTCTCGTCCAGTCCAGTGTCTACGAGGCCTTTGCCGCCAAGCTTTCCGCGCGTGTATCGGCCATGAAGGTCGGGGCCGGTACGGATGCCGGCACGGATATCGGGCCGATGATCAACAAGGCGGCGATCGAGAAGATCAAGCGTCACGTCGACGATGCGGTGGAAAAGGGAGCGCGGATCCTCGCCACCGCAGGTTCCGTGCCTGAAGGCGATCAATATGCGGTGCCGATGGTGCTCGGCGATGCGACGACCGAAATGCAGCTTGCCAGCGAAGAGACCTTCGGACCCGTTGCCCCGCTTTTCCGTTTCGACAATGAGGAAGAGGCGATCCGCATCGCCAACGCCACGCCCTTCGGCCTTGCGGCCTATTTCTACACCGAGAGCCTGAAACGCTCCTGGCGTGTCGCCGAAGCGCTCGAATTCGGGATGCTCGGCCTGAACACGGGGGCGATCTCGACTGAGGTGGCTCCCTTCGGCGGCGTCAAGCAATCCGGCCTCGGACGTGAAGGCGCCCAATGCGGCATCGACGAATATCTGGAAATGAAGAGCTTCCACATCGGTGGGCTCGCCTAACCGCCAGGACGGCAAAGGGCGCCGGGACATCATCCAGGCGCCCTTTTACCAATCGATTTCTGCCTTACTGGAAGCGGTCGAGCGTCTTGTAATAAAGCCCGACGAGCGGCAGAAACCAAGGCTTTCCGAAATGGCCGGGGACGGCGGGCCAGTCGAGACCCTTGATCGGGTTACGGTCGGCCTTGCCGAGGATGGCGTCGGCCATGATCATGCCGAGATGGGTGGAGAGCTGGGCGCCGTGGCCGGAATAGCCCATGGCATACCAGACACCATCGACATAGCCGGCGCGCGGATAGCGGTCCTTGGTCATATCGACCAGCCCGCCCCAGCAATAGTCGATCTCGACGCCGGCAAGCTGTGGGAAGATTTCAGCCAGGCTGGCGCGGAGAATGTCGCCGCTCCTTGCGTCTGATCGTTGATCGGACGTGGCGGAAAACCGGGCACGACCGCCGAAGATCAGCCGCTTGTCCGGCGACAGCCGGAAATAATTACCGATGTTCATCGACGTCACGCAGGTCCGGTTGCCCGGCATCGTAGCCGCGATTTCGGCGTCGGTCAGCGGACGCGTGGCGATCAGAAAGCTGCCGACGGAAATAATCCGGCGGCGGAAATAGCTGAAGAGCGACGGCGTATAGGCGCCTGTCGCGACCAGCACGTGATCTGCGGTGACGGTGCCACGTGCGGTCTCAAGGTTGTGGCGACCGTTGCCCTGCCGGTGCGCGATCACGGCTGCCTTTTCGAAGATGATAGCGCCGTGACGCGCGGCTGCCGTGGCGAGCCCCGCGACATAGCGGCCCATATGCATCATCGCGCTTTTCTTCGAGAGCATGGCGCCATGGAAGGGCGACCCGACCTCGCTTTTCAGGTCACCCGCCGTCAGAAGCGCCGTGTCCGGATCGACCTCTCTATGAACGGCCTCGAAATTGCGGGCAATCGCGTCGAAATGCTGCGGCTTGGAAGCAAGCTTCAGCTTGCCGGCGCGGCGGAAATTGCAGTCGATCCCCTCTTCGGCAATGATCGCCTCGACCGTATCGATGGAATCGTCGAACGCTTTGTAGAGGGCGACGGCTCGCTCCACGCCGAGTGCTGATTTGGCGGACAGGAAGCTATGGGCGAGGCCGTTGTTGAGGTGGCCGCCATTGCGTCCCGATGCGCCCCAGCCGACCCGTTCGGCCTCCAGCACGACGACCTTGACGCCCGTTTTCGCAAGCTGGCGCGCCGCGGCAAGCCCGGTGAAGCCGGCGCCGATGACGGCGACGTCATAATGTCCTTCGACGGGGCCTTGGGCGCCGCCGGCAAAGACTGGTGCCGTGTCGTGCCAGTAGGATTCGAACTGCATCTGCGTCTCTCCGTCAGAGCCCGACGACACCAGGCAGGCCCGAGATGTCAGGGATTTCGACATAACCGTAATAAGGGTTGGCCGGCTCGTGGCCGCGATTGACCCAGACCTTGTTCTTGATGCCGAGATCGTGGGCCGACATCAGGTCATAGCGGAAGGAGGACGAGCAATGCAGCACGTCTTCCGGCCCGCAGCCCAGCATATCGAGCATATATTCAAAGCCCCTGAAGCGTGGCTTATAGGACTGCGCCTGCTCCGCGGTATAGACCGCATGGAAGGGGGCGCCGAGTTTTTCGACGTTCGACATGATCTGCGAATTCATGGCGTTGGAGAGGATAACCAAGGGGATTTCCTTGGCAACCTTGGCGAGACCGGCCGGGACATCCGAATGCGGCCCCCAGGTCGGAACCCGCTCATAGATCATCCGGGCGGCTTCGTCGCGAAATGTCACGCCGTTGCGCTTGCATGTCCGCTCGAGCGAATTGTGCACCACCTCGGCATAGGGTTTCCAGTCGCCCATGATCTCGTCGAGGCGATAGGCAGCGAAATTCTTGATGAACTCCGCCATGCGTGGCTCGTCGAGCTCTTCGCCGTAGAGATCGCATGCCGCCTCCGCCATCTGAAAGTTGGTCAGCGTACCGTAGCAGTCGAAGGTGATATATTTCGGACGGGACGTCGTCATCTGCGTATCCTTGAGCGATCGGAACTGGGGGACGTGTCACAATCATAGGCACCGCTTCACCCACAGCTCGCCTGAATTGGCGGCATCGAAAGCAGAATCTATCGTATCGAAAGCGGGGTTTGGCAGAAGGTTGCGCGCCTGCCCGCAGTTAACGGCCAGCGAAGTGACGCCTTCAATCGCCGTCGTGATCGTGATGCGACGGAAGGTCGAGGCCGAAGGTGTTGACGAGATCGGTCACCTGCGCCGGGCTGAGGAAACGGGGATTGAGGTTGCGCAACAGCAGATAGAGCTTCGCCGTTTCCTCCAGTTCCTCGGTCGCAAAGACCGCCGCCTCCAGGCTGTCACCGGCAACAACCGGTCCGTGATTGGCCAGAAGCACCGACGAATACTTGCCCGCCAGCCCACGAATGGCATCAGCCACCGCCGGATCGCCGGGACGATAATAGGGCACCAGCGCGGTTTCGCCGGCGCGCATCAGATAATATGGCGTCATCGGCGGCAGGGCCGCGCGCGGATCGATCTCCGGCAGCATGGTCAGTGCCACCGCGTGGGTGGAGTGAAGATGGACGATGGCGCGGGCGCTGCCGCGCGTATCGTAGAGGGCGGTGTGCAGCGGGATCTCCTTGGTCGGCTTGTCGCCGGACAGGAGCCGGCCTTCGGCATCGAGCCTGGAGATCCGCGCCGGGTCGAGAAAGCCGAGCGAGGCATTGGTCGGCGTAACCAGCCAGCCGCCATCCTCCAGTCGCAACGATATGTTGCCCGACGAACCGGGCGTCAGACCGCGCTCGAACAGCGAGCGGCCGAATCGGCAGATTTCCTCACGCAGGCGCGCGTCGGACATGACAGTTCCTCCAATATTAGGCGGTTGCCCCTTCGATCAGTTCAAAGCCGAGATTGACGGACTGCGGCGGCGCATTAGTGACGACCAACTGCGCAGCTATCTCCCCGGTCGCCACGCGCGGCGTTCGGATGGTCGACAACGGCTGTGGGGTTGCCCGGCCGATATCGAGGCCGTTATAGCCGAAAATGGCGAGCTTCGAGGGGATCGCGATCCCCTCGGCCAGACAGTGAAAATAGCCGCCGAGCGCCATGTCGTCGTTGGAGAAATAAACCGCATCGAGATCGCTCGTCCGGGCGAGCAATCGCTCCAGCCCCAACCTGCCGTTTTCCACGGACGAAGCGCCGGCGAGAATTTCGCGGGCGACGAGCGGGGCGCCATGCACATCGAGACTTTCGCAAAAGCTGGAAAACCGTTTGCCGGCGCGGGTATCGCGGTTCAGGTCGTGACCGACATAGCCGATCCGGCGATAACCCCGCTTCAGCAGGAAGGCAGCGCTCTCCCGCCCGGCCGCGCGGTTCGAGAAGCCGACGGCGATGTCGAGAGCATCGCCGTCGAGATCGAGCAGTTCGACGACCCTGCATCCGCTGGCGCGCAGCATCTTCACCGTGCCCTCGGTATGCTCGCATCCCGCCAGCATGACCGCCGCCGGCCGCCAGGCGAGCATCGCGGCGGCGAGCGCTTCCTCCTTGCCCGGATCATAATCGGTCACGGAGAAGACCGCCTGATACCGGTTTTCCTCCAGAACAGCACTGGCACCGCGCAGCACATCGGGAAAGACGATGTTCGACAAAGAGGGAATAACGAAGGCGACAAGGCGCGAACCGGTGGAGGCCAGCGTTCCCGCGATCCGGTTCGGCACATAGCCCAGCCGCTCGACGGCGGCCATCACCCGCTCGCGCGTCTTGCCGGAAAACGAACCGTGGTTGCGCAGGACACGCGACACCGTGCTCTCGCCGACACCAGCCGCTTCCGCGACCTCGGCAAGCGTCACCGTCGCCTGATGTTTGAATTCCATCGTTACGTTTGAACCCGACTGTTGAGGTGATCCCGGCCTGCCGGCCCGATGATCACCGCGTTGTCACCATTTTTCACCGCTCCAGCCAAGAAGCAAGGTTTTTTTGGCAGCGCTACCAATTTGCTGTTGGCAGCGCTGCCAAAATGGATTAATGAAAATGGCAGCGCTGCCAAAAGTGGCTCGGCGTGCCGCGGGAGGATCGACAGGAGACCGCGGCAACAATCGGAGGAGAAAATCATGACGCTGCAGACGCAGGCGCCAGTTGTTGGCGCGCATCCCGCCCAGACGCTCGAAGACCGTACCTACGGCAAGGTATTCTGGCGCATCGTACCGTTTTTAATGCTGTGCTACGTGGTCGCCTATCTCGACCGCGTCAATGTCGGCTTCGCCAAGCTGCAGATGTCGAGCGAACTCGGCCTCTCGGAAGCCGCTTATGGCATCGGCGCCGGCATCTTCTTCATCGGCTATTTTCTGTTTGAAGTGCCGAGCAACATCATCATGAACAAGGTTGGCGCGCGGGTGTGGATCGCCCGCATCATGCTCACCTGGGGTATCATCTCCGCCGCCTTCATGTTCACCTCGTCGGAAACCGTCTTCTATATCCTGCGTTTCCTGCTGGGCGTTGCCGAAGCCGGATTTTTCCCCGGCATCATTCTTTATCTGACCGCCTGGTATCCGGCCCACCGCCGCGCCAGGATCATCACCACCTTCATGTCGGCGATCCCGATATCCGCCATTTTCGGCAATCCGCTTTCGGGTCTCCTGATGGACAGTTTCCACGGCACGCACGGACTTTCCGGCTGGCAGTGGATGTTCCTGATCGAAGCCATTCCAGCCATTCTTTTCGGCGTTGCGACGTTCTTCTACCTTGATGATACGATCCGCGGCGCGAAATGGCTGAACGATGAGGAAAAAGGCGTGCTGGCGGCCAATATCGAGGCGGAGAACCAGGCCAAGACGGCAAGCCCGCACAGCATCGGCGCAACGCTGAGCGACCGTCGCGTCTGGCTGATGTGCCTGATCTATTTCTGCTTCGTGCTCGGGCAGTATGGCCTGAATTTCTGGATGCCCACCATCGTCAAGGCCTCGGGCGTCAACGGAAACCTCAATATCGGCCTGATTTCGGCGATCCCTTATATCTGCACATTCGTCGTGATGCTGGCGCTTGGACGTTCCGCCGACAGGCTGCGCGAACGCCGGTGGCACCTCATCGTCCCAGCACTCATCGCCGCCGGTGGCTTTGTCGCGGCGACGATGGCAACGAGCCCGGCGGTCTCGATTGTCTGCCTGTCGCTGGCGGCTGCCGGCGCCATCAGTTGCGCGCCGCTGTTCTGGTCGCTTCCGACGGCTTTTCTCGCCGGCACCGGCGCTGCGGCCGGCATCGCCTGGATCAATTCGGTCGGCAATCTCGCCGGGTTTCTCGGGCCGTTTCTGGTAGGCTATCTCAAAGACTTCACCGGCACCAACAGCGCCGGCATGTATCTCCTGGCGGCTGCCTTGGTCATTGGTTCGTTGGCCGTGTTGACGGTTCCGGCGAAAAGCGTCAATCGCTGAGCTCGCGCATAACCCCGAAAATCGGAATCGATTTTCGGAAAGGATTATGCGCAAATTCAAAATGTTAGAGCGTCCTTAGCGCGTCTTGTAGACGCGCGGCGCTCTAATGCCCCTCCGGGATGATACTCGGAGGGGCGCAGACCTTCCTCACAAGACTGGAGAAGCTCCTCATGTCACCGCTTGCTGAAAACTCGGGCTCGGCCTTTGTCGCGGCCGTCATCGGTCTTGGTTCCATGGGGCTTGGAATGGCCCTGTCGATGAAGCGCGCAGGTCTCAACGTCGTTGGATATGATGTCACGCCGGCGGCAGTGGACCGCTTCGTCGACGAGGGTGGACGTGGCGCGTCAACCCCCGCCGCTGCGGCAAAGAACGCCGACATTGTCGTCTCCGTGGTCGTCAATGGCGCGCAGACCGAGGCCGTGCTGTTCGGGCCTCAAGGCGTCGCGCATGCGATGAAGCCCGGTGCCGTCTTCATTTCATCGGCCACCATGGATCCGGCCGTCGCGCGCGATCTGGCACAGCGGGTGGAAGCTCTCGGGCTGCATTACCTCGACGCGCCGATTTCGGGCGGCGCGGCCAAGGCGGCGCGTGGCGAACTGACGATCATGGCATCCGGCCCCGGACAGGCCTTCGATACGGCGCGCCCGGGTCTCGACGCCATGGCCGCCAAGGTCTATGAGCTCGGCGACGAGGCCGGAAAAGGTGCTGCCTTCAAGATGATCAACCAGCTTCTCGCCGGCGTGCACATCGCAGCCGCCTGTGAGGCCATAACCTTTGCCGCCAAGCAGGGCCTAGACCTCGACAAGGTCTATGAGGTGATCACGGCTTCGGCCGGCAATTCCTGGATGTTCGAAAACCGCGTGCCGCATGTGCTGGCCGGAGACTATACTCCGCTCAGCAGCATCGAGATTTTCGTCAAGGATCTCGGTATCGTCCAAGACATGGCGCGCTCCGAGCGCTACCCGGTACCGCTCGCGGCAGCGGCCCTGCAAATGTATCTGGCCGCCTCCGGGGCCGGCATGGGCCGTGACGACGATTCCTCGCTCGCGCGGCTCTACGCCAGGCTTTCCGGCGCTGAATTGCCCAGCTCCACCAAAGAGCCGCAGAGCCTGTAAAAGGAACGCTAGACATGCCGGTTTTCGCCGCCAACCTAACGATGATGTTCAACGAATGGGCATTCCTCGACCGCTTCGACGCCGCAGCCGATGCCGGCTTTGCCGCCGTCGAATACCTCTTTCCCTATGAAGCCGCGCCGGAGGCGATCGCCGAACGGCTTGCCCGCAACAATCTGCAGCAGGCCCTGTTCAACCTGCCGCCGGGCGACTGGGCAGCAGGCGAGCGTGGCATCGCCGCTCTTCCCGGACGGTTCGATGCACTGAAAGCCGATGTCGAGCGGGCCCTGGATTATGCGGCAGCGACGGGCGTCAGACGGTTGCACCTGATGGCAGGCATCGCCGATCGTCATGACGAAGACGCCTCCTCCTGTTACCGGCGCTCCGTCACCTACACCGCCGGGCGGCTTGCGGAAAAGGGCATCGATCTTCTGCTCGAGCCGATCAACGGCCGAAACATGCCTGGATATTTCCTCAACGACTTCGCCGCCGCCGAGCGGCTGATTGCCGAATGCGGCCTGCCGAACCTGAAGCTGCAGTTCGACATCTATCACCGCCAGATCATCCACGGCGACGTCACTATGGCGTTGCGACGTCTGCTGCCGATCATCGGCCATATCCAGATCGCCAGCGTGCCGTCACGCAACGAACCGGATGGGGAGGAACTGAACTATCCCTATCTGTTCCGCGAAATCGACCGCCTTGGGTATGACGGTTTCATCGGATGCGAATACATCCCGCGCGGCCACACACTGGACGGTCTTGGCTGGTTCAAACCTTTTGCACGGAGCTAGACGATGGCTATTTTCCTTGGATCAGTCGCTGACGACTACACCGGCGCCTCCGACCTCGCCAACACGCTGACGAAGAACGGTCTGCGCACGGTGCAGACGGTCGGCATCCCCGATCCGTCGCTGGCACTACCGGATGTCGACGCCGTGGTCGTCTCCCTGAAGATCCGCTCCGTCCCGGCCTCGGACGCCGTGGCGGCGGCGGCGAGCGCCGAGCGATGGCTGCGCCGGCGGGGCGCCGGCCATGTGCTTTACAAGATCTGCTCGACCTTCGATTCCACCGATGCCGGCAATATCGGTCCGGTCACCGAGGCCTTGAGCGAGGCCGCGGGTGGCGGCCTCGTACTGGTGACACCAGCCTTTCCGGAAACGGGACGCACCGTCTATCTTGGCCATCTCTTCGTCGGCGGGCAGCCGTTGAATGAAAGCCCGCTCAAGGACCACCCCCTCAATCCGATGCATGACGCCAATCTCGTTCGGGTTCTCACCCGCCAATCGCGCAATGCCGTCGGATTGATCGATCTCACCACCATCACGGCCGGACCCGGCGCCGTCAAGGCGAGGCTTGACGCGCTCCGCGCGGCAGGCGTCACTGCTGTCATTGCCGATGCAATTTTCGAACGCGAGCTTGAAACGCTCGGCGAGGTCGCGTTGGAAACGCCGGTGTCCACCGGTGCGTCCGGCCTCGGCCTCGGCCTTGCCCGCGCGCTCCTCCGCTCCGGTCGGATATCCTCCGGCGATGCAACGACGGCGGACGCCATTCGCCCGGTGGGCGGGCTTTCAGCGATTGTTGCCGGCAGTTGCTCCAAGGCGACGCTCCACCAGCTCGACATCGCCGAACGGTCGATGCCCGTCCTGCGGCTCGACCCGGAGCGGCTGCTTGCCGGTCCCGATGAGATCGCCGCGGCGATTTCCTGGGCTGGAGACCGCATCTCCGCCGGTCCCGTCGTCATCGCCGCGAGCGCTGCGCCTGAAACCGTATCCCGGCTGCAATCGCTTTATGGACGAGAGGCCTCCGGCCACGCGATCGAGACCGCAACGTCGATCATCACAGCCGAACTGGTGGAAAGAGGCGTGCGCCGCCTTGTGGTCGCAGGCGGCGAAACCTCAGGAGCGGCGGTCGACAGGCTCGCCATTCCGGCATTTCTGATCGGCCCGGAGATTGCGCCCGGCGTGCCGGTGCTGCGCACGATCGGCAATGCGCAGGGCGATATGCTTCTGGCGTTGAAATCAGGAAACTTCGGAGGCGAGGATTTCTTTACCGCAGCGCTGGCAATGATGCGCTGACAGACCCGGGATCCGATGAATATCGATCGGTTCCAGCATAAGATGCGGCGGCCCATGACAGCAGCGCCATAAGATACCGCTTCAACCATGGCCTTCAGACGATCTGCCCGCCGGCGCTCCGGCAGACTGGCGGGCACGACATGAAGGACGCCCCCATGCAAGCAAGTCAGATCGAAATCGTCCCGTTCGGCCCCGATCATCTGGAAGCCGCCGTTGCGCTCTCAAGACAGGCGGGCTGGCCGCATCGGACGGAAGACTGGCAGCTGGCGCTCGCCTTGAGCGACGGGATGGTTGCGGTCGAGGATGGCAGGGTCGTCGGCACCGTCCTCGTCACGCCTTACAAGGAAGATTGTGCGACGATCAATATGGTCATCGTCGACGAGACGATGCGCGGCAGGGGTCTCGGCCGGAAACTCATGGACGCCGCATTGCTGGCCGCGGGAGACCGGCCGTTGAGGCTGGTGGCGACGACGGCAGGGCTGCCGCTCTACCAAAAGCTTGGCTTCCACGAGACGGGAACCGTGCTGCAGCACCAGGGCCTTGCCGGAGACATCGCCGCGCGGGCGGAAACGCAAGCCGCCACCGACGCCGACCTTCCTGCTATCGCGGCACTCGACCGCCTTGCCTTCGGCGCCGACCGCGAAGGGCTGCTCTCTTATTTCACCAAGATCGGCGAATTCGCCGTCATTCGCCGTGACGGCCGCATTTCCGGGTTCGCTTGCCTGCGTCCTTTCGGCCGCGGCGAAGTGATCGGGCCCGTGGTGGCCGCCGACCTCGGGCAGGCGAGGAAACTCATCGAGCATTTCATCGCCAGGCGGCCCGGGCGCTTCCTCAGGGTCGATACCACTGATGAGACCGAGCTTTCCCCATGGCTCGCCGAACAGGGGCTCGCGCATGTCGGTGGCGGAATCACGATGACAAAGCCGTTGATTCGCGACGCCGCCGATCCGACCGCCACCACCTTTGCCCTCGCCAGCCAGGCACTCGGCTGATCCGGAGATTTCCATGTACAGCAATTCCCTCATCGAACTCGATCGCGCCCACCTCATCCATCCGGTCGCCTCCTACCGTGGCCATGAAAAGCTCGGCGTGCGCGTGCTGGCCTCTGCCAAGGGCGCGACCGTCACCGACGCATCGGGCAAGCAACTGATCGACGGCTTCGCCGGCCTCTGGTGCGTCAATGCCGGTTACGGCCACGAAAGCATCGTCGAGGCGGCGGCCCGGCAGATGCGCGAGCTTCCCTATGCCACCGCCTATTTCGGCCTCGGCTCCGAGCCCGCGATCCGGCTTGCCAGCGAACTCGCCGACCGCGCACCGGGCGATCGCAACCATGTCTATTTCACACTCGGCGGCTCCGATGCGGTGGACAGCACGATCCGCTTCATCCGCTACTACTGGCATGCCCGTGGGCAGCCTCGGCGCGATCAGTTCATCTCGGTCGAACAGGGCTATCATGGCTCATCGACGGTCGGCGCGGGCCTGACCGCGCTGCCTGCCTTCCATGCCGGCTTCGGCGTTCCCTTCGACTGGCAGCATAAGATCCCGTCTCACTATTCTTATCGCAACCCGGTGGGGGACAATCCGCAGGCGATCATCGACGCATCGCTTGCGGCGCTGAAAAGCAAGGTCGAGGCGATCGGGCCGGAACGCGTTGCCGCTTTCTACGTCGAACCGATCCAGGGCTCGGGCGGCGTTCTGGTGCCACCGAAAGGCTGGATGAAAGCCATGCGCGAATTCTGCCGCGAGTATGACATCCTTTTCGTGGCGGACGAAGTGATCACCGGCTTTGGCCGCACCGGCCCGCTTTTTGCCTGCAGCGAGGATGAGGTCGTGCCCGACCTCATGACGACGGCCAAGGGCCTGACCTCCGGCTACGTCCCAATGGGCGCCGTCTTCATGGCCGATCATGTTTATGAAACGATCGCCGAGGGCGCGGGTGCTGCCGCCGTCGGCCATGGCTATACCTATTCGGCCCATCCAGTCAGCGCCGCGGTCGGCCTCGAAGTCCTGAAGCTTTATGAAAACGGCCTTCTCGAAAACGGCGTCAGGGCCGGCGCACGGCTCATGCGGGGCCTGGAGTCGCTCAGAGATCATCCGCTCGTGGGCGATGTCCGTGGCCGCGGCATGCTCGCCGCCGTCGAACTCGTGGTCGACAAGGTGAACAAGACGCCGTTGCCGGCATCCGCCGAACCCTCCCGCCGCATCTTCGATCGCGCCTGGGAGAACGGCCTCGTCATCCGCGCCTTCGGCAATGGTGTGCTTGGCTATGCTCCGCCGCTCTGCTGCACCGAAACGGAGATAGATGCGATCGTTGAGCGTACCCGCATCACCCTGGACGAGACGCTGGAGGACCCCGATGTGCGTCGGGCGCTGCAGGACTGAGAATATCGCGAAACGGTCAGATTCGGTATTTTGTGCCGCCTCATGATGCCTATTCGGCGAATCCGGCGCAGTGCAGGTGACACACTGAAATCAACGAAAGGCCGCGGCAGAAGCCGACCTTCCATACAAGAGCGGGACAAAGACCCCGCCAGCGGAACAGAATTTTATTCTTCGAGAAGCCGCGCTCCCATCGGAGCCGAACACTGGGGAATTCACGTGAGCAAAAGCCTTTCGGAATTCAAATATATGACCTTCGACGTCGTCGGCACGCTCATCGACTTCGAAGGCGGCCTCAAGACCTGCCTAGCCGAGATCGCGGCCGAGGCGGGGACTGAAGTCGACGGCGAGCAGGCTCTTAGCCTTTACCGCGCAGCCCGCTACTCCGAAGACGCCGATCTCTTTCCCGACGACCTCGTTCGCGTCTACCTCGCGATCGCGCCGAAGCTCCGCCTGCCCGCCGAGCAAAAATATGGCGAACAGCTGCGGGATTCGGCAAAGAGCTGGAAGGGTTTTGCAGACAGCGCCACGGCGCTGGCCAGTCTTGCGAAAGATTACCGCCTCGTGGCGATGACCAACGCCCGACGCTGGGCATTCGATTTCTTCGAGAAAGAACTCGGCAATCCCTTTTATGCCGCCTTCACCGCGGATGATACGGGGACCGAGAAACCCGATCCCGCATTCTTCGAGACGGTATTCGACTACGTCGCCTCGGAAGGACATTCGAAGGACGACATCCTGCATATCGCCCAGAGCCAGTACCACGACATCGGGATTTCCAGGAAACTCGGGCTGACCAATTGCTGGATCGAGCGGCGACATGCCGAGAAGGGTTACGGCGGCACGATCGAACCGGCCGAGTTCACCAAACCGGATTACCATTTCACCTCCATGGCCGGCCTTGCCGATGCCGTGGCCGCTGCGCGCGCCTGACTTTGAAAGCAGATCGGGCCTGCCCACAACGAGCAGCCCGCCACAGAAGAAAAGGGGAATGAGATGAACGACAAGATCACCAATTGGACCAGATCCGACGACGCCATGGTCGAAAGCGCCATCCGTCGTGGCGCGACCCGTCGCGAGTTGCTGCATATGATGCTTGCCGGCGGCGTGGCGCTGTCGGCCGGCGGGCTCGTGCTCGGCCGCGCCGGCAAGGCGCTCGCCGCCACGCCCGTTTCCGGCGGCGCGCTCAAAGCGGCCGGCTGGTCGTCCTCGACGGCCGATACGCTCGACCCCGCCAAGGCATCGCTCTCCACCGACTATGTCCGGTGCTGCTCCTTCTATAATCGCCTGACCTTCCTCGACAAATCAGGCACGCCGCAGATGGAGCTTGCCGACGCGATCGAGTCCAAGGATGCGAAGACCTGGACGGTCAAGCTGAAGAACGGCATCACCTTCCATGACGGCAAGCCGCTGACCGCCGATGACGTGGTCTTCTCGCTGAAGCGCCATCTCGATCCGTCCGTCGGCTCGAAAGTCGCCAAGATCGCCGCGCAGATGACCGGCTTCAAGGCCGTCGACAAACAAACCGTCGAGATCACGCTCGCCAGCCCGAATGCCGACCTGCCGACCATCCTGTCGATGCATCACTTCATGATCGTCGCCGACGGCACGACCGATTTCACCAAGGCCAACGGCACCGGCGCTTTCGTCAAGGAAGTCTTCGAGCCGGGTGTTCGCTCGGTCGGGGTCAAGAACAAGAACTACTGGAAATCCGGCCCGAACGTCGATTCCTTCGAATACTTCGCCATCAGCGACGACAATGCCCGCGTCAACGCGCTGCTTGCGGGCGACATCCATCTCGCAGCCACGATCAATCCGCGCTCTATGCGCCTCGTCGAGGCCCAGGGCGACGGCTTCACCTTGTCTAAGACGACGTCCGGCAACTATACCAACCTCAACATGCGACTGGATATGGAGCCCGGCAACAAGCGGGATTTCATCGAGGGCATGAAGTATCTCGTCAACCGCGAACAGATCGTCAAATCGGCGCTGCGCGGTCTCGGCGAGGTCGGCAACGACCAACCCGTTTCGCCGGCGAACTTCTATCATGACGCAGAGCTGAAAGCGCGGGCCTTCGATCCCGACAAGGCGAAGTTCCACTTCGATAAGGCCGGCGTTCTCGGCCAATCCATCCCGATCATCGCTTCCGATGCGGCGAGTTCCTCGATCGACATGGCCATGATCATCCAGGCGGCCGGCGCCGAAATCGGCATGAAGCTCGACGTGCAGCGGGTACCTTCCGACGGCTACTGGGACAATTACTGGCTCAAGGCGCCGATCCACTTCGGCAATATCAACCCGCGTCCGACCCCTGATATCCTCTTCTCCCTGCTCTACACCTCGGACGCTCCGTGGAACGAAAGCCACTACAAGTCGGAGAAGTTCGACCAGATGCTGATCGAGGCGCGCGGCTCTCTCGATCAAGACAAGCGCAAGACGATCTATAACGAGATGCAGGGCATGGTCGCCCAGGAAGCTGGTACAATCATTCCGGCCTATATTTCCAACGTCGATGCCACGACCGCCAAGCTCAAGGGCCTGGAAGCTAACCCGCTCGGCGGCCAGATGGGATACGCTTTCGCGGAATATGTCTGGCTTGAAGCCTGATACGGCAAAGGAGACTGGGGCTGCAGCCGCGCCCCAGTTCGTCCATCTGCCTTGATGGAACTTAACTCGAACGCAAAGGGAAGACGCCCGTGAACCGCCAGGTCTTATCCCTTGTACTGAGCAGATTGTTCGTCGCCGTGATCACCCTGGTGATCGTCTCCTTCGCCGTCTTCTTCGCGACAACGCTGTTGCCTGGAGATACGGCGACGATCCTGCTCGGCCAAGCCGCCACGCCGGAAGCGGTCGAAGGCCTGCGCAAGGCCATGCATCTCGACGAACCGGCGCTGTTTCGTTTCCTGCGCTGGTTAGTCGGGCTGTTGCAGGGTGATCTCGGCACGTCCTATGCCAACCAAATGCCCATCGCAGCTCTCATTGCCGGCCGCTTCGTCAACACGCTGAAACTTGCAGGCGTCACCGCGCTTTTCTCCGTACCGATCGCGCTGACGCTCGGGATCACTGCGGCGATGCTGCGCGGCACCCTTTACGACCGGATCGTCACAGTGATCACCATCGGCGTCATCTCCGTACCGGAGTTCATGGTTGCGACCTCCGCCGCCCTCATCTTCGCCGTCTATCTGAAATGGCTGCCGGCGCTGTCTTTCGCCAATGAAGTGCACAGCCTGACCGACATATTGCGTGTCTATGCCATGCCGGTGATCACCCTCACCTTCGTCGTCTCGGCCCAGATGATCCGCATGACGCGCGCGGCTGTCATCGAGACGCTCAACACACCCTATGTCGAGATAGCATTGCTCAAGGGCGCCTCCCGGCCGCGCATCGTCTTTCGACACGCGCTGCCCAATGCGCTCGGCCCGATCGTCAATGCCGTTGCGCTGTCGCTGTCCTATCTGCTCGGAGGCGTCATCATCGTCGAGACGATTTTCAATTATCCCGGTATCGCCAAGCTGATGCTGGATGCCGTCGCCACCCGCGATCTGCCGCTAATCCAGAGTTGCGCGATGATCTTCTGCCTGGGCTACCTGCTGCTGATCACCATCGCGGATATCATCGCCATCCTTTCCAATCCGAGGCTTCGATGACCACGACAAGTTCCGAAACCACCTCCGGCCGGCTGTCCGGAACCCGGTTTGGCTATCGCTTCAACATCGTCGGCGCGATCGGCTTCACCGTCATCTCCTCATGGGCGCTCGTCGCGATCTTCGCGCCATGGATCATCCGCTACCCCGTCGGCGAGATTATCGATCTCGACTATTTCGGCCCGATGAGCCGGGAACTCTGGCTCGGCTCCGATTATCTCGGCCGCGACATGCTCTCGCGGATTCTGATGGGTGCACGCTACACGGTCGGTATCTCGCTGGCGGCGGTCACGATCGCCTGCTTCAGCGGCGTTGTGCTCGGCATGATCGCAGCGGTGGCCGGCGGCTGGCTGGACACCATCCTCAGCCGCTTCCTCGACGCGCTCAACTCCATCCCGAGCAAATTGTTCGGACTGGTGGTCGTCGCTGCCGTCGGCTCCTCGGTCCCGGTGCTGATCCTGACGCTGTCGGTGATCTACATCCCGGGCGCCTACCGCTTCGCCCGGGCGCTCGCCGTCAACATCAATGCGATGGATTTCATCACCGTCGCGCGTATCCGCGGAGAAAGCACCCTCTATCTCATTCGCTCGGAAATCCTACCGAACATCGTCGGGCCGGTGCTTGCCGATCTCGGCATCCGCTTCGTCTTCATCGTTCTGCTGCTCTCCGGGCTTTCCTTCCTCGGCCTTGGCGTCCAGCCGCCCTATGCCGATTGGGGTGCGCTCGTGCGCGAGAATATCGGCGGCCTGCCATTCGGTGCGCCGGCGGTGATGTTCCCCTCGCTTGCCATCGCCAGCCTGACGATCAGCGTCAACCTGCTGATCGACAACCTGCCGCAGAAAATCCGCGACCGGAGCATGTCATGAGCAATTTCATCGAAATCCGTGACCTGAAGGTCGAAGCCACCACCGATTCCGGCCGACGTGTCGAGATCATCAAGGGTGTCAGCCTCGATGTTGCCGAGGGCGAGATCGTCGCGCTGATCGGCGAGAGCGGCTCGGGTAAGACAACCATCGCCTTGACCCTCATGGGCCACACCCGCGCGG
The DNA here is from genome assembly GCF_052871115.1 of Rhizobium sp. LARHSG275. Classification (NCBI taxonomy): domain Bacteria; kingdom Pseudomonadati; phylum Pseudomonadota; class Alphaproteobacteria; order Hyphomicrobiales; family Rhizobiaceae; genus Rhizobium; species Rhizobium sp. LARHSG275. The sequence continues at coordinate 6,574 of NZ_JBIXJN010000004.1, read as the reverse complement.
GCTGTCGTATCTCCGGCGGCAGCGTTTCGGTCGGCGGCAAGGACATGGTCACGCTCAGCGAGAAGCAGCGCGCCAAGGTGCGCGGCACCGAAGTCGCCTATGTCCCGCAATCGGCAGCTGCCGCCTTCAACCCGGCCACATCGATCATGGACCAGGTGATCGAAGTCACGCGTATTCACCAGCTGATGTCGCCGGATGAGGCGCGTGCCCGGGCAGTCGAGCTCTTCCGGGCGCTGTCCCTGCCGGAACCCGAGACGATCGGCAGCCGTTATCCGCACCAGGTTTCCGGCGGCCAATTGCAGCGTCTGGCTGCCGCCATGGCGCTGATCGGCGACCCGACCCTCGTTATCTTCGACGAGCCGACTACGGCGCTCGACGTCACAACCCAGATCGAGGTGCTGCGCGCTTTCAAGTCGGTCATGAAGAAGGGTGGTATCGCTGGCGTTTATGTCTCGCACGACCTTGCCGTCGTCGCCCAGATCGCCGACCGCATCGTGGTGTTGAAAGGCGGAGAGACCCAGGAAACCGGCACCACCGAGGAGATCCTCAACAATGCCAAGCACCCCTATACCAGGGAGCTGCTCGCTGCCTTTGAGCCAAAGCCGCGCGGCGCAGTAGGCCCCGCCGAACCCGCGACCGCTCCACTGCTGAGGATCGAAGATCTCGTCTCGGGTTATGGACAGCGCCAGGCTGACGGACTGCCGCTCATTCGCGCGGTCGAGCACGTGAGCCTGAAGGTGGAAAAAGGCCGCAATCTCGGCATCATCGGCGAATCCGGTTGCGGCAAGTCGACGCTCGCCCGGACCATCGCCGGCATCCTGCCGGCCGCGGTCGGCAAGATCGTCTTCGACGGCACGGAACTGCATCGCAACGCGCGCGAGCGTTCGCGCGATGAGTTGCGCGAGATGCAGATCGTCTTCCAATATGCCGATACCGCACTCAACCCGGCCAAATCGGTGGAGGACATCCTCGACAGGCCGTTGGTCTTTTACCACCGTATGGATCGAAAGGCGCGGAACGCCAGGATCGATCAACTGCTCGACATGGTGCGCCTGCCCCGCAACCTGCGCCATCGCCGGCCGGGCGAACTCTCGGGCGGCCAGAAGCAGCGTGTCAACTTCGCCAGGGCGCTCGCCGCCGACCCGAAGCTGATCCTCTGCGACGAGATTACCTCGGCGCTCGACACGGTGGTTGCCGCCGCCGTCATCGACCTGCTGAAAGAATTGCAGCGCGAACTCGGTCTCTCCTACATCTTCATCAGCCACGACCTCTCGGTGGTGGAGGCGATCTGCGATGAGATCGTCGTGATGTATGGAGGCCGGAAGGTGGAGGAAATCACCTCCTCGACGGTGAAGGCGCCGCAACACCCCTATTCGCAACTGCTGTTCTCATCGGTGCCGACGCTCGATCCGGCTTGGCTCGACGGCCTCCAGCAGGATCCGGAACTGGTGCGGGCTTATTGCCGCCACTGAGCGCCGATTCAAGCTTGCCAGACCCAGCGCGCACCCGCTCCGGTCGTGTTGAAACGCCTGGGATCCACGGCAGGAGATCTGCAAGTGGCAGCGAACATGGCTTTGGAAAGCAAGCCCCGAAATTCTGTCGCAAGTCCTTCCAACCAGTATGAACCTAACCATTATAGGGAGAACAACCTGCGACAGAGAGAAACCGGCATCTGCGCAGTATCGATGGGTCGGGGAGATGCGGTTCAGAAGCGGGCCCCGGCCGCGGCCCTCTCGCCGGCTAATGCGGAAACAAGGTGGTCAGCGGCATGTGGGCCTTGATGATCGGCGACTTCAGGACGACGAAACTGAAATATTTGTCGATGCCGACGTCTAGGTCGGTCAGCCGCTCCATGATCGTCTGGTATTCGTCGATGCCGGCGGTGACGAATTTCAACATATAATCGTAGCCGCCGGAAACCAGATGGCATTCGATCACCTGGTCGACCTTCTCGATCGCGGCCAGGAAGCGGGCGAAGTCGATCTGCCGGTGGTTTTTCAGGGTGATCTCGGTGAACACCGTCAGCGTCTGCCCCAGTTTGCTGACGTTGATCTGGGCCGAATAGCCTTCGATATAGCCCTCCGACTGCAGCTTCTTCACCCGCATCAGGCAGGGGCTCGGCGACAGATTGACCAGTTCGGCGAGTTCCACATTCGTGACGCGGCCATTCTTCTGCAGTTCGTAAAGGATTTTTACGTCGATCCGGTCGAGTTTCACCTCACACGCCCTCACTTGCTGGAGATCGCCAATGACGCAGCAGATTATGCTGCGTGTTCCCAACACCAACCTTAGCACATGACGTTGGCCTGTCGATCGCGTTGCGAGATAGGCCGAAGCACAAACGGCTGCTGGCATCCTCCCAACACGGAATCTTCTGCTGCCACGAACCGATCTCCGGCAAAGCCGTGGCGTCGTATCAGCTACACTGCCGTTAAAACGGAGACTCTCCCATGCCCGCACCGCTCAATCGCGTCGACACCACGCCTGAACTGCCTTCCACCGCTGATGCCGTGGTCATCGGCGGCGGTATCGTCGGCGTTTTCGCGGCCTATTATCTCACCCGACGTGGATTGAAGGTCGCCCTCGTCGAGAAGGGCCTGATCGGCGCCGAGCAATCGAGCCGCAACTGGGGCTGGTGCCGTCAGCAGAACCGCGACGCCCGTGAATTGCCGATGTCGACGAAGAGCCTCGATCTGTGGGAGCGCTTCGCCGCTGAGACCGGTGAGGACACCGGCTTCCGTCGTTGCGGCCTCTTCTATCTCAGCAATAGCGACCAGGAACTGTCCGGTTGGGCCCGCTGGCGCGATTTCGCCCGCTCGGTCGGCGTCACGACACATATGCTGAGCAGCGCCGAGGCAACCGAACGCGGGCGTGCCACCGGCGCTTCATGGAAAGGCGGGGTGTTTTCGCCGACCGACGGCACCGCCGATCCGGCGAGCGCTGCGCCGGCCGTCGCGCGTGCGATCCTGAAACTCGGCGGCACGGTGCATCAATCCTGTGCGGCCCGCGGCCTCGACGTCGAAGGCGGCAGGCTCTCGGGCGTCGTCACCGAGCATGGCACGATCCGCACGAAAGTCGCGATCCTGGCCGGTGGCGCCTGGGCCTCCTCCTTCTGTCGCCAGCTCGGCATTCGATTTCCGCAAGCCTCGATACGCTCCTCGATCCTCTCCGTATCTCCGGGCGCAGGCAGCCTTCCGGATGCATTGCATACATCCGCCGTTTCGGTGACGCGACGTCGCGATGGCGGCCACACGCTGGCGATCAGCGGCCGCGCCCGCGTCGATCCGACGCCACAGCAGTTCCGCTTCGCGCGGCAGTTCCTGCCGATGTTCGCCCGGCGCTGGCGCAGTCTCGCACCCGGTGGGTTGGAAGGGTTTCGTTCGGGTCACGAATCTCTGGCCCGTTGGCGGCTCGACAGGCCGACGCCGATGGAGCACATGCGTATCCTCGATCCGACCGTCGACAAGGCCACCATTGCCCTCACCCATGCGCGGGCGCTCGAGCTTCTGCCCGCCTTGAAGAAGACCGCCATCAGCGCGGCCTGGGCGGGCTATATCGACAGCACGCCCGACGGCGTGCCGGGGATCGGCGAGATCGCCACCTTGCCCGGTTTCATCCTTGCCGCCGGCTTCAGCGGCCACGGCTTCGGCATAGGGCCTGGCGCCGGTCATCTGATCGCCGATATCGTCACCGGCGATGAGCCGATCGTCGATCCCAGGCCCTATCACCCCGACCGCTTCGGGACATCCGCTTGGGGCAAAGTGGCGGATTTTTAAGTGCGGCTAGGCCAGCCCCACTCGAACCTCGGGCTGCCGCAGATATGATCACTGTCCGGATCGCAGCATAGCCCCGTCATCCCGTGTTGTCGTGAACCAGCGGCCGAGCGCCTCCTCCAATCCGTCCGCGCTGCTCTCCTCACCAAGCCACACAGGCATCGGGGCGGATCAGCATCGAAGGACCTCTATCGATGGCGACTCAACTTATGGAGCCCCCAGGTTCCCTGGCACATCGGGGAGATTTCGAAGCATCCCTTCAGGAGACCAGGGACATCGGTGGGCGGGCGGCGGGCGATGTCTTGCGGATATCGGCGGTCTGAAAGTGGAAGATTCTTTCGTTCAACACTTCCACCTGATGCCGGAGCCGATGAATCTCCGCGGTGTTTTCCTGCACCATGGCGACATTGTGCGACCGAAGTCGCTAAGACGCGGCACTTCGGGACGGTATCGCCGCCCCCTTGCTCCGCTACGCAATCCATGCGTCTATTTAACCTTTGAGGGGTGAGCTTCAACGTCATGGCATCACGCACGAAGATAGCCGCTTCGCGGCAGCTCGGAGCTGGGGTCGACCTCCATCCCCAAGGGACAACGGAAGACTTGAGGATGAGTGTTTTGCGCAAGAATTCAACTCGGGTTGGCCCCGGCTATCCACAGGTCGTTGTGCTTGTCGGCGCGACAGGCGATCTCTCACGACGCAAGCTACTGACCGGGCTGTTCCACCTGACGAATGCGGGCTTCATTCCAGGCTGCCGCATTATCGGCGTCTCGCTCGACGACATTGACGCGGATGCCTTCCGCACTATCGCCCGTGACTCGCTGGACAAGTTCTTGACTCGCAAGTTCTCGCAGTCCGAATGGGAAGCGTTTGCCGCATCGCTCGACTACGTCCCGCTCGCTGCCGGCGCCGATGCTCTCAAGGAAGCGGTCGACAGGGCCGAGGCAGCACTGGGCGCCGAGACGCGGCGCGTGCACTATTTATCCGTGCCACCAAGTGCCGCCCTTCTGGCTGTGCAACTCCTCGCCCAGGCTGAGCTGACTGAACGCTCCCGAATCATTATGGAAAAGCCCTTCGGCACAGACCTTGCTAGTGCCGTTGCACTAAACAAGAAGCTGCACGAAGTGTTCGACGAGAAGCAGATCTTCCGCATCGACCATTTCCTCGGGAAGGAGCCGGCACAAAACATCCTGGCCTTCCGATTTGCCAATGGCCTGTTCGAACCAATCTGGAACCGGAACTTCATCGACCATGTGCAGATCGACGTCCCGGAGACGCTCGGCCTTTCCACCCGCGCCGCCTTTTACGAGACCACCGGCGCCTATCGTGACATGGTGGTGACCCACCTCTTCCAGATCCTCGGCTTCATGGCGATGGAGCCGCCCACTGCTCTTGAGCCTGCGCCAATCTCGGAAGAGAAGAACAAGGTGTTCCGCTCCATGTTGCCGATTGAGCCGCGCGACGTGGTGCGCGGTCAATACATTGGCTACCGTAATGAGCCTGGCGTCGATCCCGAAAGCGACACTGACACCTTCATCGCCCTAAAATGCGCCATCGACAACTGGCGCTGGGCCGGAGTGCCCTTCTACCTGCGTACAGGCAAGCGCATGGCCGAGGGGCAGCGCATTATTTCGATCGCGTTCCGCGAGCCCCCGAAATCGATGTTCCCGCCGGGATCTGGCGTGGGGGCACAGGGCCCTGACCACCTCACTTTCGACCTCGCTGATGCCTCCAAGGTCTCGCTTTCCTTCTATGGCAAGCGCCCTGGCCCGGGCTTCCGGCTCGACAAGCTCTCGCTGCAATTCGCCATGAGCGAAACAGGCCTGATTGGCGAAGTTCTGGAGGCCTACGAGCGTCTGATCCTCGACGCCATGCGCGGTGACCACACGCTCTTCACTACGGCCGAGGGTATTGAGCGTCTCTGGGAGGTTTCCCAACCTCTCCTCGATAACCCGCCGCCCGTACGCCTCTACGACCAGGGCGGCTGGGGGCCGAAGTCGATCCACCAACTCATTGCCCCGCACGCCTGGCGCCTGCCGTTCGAACGCGCCTGGAGGGATGCGGCAAAAGGATGATTGACGGTCAAAAGTTGGATCGATGTCGGCGGTCGGAATGGCGCCGACCAATTGCGAACAATCCCAATAAAATGACGTTGGCAGAGATGTGCAGGAAACCGAATTTCGACCGCTAATGCTCAGTTCCGGAGTGGCATTGGTGCGCGGACCTGCATTTGTGCAGATTTCGGTCTTTTGATACATCGTTTATTTCGTCGCCGCCGTCGGTACCTTGCAGCGAGCGGATTTCGGGCGTCCGCAGGCGGGTGTTCGGTTCAGTATTGCAGCCGATCACAGCCTCTGTTTGCTGAGCGGCGAACGAGCTATGCAACCCGCTGCAACGTCGTCCTGGCAAGTGCTCGCTCCAGAGCTTCGATCCAGGCCGGATCGTGCGAATGCCCACCCGTCCCGTAGGATCGCTATTGCCTTGCTGATTGGCATGGCAACTTGATACCGCCCGTCGGCCGCCTGGGTAAATTGGCTGGGCTGTGGTAATCGCGTCAGGATTCAATGATTGGGATTGCGGTCACGCTCAATCAGAAGACGATAGCCAAATGGAAGAGACGGACATCATTGGCCGATCTTCCGACAGGCCCGAAGGACCCGCATTCGACAATCCTCTCCTTGAAGAAGAAGCCGTCATCGTCGCCTTTCGCAGGCATACATTGCTGCCTCTTGATGACTGCCTCTATGCCCTTCAACCGACGATCCCGCATCTGACGCGTTCGTCCCTGCACAGGTGTCTGCAG